>CAMAVD010000048.1 GCA_945861575.1 Akkermansia muciniphila
CCAGCAGAACCCGCGAATTGAGACACGATTAAACGACACCGACTATCCCATGGAGAGCGGCGTGGATGGCAAGCTCCTGCGTCTGACACAGGAGTTAAGCGCCAAGCTTTTTACCACCGACTTCAATCTTTCCAAAATCGCCGAGCTGCAGAACATCGCCTGCGTGAACCTTGCGCAATTGGCGCTTGCCCTAAAACCAATGATCCTGGCCGGAGAGGTCATGCAGCTGAAGCTCGTGCGGGAAGGTCGGGAGCGAGGGCAGGCGGTGGGGCATTTGCCGGATGGCGGCCTGGTCGTCGTGAATCAGGCCCATTCGCTCATCGGCCAGACCACCTTGATCCGGGTCTCGAGCGTGCACCAGACCGGAGCAGGTGTCATGTTTTTCGCTGAACTACACGATTCAGCCATGCAATATAGGGATCGAGCGGCCTGAGTCCCCTCCATAAACCCATCCCATGAAAACCATCTACACAACTTTCCAACCCGCCCAGGCCCACGTGATAGGATCCTGCCTGGAGGCCGCCGGCTACCATCCCGAAATTCTCAACGAGCTCGCAGCTCTCTGCACGGACGGCTACTCGCTTGCCACAGGTGGAATCCACGTGGCGGTTCCGGACGAGGAAGCCATCGATGCCCGCGCCCTGATCGACTCTGCTTCAGTCTCCGAATGAAACAGACCCCCACCCCTAGCTCATCGACGTTCAAGTCGCTCCAGCGACTCCTTAAACCAGGCGAACTCCTCCTGAACGAGGAAGCGCGTCTGCCCTACGCCAAGGACAAATGGTTTGCCTCCCGTGTACCGGACGCCGTCGCGCTGCCTTCGACGGCCCGCAGCGCTGCCACCATCCTTCGCTTCGCAAACCGCCACGGCATACCGGTCACCGCACGGGGAGCCGGCCACGGCTATGTGGGAGGCTGCGTCCCGCTGAGAGGCGGCATCGTTCTCTCCATGGAGCGAATGAACCGAATCATAGAAATCAGCCCGCAAGATTTCGTCGGGGTTGTCCAACCCGGCGTCATCACCGCAGCCTTCCAGTCGGCGGTCGAGCAGCGCGGACTCTACTATCCCCCCGATCCCGCCAGCCGGGCGGACTGCAGCCTGGGAGGGAATATCGCCACGAACGCGGGAGGACCCCGCTGCCTCAAGTACGGCGTCACCCGCGATTACGTGCTTGGCCTGGAAGTCGTCACCGCAGAGGGTGAAATCCTGCGGCTTGGAAGTCGAACCCACAAGAACAAGACCGGCTTCGATCTCCATCGGCTGTTCGTCGGGAGCGAGGGGCTTCTGGGAGTGGTGACCGAGGCCACCCTCAAGCTTCTCCCCCTACCCCCTTATCGAGCGGCACTGGCCGTGGGGTTTTCTCGCATGCGAGACGCCGTGTTGGGATTAGAGACGATTTTTGAAGCAGGGTATCTCCCCTGTGCGCTGGAGATCGCCGATGCTTTCACCCTGAAAGCGGCACGCAAGAGGACCGGCAGCCGTGACCTCGAAGGCTGCAACGCGCTTCTGATCACTGAACTCGACGGGCAGAAGGCCTCGGTCGAACGCGAGATCCGTGAGCTTGAGAGCCGGCTGAAAAGGTTGAAGCCAGTGTCTCTGAAACGTGCTCTGGGACCGAAGGGCTGCGAAGCGCTCTGGGCTGTGAGACGCGAGTTCTCATACGCTCTCCGCGACACGGGCCTGACCAAGCTGAACGAGGATGTGGTGGTCCCGCGCGGACGGCTTGAGGCACTTTTCACCCTGGGAGCGAAGCTGCAAAAGAAGCACGGCATGGCAGTGGCCTGCTTCGGGCACGCGGGCGACGGGAACATCCACGTGAATGTGATGGTGGACTACGCGCAGGCCGATGCGAAGAAGCGTGCAGACCGGGCGCTGGATGAGCTCTTCAAAGGGGTCCTGGACTTGGGCGGGGTCATCACAGGCGAACACGGGATCGGCATTGCCAAGAAACCCTGGTGGAAAATGGCGGTAACTCCGGGGGTAGACACCCTGCATCGTCGGATCAAGCAGGCCCTGGATCCGAAGGGCATTCTCAACCCGGGCAAGTTTCTCTAGGAGTAAAACTCGGAAATCGGATTTTGAGGCCAGTCCATCCGACCGTTCGTAACGAACCGCACCGTGCTACTCCGAGCCGCTGCTCTCCACCCAAAGAACGGCTTTATGCACCAGTTCCGGAAGGGTCGTCAGCTGAAGTCTGCTCTTGATGTTCACCCGATGCACTTCGACGGTCTTCACGCTCACGTTCAGCTGCGACGCGATCTCCTGAGTAGCGAGTCCTTTGCCTATCAGCTTAAAAACTTCAAGCTCCCGGTCCGTAAGACATTCCACCGTGCCTCCCGCGCTCGCGGTCTTTCCACCGGCGAAAATCTCGAGAATCCGCCCAGACATCCGCTCACTTACCGAGATCTGACCCGCAAGCACCTTACGGATGGCCTCCAGAAGCTTCCTGCCCCCCTCCTGCTTCATGATGTAACCGCGTCCGCCGGCGCGCAGCACTCGCTCGGCGTAGAGCGACTCGTCGTGCATCGAGAGGACGAGCACCTTCACCTCAGGGAATTGAATGTGGAGATCCTTGATCAACTCGAGCCCGCCCCTGCCGGGAAGAGACAGATCGGCGAGCAGGAGATCCGGCGTAGATCGCGCAATCTTCTCGAGCGCTTCACGGGCGTCGTGCGCCTCAGCACAGACCTGCAGGTCCGGCTCGCGTGACAGCAACTGCGCAAGCCCTTCCCGCATGATAGGATGATCGTCGAGGATCAAGATTCGAGCCTTGGCTTTGCGAGCAGGTTTGGGGGGAAGAGGCGCTTTCATAAATCCGTTCGAAACAGGCAATCCACCTGCACCCCGCCCTCTGGCGCGGGCCCCACATGGAGCGACCCGCCGACCATTCCAGCGCGGTAGTTCATGATACGTAGCCCAAGACCAGTCTCCTGCTTTCCAGATGACGTTGGCTCTGGAAAACCTCGACCATTGTCGATCACCCGAAGCCGGGCCAGATCCTTACATCGTGTCAGCTCAATGCGCATCACATCCGCTTTGCCATGACGGATGGCATTGTTTATGGCCTCTTGGGTGATTCGATACAAGTGCGTAGCAGAGGGAAGATCCCGAATGTCGATGGTGGGATCTACATCCACCTCGCAACGAACATGAAAGACCTGCTGGATATGGGCCGCGAGATCTTCGAGGGCCGCGAACAGACCGAGGGATTCCACCAGCACCGGAGACAAACCCCGTGCGAGCCCACGCGTCTGGTTGATCGCTCCACGAACGAGATCGCCCACCTGGCGAGCCAAACCTGCCTCCTCATGTCCTTCCAGTCGCAGTCGTTCCTGCAAGGCCTGATTCATGAACTCGATGCCTGCCAAATGCTGACACAGATCATCATGAAGATCCTGGCCGATGCGACGCTGCTCATTCTCGCTGATCTCCAGCAACTCGCGCTCCAACTCTTTGCGCTCGGTCAGATCGTGCAAGGTCCCGACGAGGCCCACCACAGAACCGTTCGCATCTCGGGTCGGCTCAGCGGAGATCCGGACATAGCGGATCCCCCCGTCAGAGCGCTGCACCCGGCACTCGCACTCTGAAGAATGCCCGTGGGTGCAAAGTCGTTGGAGCTCTCCACTTACTCGGGTGCGATCATCGAGATGCACCCACCGGCTGACGAACTCCTGCATGGACAACTCGGTTCGCAGCGGATCGAGCCCTGCGATCCGAAGGGCCTCCTCCGACCAATAATTCCCTCGTGACTCTCCTAGCGGAAACCGGATCTCAAAGCTTCCCAAGCGAGCGATCTGCTGAGCATGCCGGAGACTCAATTCGCTGCGACTCAGAGCCTCATTTAAGTTGGCAAGCTCGGCCGTTCGGCGCGCCACCCGCGTTTCCAACTCCTCATGGGTGCGGCGAAGTTCATCCAGTGCGCGACGGCGCTCGGAGAATTGCCCGATTTGGTTGCCAATATCTCCCAGCAATTTCAGGAGTTCAGGATCAGGATCCCTCAACTGCGAGCTGGCGAACACCTTCACACCCAAGATGTCCCGGCCCAGCCGGATTGGAAAGGCCAGCGCCGATCGAAGCGAAGAACCCACCGACACAGCGTCCGGCGAGGAAAGCACCTCGGTTCGTAAATCCGTAATCCAGAGCGGGGCTTCCGCAGCGCAGGCTCGCAGGGCCAGCAATTGGAAGAGGGATGATACACCACGCCGACCGGCATCAGCGGGCCTCACACCGCAGGAGGTGGCCATCGTCATACCACCATCGCCCGGAAGCATCACCCAATACTCACCCACCTCCCAACGCAGTGTCGCGCAGAAGGATTTCAGCAAGTCGGTAAAAGCCTGATCGAGAGGATCTGAGCCGGCCATAATGCGGGTCAGGGCGTGCTGAGCCTTGAGATGCTCCTCATGGCGCTGCCGCTCAGTCAGGGTATTCTCGAGCTCACGGGTGCGATCCGCGAGACGGCGCTGCATCTCCTTGAGCCGCCGCTTCTCGACAAAGTCAGAGATCATGCGCTGCATCAGCGCTCGTCGATGGCTGAGAAGATAATGGAGGCTAGCAGCGACCACCGGCCCGGCGACAGCCAGCATCAGCAAGGCAGTCTCGAGAAGTGGCAGCCGGGGCCAACACCATTCAATCAGGCGCTTGACCGCAAGACCGATGACGAGGGTTAAGGAGGTGGCGAAGGCCAGTGGAACGAACCATTCCCAGCGTCCCAGCGACGCGAGAGCCTGATCACGCTGCGGTGAAGGATCCGGCACCCCGCGTGCCTGCTTGCGTTCGCGAGCCGCACGCAACTCGCGATGAACCGCAGGTGCGAGGCGAGACAGATTGCCCTTGGTGATGAAATCGTGGGCCCCTGCGCGCATGGCCTCAACCGCCACCTCTTCGCCGACCACCCCCGAGACAATAATAAAAGGAATCTCAAGGCTCCGCTCCTGAATCCGGACCAGGGCGGCCATGGCACCAAACTGTGGCAGCGAGTAGTCCGCGATCACCACATCCCACCCACCCTGATCCAGCAAAGCCTCGAATTGCAGGGCGGAATCCGCTCGCTGCCAGTCAACGATGAAGCCCGCCCGCCCCAGGGCTCGCAACAGGAGGATAGCGTCGGCCTCGCAATCCTCGACCAGCAGGGCTCGCATTGGCTCACTCATACAGTGAAAGTGGAACAGCCCCACCTTTCCCCAAAAGATAGGCTGGGGGCCAGCCTTTTAGAAGGGGGGGGGCGAGAGGGGGGCGTTCGGAAGCAAATGGAACTCTGGTTTAAGCTCAGCCAGGGTATCTACTTATCGGCGGGGATCAGTTGGCCATTCTGAGCTCGTTCACAAAGCGCGAAAGAGCGTCTCTAGCGCCATGACGGAGTAGGCTGTAGCAAGCACCGGATCCTTTTCCCACCAGCGCGGGTTAGCATTTACCCACGAGCCGTTCGGCTGCTGCAACTCCATCAAACGAAGAGCTACCTCCCGTCGCCAAGCAACCTTCCGCCCGTCGCGCAACTCCAACTCGTTCACTCCCGCTGCACTCAAACCCTTGGTCAGCAGGTGAAGATAGTAGTAGAGCCCCGCTTGCTCCATTCCAGGGTTCTCGGAAAGTGTGTAGTGGGTTCGAAGCCATTCCAGAACCGCAGCGACCCTCGGATCCTCCTTCTTCAAATCCGCGTAGATGTAGCTCAGCAGACCGGCATAACTGATACTCCCATAGGATCGAAGCGCCACGCGACCGGTGACCGCGTTGGTCTCACCGCCCGCCATACTGCGGCCCGGATGGTAGACGAACCCGCCCCGGTCTGACGCCTCCCGGCTGACCCACGGCTCTGGATTGCGGTCAGGGAGGTTCTGGCAGCGCTCGAGGAAGTGCAGCGCAGCCCCCCAATTAAGATCGCGTCCAGAATCAGGATGGCGATCCTCAACCAGTCGACGACTAAAATGCAGCGCCTGCAACGCCACGTAGGTATTGCTGACATCGGGATCCCTCTGAACGCCTCCGTACCCTATCCCTCCGTCGAACGGGGTATCGAGACGCCCCGGGGTACCCCGGTCTTGCTGCAAGCTCACAAGATATTTTCGAGCTCGTCGCAAAAGATCGTCGAAATCTCCTTGGGGTGCGGTGAGAAAAGCCATCATCGAGAGCGAGGTATTGTATGAAGCGAGATCGCGCTGATAGATACCCCCGTCTGGTTTCTCACAACTCTTCAAAAAGGTATAACCCAGGCGAAGCGCCTGATTCGAAGCACGCGGAGGAGAAGCGGTGTCTCCGTGGAAGGCAGTCAGCGCCAAAGCCGTGACAGCAGGATGGTCGGGGGTGGACCACCAGCCGTTGCTATTCTGCTGGGAACTGAGCCAGGCAAGGCCGCGGTCGATGACATGCTGGACCTCGTTTCGGAACGAAACGTCACTCTGGGCGCGGGCCAACCGGGCATCCAGCGCGAGGAAAAGAACCAGCAGCGCCAGGCGGTGTTTCATAGCGGGAAGCTCAGGCGCGTTTCGGTCGCAGTAAAACCGCCTTCTTGCTGGTACCTTCCACCTCAACACTGTGGGTTTCGACATCTGGGTCGTCCTTCAGCGCTGTGTGCACCACGCGGCGGTCGTAGGAGTTCAACGGCTCCAACTCGATGACATCGCCCCAACGTCTCACTTTATCCGCCGCTTCCTTGGCCTTCTTGACCAGCGCATCCCGAGCCTGCGTGCGATAGCCACCCACGTCCACCGTCACCTTGGGAACGCTATCATCTCCCTGGAACAGCATCCGATTGAGCACATATTGCAGATCGGCGAGGGTTTGCCCCTGGCGGCCGATCAGGCGCCCCGGATCATCGGTCTTCACGTCGAGAACGAGGCCTTCCTCGAGCTGAAGTTCCTCAATGGTCACATCAAACCCAAGCTGCTTCAGCAAGGTTTCCAGGACAACTTTGGGGGCATCAGGCATAACGGGACTCAACGGGGCGCGTTGGGAGTTCAGGGTTTCTTTTTGCCAGTGGCGGCCGGCCGGACAGGACCTGCAGGGGCGACAACCGCCACCTTTTCATCCTGCGCCTTGGTCAGCTTCGTCTGGAGAATTCCTAGCAAGTTCTGCACGGTCCAGTAAAGCGTCAAGCCTGAGGAAAAGTTATAGAGCATGACGAGAAACATGAGGGGCATGTACTTCATCATCTTCGCCTGCATCGGATCCATGCCGGGGGTCATCGGCTGAAGGCGCGCCTGCCAGAGCATGGTCACCCCCATGAGCAACGGCATGGGATTGAAAGGGAAATTGAGGCCCGGAATATAGAAAAGCGTGTCCGGCTGAGTAAGGTCACAGGCCCAGAGGAAACTGGCGCCTCGGAGTTCGATGGCCGTCTGGATCATTGCAAAGAAGCCGATGAAGACGGGCATCTGGAGCAATATAGGCAGGCACCCTCCAAAGGGACTCACCTTATGCTCTTTCCAGAACTCCATCATCTTCTTGTTCAGCTTGGCCGGATCGTCCTTGAACTTATCCTGCAGCGCTTTCATCTGAGGCTGCAGGAGCTGCATCCGCTTCATGGAGCGCGTGCTGGCCCGGGTCAGCGGCCAGAACAGTAATTTGATGATCACCGTGATGGCCACGATGGTTAAACCATAGGAGAGGCCCAACGCATGCAAACCATTCATCGCTAAGAGGAGAACCTTGGCGAAGACTCCAGAGAAGGAGCCAAAGAGCACCTGATCGAACCCCATGATCTGGTCCAAATCGAACTTGAACTGGGTGCCCAGACGGGACAGCGAGTTGTACTCCTTCGGACCAGAGTAGATCGCGTAGTTGCGCTCCAGTGCCTGGCCTGCCGGGATCGTCACCGCAGGATAGAGCATCGAGGTCTGGTAGCCTTTAGGGGACAGAACGGCATTCGGCACCTCCGCCAACTGCGCTGGGGTCGGGCCGGGAAGTGTCAGCTCGCGAGAGACAACATGCGCTCCGATTCCGGCGGCATTGGTCGGAATGACCGCCATGGCAAAGAACTGATTGTGAACTGCAGTCCAGGTCACATTGCTGTTCCCCTCCTGATACAGCGACCTAGGCGTGCCAGGTATGCATCCTAAATACGCATTCTGAAACCAGGACAGCGTCACATGCTCTACACTCTTGTCCCGACCCCAATAGAAACCCACTTTGGTCCCATCGTCCGTCAAGCTCATGGGAGCCGCCGTCCCCACCACCAACTCTTGCTGCGGCACAGCCACCGGTTTTCCTGTGCGATTCTCCAACCGTAGGCTGCAGCTGAGGAGATAGTTGCTTCCGAGTTGGAATTCCTTCACGAGCACCAATTCGTTGGGCAGAGGCTTTTCGGCGATCACTCCGGAGGCGGTCAGACGCATGGTGAAGGCAGCGTCATCCATCCAGGAGGCGTCCCCGAGCAAGGACATGGCTGGAACAAGGGCAGAGACACCGAGGCTGGCAGGACGGGGCGCCACTGCATTGGTAACCCCCTTCTTGATACAAGCCACGCTCTCCGGATATTGGAGCAGTTCGACCGACTTGATTCCCCCCCCATGGGAAGTGAAGACATAGCGCGCCACACTGTTAGACAGGGTGAAGGTTTGCTCCGGGGAATTCTTAGGGGCAGCGAAGATCGCTGTATTGGCAGGTGCCGACAGATTTGAAACGACGTTTGAGGCCGCCAGGGTGGCTGGAGCATTGGCCGCAGTCTCGGAGGCCACGGCCGCTTCAGACACCGCAGCCGGGGGGTAGAGCTTTTTAAAAAGCGTCGGCCAAGTGAACAGCAGCAGGACGGAGAGCGAAATGACGATGATGGCTTTACGATCCATTAGAAAAGGGAGTGTATGGCGGCCTTCCTGCCGCATTGAGGGGTGACCTCGGGAACAGGGTCATGCCCTGCTCCTCCCCAGGGCTGACAGCGACAAAGCCGCTTCAATCCCAGGCAAGCACCGCGCAAGGTGCCATGTTGTTCGACGGCCAAAAGCATGTAACTAGAGCAGGTAGGAGTAAACCGACACCCCAACCCCGCAGGACCAAATAGTGCCGACAGTAAAGGTGAGATCCCCCATTGATAAACACGAATCAGCCGACACAGAATCACTCCTGGAATCGACTTCATGCTTATAAACCGCTGGGGTTGCGGGGCTTCACATGCTTCATTTCAGCCCAGAATACGCGCGTGACGCAGGACATCCATGAAATCACGCTCGACCGCGGCATAAGACCTCCGCTGGATGGAGGATCTGGCGATTAAAACCAAATCAAACGCGCCAGGAATCTTGGCTTGGTTCCGACGAAAGACCTCACGCATCAAGCGCTTAGCTCTATTGCGAACCACAGCATTGCCGACTCTGCGACTGACCACCACGCCAAGCCTTGAAGGCCCCGACTGCTTGGAAGCCAGCCAGTTGAGCATGAGGCATCCAAGGGTGTTACGACGTCCAGCCGTCTTGATCCGTGTAAAATCCCAATTGTACTTAATACGTCGCCCGACGGGCAGTCCTTGGGAGGATTCGGGCGGCGTGGACATGGGGCATCAGACGGGCGTCAGACGTTTACGTCCTTTGCGCCGCCTGCGGGCGAGGATACCTTGGCCACTCTTGGTCGAGTTCCTGTTCAGGAACCCATACTGCCGCTTCCGGCGAATCTTGGACGGTTGATACGTGCGTTTCATGTCGATCGGTCAATATCAGGCGTTCTACCGGCGGCTATCCAACCGGCCTGGTCTCACGGTACGAAATCGGTTCGAGACCAAGAAAGCGAGAGGCTACCAGCGAGAAAAAGGGTGTCAAGCCACCACGGATGCAGACAGTCATAAAAATTCGATCCGGCCGTGTCCGAGTGCAGATCTCCTCGCGAGGAAGCCCATAAAAGGGCTAAAAGAACACTTTCGGAATCACTTGTAGGTCAGCGATTTAGAAAGTTTTCATCCGGAGGTTTGGTGCAATTGGACTCACGCAGAGACGCCAGGACGCAAAGGTGGGAAGAACCATGCAACAGCCCCCTCTGCCCCCTTCATTCTTTGCGTCTTTGCATCTTTGCGTGAGATTCATCCTTCCACCTCCTCCGGGGATGGAAAGCTGCTGCGTCAGCCCTTGCTTGTGGGCCTTCAGGGCAGCGAGCGATTTAGAAAGTCTTCATCCGGAGGCCTACTCGTCTGAGAATTTTGAGTGACCGCTCGAATCCCCTTTGCCACTGTGCGGTTGAACCACACAGCGAACCGCATAAGAGCCTATGACTTTTCAATCTCCCTCGCATCGGCTTCAGGAATCACTCCTGCTCGTCACGTTCTTGATTCTCACCCTGTCCGCAGGCGCTCAGACGCTGCCGCTCGTGCCGGACGTGGAATGGCAACCGCTCGCGGCCCAGGCGCGACGACTACAGGAAGCACTCCAATTCCTCGGCGCGCCCCTCACCTCGGCCGATGCACTCATCGCTCAGGAACTCCTCTCCCAAGGAGACGGGCCCTCTGCGTCAGAAAAGCTCCAGACCCTGCTCGATCGCTACTGCCTCGCCGGCGTGAACATCAACCCGGAAATGCGCGTGAAAGCGGCCCAAGGCCCCGCAAAACCGCAACTCGTCGAGAAGGGATGGACTGTTTTTCTCGTCAAGGTCCACAATGAGTCAGGCACCACCGCCGAACTGAGGGCGGTCAGCCCCCAGGCTATCTCACTCTTCGAAGGTGGCTCCAGCTCCAACCCCTCTGATAAAACCTTCCGCAAGGGGAAGCTGCTCAAAGGCGAACCGAACGCCTCAGATCTCTGGTGCGATCTCGATCTCTTCAAGCGCCAACCCATGAAGAAAGAGCTCTCAGGCGCTCATCTCGAATACGCCATCCTTCAAGTTTACTCCCGAGACGCAGGAAAGCGTGAAGCCCGCATCTCGTTCAATGTCGGACAGGGCACCCAGGATCTCGGCTTCCGCAGCGAGGTGGACGTCCTCTTCCAGTGCGCCCCCGCCGGCGAACTCACCTTCCGCGTCCGCGACGAAGACCGCAAGCCAACCACCGCGGCCTTCCTCATCAAGGATAGCCAGGGCCGAGTCTACCCCGCGCAATCGAAACGCCTCGCTCCCGACTTCGGCTTTCAAGCGCAAGTCTATCGTGCCAACGGCGAAACCATTCGACTACCCGCCGGTGAGTACCAGATCGAGTGCAGCCGTGGACCAGAGTATTTCCCCCAAACCACCACGCTCACGTTCGACGGGAAGCGCGGAGTGGCATCCTTCGATCTCCAACGCTGGATTGACCCCTCGAAGATGGGCTGGTGGTCCGGCGATCATCACATCCATGCCGCCGGATGCGCCCACTACACCAAACCCACAGAAGGAGTGCATGCGCCCGACATGATGCGGCATTGCCTCGGCGAGGATCTCAAGGTGGGCTGCAATCTCACCTGGGGTCCTTGCTTCGACTACCAGAAGCAATTCTTCACCGGCAAGATCGATAAGGTGTCCAAGTATCCCTATCTGCTGCGCTACGATATCGAGGTGTCGGGCTTCGGTTCGCACCAGTCAGGCCATCTCTGTCTCCTTCTCCTTCGCGACCAGATGTACCCCGGCGGCACGTCCAAGGATCACTGGCCTAGCCTCTGCCTCAACACACTGCGCTGGGCGAAGAAGCAGGGGGCTGTCTCCGGACCCGCGCACTCCGGCTGGGGTCTGGAGGTCGAGACGAGTGAGCTCCCCAACTACGTGATCCCCCCGCTCAATGGTATCGGAGCGAACGAGTATCTGGTCGACGTCACCCATGAGGTCCCAGGGCCAGACGGCAAGCTCGCCCCCGCCGTGGATTTCATGTCCACCGTGGACACTCCCTATGTCTGGGAGCTGAACATGTGGTATCAAACGCTGAACTGCGGCTTCCGCACCCGCATCAGCGGCGAGACCGATTTCCCCTGCATCTACGGCGAACGCGTCGGCCTCGGACGCTCGTATGTGAAGCTGGGCAAAACGCTGGACTACGCTGCCTGGTGCGAAGGGATTCGGGAAGGACGCAACTATGTGGGCGACGGCCGCAGCCATCTCCTTGAGTTCCGGGTGGAGGATGTGGACATGGGCTTCAAGGGCAGCGAGCTCAAGCTGGACAGCGCTCGCACGGTGAAAGCCTCAGCCAAAGTGGCGGCGCTGCTGAATGTAAAACCGGATAGCTCCCTCCAGGGAAGGCCCTACCAACAACAACCCTACTGGCATGTGGAACGCGCCCGCATGGGCGGCAAACGTGAGGTGCCGGTGGAACTGATCGTCAACGGATATCCGGTCGCTCGAAAGGTCCTGGTCGCCGATGGGCATCTTGAGACGGTGACGTTTGAGACTCGGATCGAGCAAAGCAGCTGGATGGCGATCCGCATTCTACCCTCGTCCCATTCGAACCCGGTCTTTGTGACTGTTGGCGGCAAACCGGTGCGGGCCTCCAAGCGAAGTGCCGACTGGTGCCTCAAAGGGGTGGACCAGTTGTGGTCGAACAAAGAGCGGTTTATCAAGCCCGATGAGATGGACGACGCCAAGCAAGCCTACGCCCACGCCCGGGCAGTCTACGCCAAGATTGTTGCGGAATGCGACAAGCCCTGAACAACCTGCATCCAGCCCCCTCCACCCCGGCGACAATCCACCTTCACACCACACGAAGGTAACAGGAGCATCATCTAGAAGCGCGAGCTGAGCGGCGTCGAGATGCGCGAAAGTTTGAGTGAGCATGGCTAGAGTCAAAGCGCCTCGTCCGCCATCCTGTCCGCCATAGCTTTAGCGACGGTGGAAACCTTGTCCGACGGCGGAAGGCGTCTCCGCGAGGCGATACGGCGAGGTTCGAAGATGGCCATGCTCGCCAAGATCTTGCTTCAGATCGATGCCGGGCAACTCGCGTTTCTAGGTCAACCTGGAAACCTGAGTTGTTTCGCTTGCGAAACGTCGGACGATGCTGCGGAAGTCGTGTCTGGCCTCAGAAAAGGCATTGATCTCCGTTTACTCGCAGGGTGAGGTTGAAAAACGAGTATCGACGGTAATGCCCTCTGGCCGACAAAGGGCCAACGTGGCGGGAGCATCCTGCTCCCCCATCAGACCCTATCAGACCCTATCTCACCAGCCTTGGAGCTGGAAGCTCCAGCCACTTTGCTGCTCTTAGATAGGGGTAGGGATGCGGGATTAACCGCACCCCTCCCTCCAAACCGGACTGGCGGATCTCCACATAACGCATACGGCTTTCCAGTCAGTAGTGTCCACTGTGGGGCTGAAGTCTATTGAGCGTGGTATCCTGCTTAGGTGAGCAACCATTTCGTGCGTAAGATGTTGAAATTAAATCGACCACTCTTGTTGTGAGGCCCTCCAACTCACGTTTCCAGGGTCAACAGTCACGACAGGCTAGAAAGGTGCGCAGGATTGGCAGGTGGGCCAGATCCTTCGGCCGCCCCACAAACTGCTTACTCGCCAGGATTCGCTCCAAGGGAAGCACCCTGACCGTCTGTCCCATCCATTCCAATCGGACTGCCTTTCGATGTTCGCTGGCAAAAGGCCTTACGCCGTCGACCCGATAGAGGAAGTTCACGACAGTGCCCTCCGCAAGAATCACAACGGTATTTGCAACGACCGTAGCACCCATCCCCACACAGAGATTCAGCACACGGATATACTGCCTCGGAGGGAGATGGACCCAGATGTCTGTGTCCAGCGTAGAATAGGGAACCCCTTGGAGCACAGCCGCCGACATCCCGACGATTAGGAAATCGATTTTTTCCCGACGGAGGGTCTGGAGGAGCTGTGCAAGCGAAGAAACGTCTGCATCCGTTGCCATCTCTCGTCCGGAGTGGACGCTAGACTGACGGCGTAAAGAGCCCTCTCCCCGTCGCTGAGCCCCGGGACGCTTTTCAGCTTTTCGAGAAACTGTTGGACTTTTTTTTTCTGCACCGGACAGAAAGATGCCACAGCAAACGGGTCTCGTCGAGCCCCTACTCCAAGACATCTATTTCTCCAGGATTAGGAGCTGAATTCCAAGGAGGGCAGCGCCGGTCGGAGCGAGAAGCGCATCGTCGAACCGATCGGGGCTGGGAAGGTCTTGTTCAGGGGAGGGTAGCCCCCTCAGGATACGCCAGGAATGCGAGCAGATCTGCCAGGTCAGCCGGAGTCAGCCCCGCCTCAAGACCATCAGGCATGAGGCTGCGCCCACTCGCTTCCAGGGCCCGAATCTTCGAACGGGGAATCGCTTCATCGGGCAGGCTCGGACGCCGCAGGGTCACGCCCGCCGGAGAATCCGCCACTACCAAACCCGTCAACACGTCTCCGCCTTCGGTCAGGACGCCATAGTTCAAATAGTCAGGTGATACCACCCGGCTGGGATCGAGAATATCGACGATCAAGGCCTCTTTCGGCCGGTTACCGATACCCGCCAGATCGGGCCCGACCTGCTGCCCCTTCCCCTGGAGGCGATGGCAACTCAGGCAGAGCTTAGCGAAGGAAAGCGCTCCCTTCTTTCCATCACCAGGCAAGGTCACGGCGGTCGAAAAACGTTCCACCACCTGCAGTCGATCGACCACCACCCCCTCCCCCAGAATCCGCCGAGCTCTCTCGGCCAGCTCCGGAACGGGTATCAGCCGCAATCCCTGAGCGGTGCTTGGATCGAGCTCGGTCGCTGCGAGTTGTCGAGCCTCTAGGGCTTCCACAACCACCGACACCGTCTCCGCGCCGCGCAAGGCCCCGCTCAAAAGAGCTCGTCGCGCGGGCGTGGAATAGGTGTTCCATCGCAGATAGACACTCCGGAGCAAAGCCGGACTGCCACGCAACGCCACGGCGCGTGCGGCTTCGACCTGCAGGCTGGCGGGGAGTGTAGGAGAGAGCAGAGCGCTAATGCCTTCCGCCTCGGAGAAGGGGGCCGCACGAACCAGGACCTCAAGGGCGGCTTGCCGTGCCTCCGCCAAAGGGGCAGGATCTGCTGCGGTCTTGCGCGCGAGCGCAAGCAGGTCGGGGAGCCACGACTTGCTGTCGTCGGACTCCAAGCGCGCCATCATCAGACTCTGCCATGTCGGATCGACGGAGGACCATCCGTCCACTAAACCCGCCAAAAGCCCCAGATGCTTCACCGTAAGTCCACGGGTGCGAAGGTTCACCAACATGGACAGCAGGGAGTGCCGATCTTGCTCCGGCCCCATCGCCCCGACATCCGCCGCCAATGACCTCAGAAAGCCGAACCGTTCCGCGTTCGGCTCCAGGGAACTCGGTTCGGCCCACAGAATTTGTTCCAGCAAGGGCCAGGGTCGGTCCCCTTCACCGCTGCGGACAGCCAGCGAGATCAGCCCGTCGTCCGTGGGATTGCGAGCCACCTGATACAGCCATTCAAGCCGATCAGCCGCAGGCAACACACCTGCGGACAGAGCGACCTGAAGCCGCACCCTGGCGTCTCGATCCTTGGCCAGCGGAATCACGCGCTTCTGCAAGAAGGCAGAAAGCGCCAGCCTCGGCTCACACAGGCGCACCGCCACCTCGCGAACGCGCGGATTCGCATCCGCCAGACTCGTGATCAGATTCGTCTCCTCCAGCCCTCCCAGAAATTCCAGGGTCATCAGGGCGAGCACACGCGATTCCGGCCGCGCAGCACGGGTCAGTGCTAGCTTGAGCAGGGGCCTTGAATCGCTGTCCCGGCGCTCACAGAGCAAACGCTGGGCGTTGTCTCGCCTCCAACCATTGGGATCCTGCAGGGCCGTCACCAACTCAGCCGAGGACGCCTTCTCCAGCACTGGAAGCGTGGCACGCGCCCTCCTCACCCTGGGCACGATGCGCCAAAGCCGCCCACGCTCGGCGCCTTCACGCCAATTTTGCTGCCCCCGCAACTTCTCGGGAACGAAGCCCGGATGCTCCACCCACAGCCGATAGAAGTCCGCGACGTAGAGTGCCCCGTCCGGCCCGGTGGCGAAGTTCACGGGGTGGAACCACGGATCGCGCGAGGCCAGAAACTCCTTGTTCTGTTCCACTCTACGGGCGGTAAAGCTGGCTTCCTGTGGCGCCAGCACACGTCGATGGATCAAATTCCTCAGGGTTTCCCCGACGAACGCATTCCCATAATAGGCAGAGGGAAGCAGGTCCCCACGGTAAATGGTAAGCCCGGCAAGCGCGTTGAAATGGGAGGTGGACTCCCGATTGAAGGTCTGGGGGGCTGTGGTACGCGGGAAGACTTGTCCGTCGTCGGAGGAGGGCACGAGAGGGACCACGCCGGCCGTCGCGGCAACGCGGGGATTCCTGAGCAGATAGGATCGAGGGACTGCGTCGTGTCGGATTGGCTGAGTGTTCCAGGACAGAAAACGATTCCCCCAATCATCTCGCGTGAGTCCAAATTGGCTCCGGCCCGCGAGAGGCTCAAAGGCGCTCGTGTCGGGACGGAATCGGAAATCCAGCCCTCTGAGGGAAACCGTTCCACCGGCCTCGACGAGTCGCACCTCCCCATCGCTCCGGCCGTTGGCCCCGTAAATCCACCCATCCAAACCCCAGTTGAGCCCATTGACGCGCAGCTGCTGATTTCCCTCGCTGAACCCAGTAAAAACCGCCCGCCGGAGATCGGCTTTGCCATCTCCATCCAAATCCTTGAGGAATATCAAATCCGGCGCAGCCGTCACCCAGAGTCCTCCGCTCCAGGGAAGGACACCCGTTGGATAGGCCAGGCCTTCAGCAAAGACCTTGGAGCTCTCGTAGCGCCCATCGCCATCGGTGTCCTCGAGCATGCGGATGCGTCCAGAGGCGGGCCCCACGGGATAGTCTGGCATCTCGGCCACGAACAACCGCCCCCGAGCATCCCACGCCATCGAGACCGGGCTCACAATGTCCGGTTCGGCGGCGACTAACTCCGCAGTCAGCTGCGGGTCCGCAAACTCGAAGGTCGCCAGCTCCTCTACCGGCGACAACGGGGCAGCCTGGCCAACCGGAGCCACGGCCGTCGTGAGCCAGATCAACGCTGCACCAATCACCACAATCTCCGCCGGGCTCGAACGTAAAGGGAAGGCCACCACACCGAGCCATCGATACCCTCCCGTGGACAAGAAGAGCCCCCCACCCATGCGTTCTCTTCCCGTTAACGCCCGCGTCTCATTCTCAAACTCGCCTGGATTCATAGTCATTAGCGATTGTGAGATTCTAGGGTCACGGCTTGTAAATCTGGTTCAGCAACGCAACGGCTGCATCGGCAATCTTCTCACCCGTGCCGGGTTCGGCATAGCTGTGATACCCGGTCCATACCTGGTATCCGCCCAGCTTGTGGCCCTCCTGATTCGGCAGATACCCAATCCAATCATTCGCCAGCTCAGCAATGTAGGTATGTCGGAATGGGGATCGATTTTTGATGTCGATGCCTAGCTGGGTAAAGTACTCCGCCGGGACCCCGACGATCGCGACATCCCCGATGCGCATTGCCTGAACCCAGGTGGCTCGTGATTCCCCCTGCTGCGATGCGATCTCGGCTCGCATGTTCTGAAAGACTTTCTCGATCACCGCCGCGCCGCCCGGCGCATACTTCCGGCAGTATCGCTGCACCGCAGCGGCCTCCGCCTCTTCATCAAAATAGCGCACACGAAATGTAACCTGACGCCGGGCAGATGCCAAAACATCCACCGGACGCGGCTGAGCCCGGGCCACGGTGTCCTTCACAGCCTTGCTGATGCGACGGATACACTCCTCTCCACTCAGATCCAGATTATGGGTGGATCCCGACGCGCCCTCAAGAAAGGTCACCACTCCGCCCAATTCAGCCTCCAAGTCCTGAGTGGCCAAGCCATAGATGCTCGCCGAGCGCTTGCCCGGAACACGCCCGCCGATGGAGTGCGTGCTGTGGTTGAAGATCAGCGACCGCCAAGCATTGTCCTTGTCCTTGAATCCAAGCACAGGGAGTTCCGGATCGAAAGGTCCAGTCGCTCGAACGAAGTTCGTGCGAGGCCCAATCCAGAAGATCTGTCCATCATCGAGGAGCACGCGGCTGTTTTGTCCTACGGTTCGCTCCTCGCCGAGGGCAAAGTGGAATCGGCAGTCCACCAAGGAAGCTTGGGCGAGACGAACAACCTCCACGATGGCTTTTTGCACCTGTGCGGTGAACGCCGCATCCGGCCCGTAATCATGCACCCGCATCGTGCTGGGAGCATGGTGGGTATGGGTGCAGTTGATCAGCACATGGCTCTTCTGAATGCCAAGGCGGGTCTCGATCTCCTCCGTGACGGGGTCAAGCGTTTGACGTGTGAGCATCAAGACATCGCAGGCCACGATGGCAAGGCGCGTGTTGCCTCGCTCGATGACCGTGGCGATGACACGGAGTCGACCCTCCTGTCCCTGAACCTTGCCCGCCGTGATCCCACCGGCGATGACCATGGAGTCCTCGCCCTTCAGATCGACCGATGCCGCACCAACTCGAAGCGGCACTCCAACCTCCTGAGCATGGACCGGGAGGAGAGGGAGGACGATCATGGACAGAAGGCCAAGGATTGAAGCAATGGACGCGCGACGCTGGGCACCCGGTCGCCAAGGCTTTAGGAATGTAAGGATCACGCCGCAAAGTATGCGCGACAAAAACAGGGGGCAATCCCGGAGTTCAAGTGCACAGCAGTTCTCACTATGGCAGGGAACTCCTGTCCCCCATACGGCTCATCGCTTGCCGAGGTCTGGGATCCCTCCACGATCCTTGCACTAAAACAGAGAACCGGTGGTGTCGTCCCGGAGGTCCTCCACCGACCGGCTATGGGCTGTGATCCCTTCGGGATCAGGAGCGGAACGGATCAGAGGCTACCCACTCCCAGAAAGAGGCACGCCGATTTTCAAAATGAGTTTCCTGTTCCGTTTGGACCTACTCACGGACCATGAACTCACCTCCCCGTCCTCCAAGTTCATGGAAAGGCGCAGCGCCCCCGGTCGGCCCAAACGCAGATACTTGATGACCGGCACTTTCTATCGCACTCATGCCAGCGCATCGCCCACCGCTGACACCAACGCCCCCGCAGAAGGCCTCAGGCATCCGAGGAAAGGAAAACCCCGGTTCCCCAGCGCGGAGCGCTTGAGAACCGGGGCTGCTCTTGGGCCGGTGGCCCACGGCACGATCAAATCACTTAGCGGGTTCGCTTTTCTGAGCGGCCGTAACCCATTCGATGGTCACCTTGACATCGTCCCCGGTCTTAATGAGGCCGAGGGCAATGTTCGGAGCCGGAGGCTGGATGCCGAAATCCGTCATCTTGATGTCCGCCACACTCTTGAACTTCAGCTTCGAAAGGTCTGCACGCTCGCAGGTAACCTTCATCGTGTTGGTTCGCGTGACCCCAGAGATAGAGAGCTTGCCAGTGGCGTCGAAGACCAGAGGATCCGTGGCAGACTTGGGCGCTTCCTTGAGGTTCATGCCCAAGAGCTCGAAATCGATCTTCAGGAACTTATCTCCCTTCATATGCTCCAGCATGACCTCGTCCATCTTCGGCTTTCCGCTCTTCAACGAGCGCACCGGAATCACCGCCTTGGCCTTGGCATTGACCGGGCCTGCGGCGGGAGTGCCCCCGATCGGAAAAGTAGAGTCGACTTCAAACGAACCCCCGATGATTTTCCCTTCTACGGTCCAGTTGTGAATGGTGGAGGAACCGTCGATCTTGACGGAGCTTCCGGAGGACTGAGCCTTGTAGATCGACATCTCCGCTGTGGCGGAAAGCGAGCTGAGTGCAAGCAAGGCACCCAGGGCAATGAAACAGATTCGATTCGGGATGGTTTTCATGGAACTAGTAAAGATTCGCCGTCAGTGTATCAGACTTAGCATCGGCCTGTTGGAATTCAATCAAAGGCAAACCCCCACCCTTAGGAAACCTCCAAGAGGCTCTTGTCGATCAGGATGCGCTGATTTTTAAGCACGGCCTCGTTGGCCTTGATCGCCAGGACGGTGGCCCGATAGCCCTCCATTAACGTCGCAGCTGGCATCATCGCCTTGCTCAGAGAATCCACGTACTCCTTCAAGGCTTTCTTGTCGCTGGCGTCGAAGTTATCGGTGAAATCCTGAACCCCGTCTGAAACGGTGTGCACATTGTGCAGGAAGGCCTCAAGTCCGTAGTAGAGGGGCGTGCTGGAATAGGGCGCATCCTCGACCGGCTTGTCGCCCTGCGCGGCGAGCTTGGTCGCATTGGCCACCAGCGCAATTCCCAGCTCTCCAAAGAAGGCGTCCTTCCGAGCATAGACTTCCCATCCCAACAAAGGAGCGTCCGCCTCACGGAACATCCAGGCCTTGTTCTTGCGAACCATCACGGCGCTGTCGCCACCGTAGTAAATCTCGTGATCGTTGTCGAAGGAGGTCCCCAGCGACACCTCATGACTGAAGAGAATCTTCCCAGGATACTCCACCACCAACTGAATGGTGTCAGGAATCTCCCGGCCATCGGTCCACAACTGCGTGGATCCATAGCCTTGGATTGCGATGGGGTCCGCCTTGAGGTACCAGCTGGCGTTGTCGAAGTGCTGAATGCTGATCTCCCCGGCCAGCCCAATGGAAACATCGCTCTTCAGGCGCCAGTTCAACTCCTGCTCACGGTCAGGATTCGGGGAACTGCGGCGCCAGCTGTCCTTCTTGTGCCACTGCGAGCGAGCCTTGAAGAGCCTGCCGGCAGCTCCGCTGCGGAGGAACTGGAGAAGAAAATGACGCTGCGGATCGGAGCGATTCTGAAGCCCGGGCTGAAAAACGACCCCAACGTGATCCCGCGCCGCGCGCACAATATCCTGAGCCTCTGCGACGGTGTTGGAGAGCGGAGCTTCGCAGTAAACATGCTTCCCAGCCGCCAAGGCCGCTTTCACGATCTCGCCGTGCTGATGGGTGGGGGTTGCCACGACCACCGCCTTGATGTCCTTGTTCTCGAGAAGCTTACGATAGTCCTTATAGGCCTCAGCTTTGGGGGCTGATTCCTTGCCTCGGCGCAGAAACGCTTCGTAATGGTCCGAGACACCCAAAACCTTGGCGTTCACCAACTCGGCAAGGGTCTTGATCGTATCACGCCCCCAGCTGCCACATCCAATCACTCCAATGGACACCGGAGCCGTAGCCTTCTTGACGGCCGGAGCAGGATCCGCAGCGTCCGCTTTGCCTCCCGAGACCGCCCCAGTGGCGAGTGTCGCCAACAGGGTGGCGGTCGAGGAATGCCTGATAAAGTCACGGCGATTCACATCCGGGCCGGTCAAAGCAGCAGACTCATGCATATTCATGGAGCTGTGAGTGTGCCTCGACACACGGAGGAATGCCAAGAATTTTTGTCCTGGAACAGCGAGCCCGCCGCCCCGCCATCCTCCGCAAAAACTCAATTGCCAGGAGCGGAGGCATCCGCTAGCTTCCGCCCCTTGTTTTGGGGGGCCGAGACGGATCCGCCTCACCCCTGCGTTGATCTTGAAATAGCCCAGAGAGTGTACGGACGATTATGACCGACCCCTATATCCAGAATTTGTTCGCCGAGCGCATCGGTGGGAATCAGTACGGCAAGTCCACAGCCATCTACAAGTTCGAGAAGATCAAGCGCGCCAAGCGCGCTGCGCTGGCAGCAAATCCAGGGGCGGAGATCATCGACATGGGTGTGGGGGAACCCGACGAGATGGCGTTTCCAGAAGTCGTGGCCGAACTCCACAAAGAAGCGCTGAAGCCCGAGAACCGAGGCTATGCCGATAATGGCGACGCTCTTTTGAAGCAGGCTGCAGCCCGCTACCTGGACCGCGTCTGCGGCGTCTCCGGCATCAATCCCGACACCGAGGTGCTGCACTCCATCGGCAGCAAGGCCGCCCTCTCGATCCTCCCTGCAGCGTTCATCAATCCGGGGGAGTATGTCCTCATGACCACCCCCGGCTATCCGGTCTTTGGGACCCATGCCCGCTACTACGGTGGCCTGGTGCACACTTTGCCATTGGTCGAGGCCAACGGATTTCTGCCCGACCTGGACAGCATCCCCGCCGAGGTGCTCAAGAAGTCCAAGGCCCTGGTGCTCAACTATCCCAACAACCCGACAGGAGCCAGCGCCACCCCTGAGTTCTTCGCCCGGGTGGTGGACTTCGCCAAGCGCAACAACATCGTAGTGATCCACGACGCCGCCTATGCCGCGCTGGTGTTCGAAGGAAAGCCACTGAGCTTCCTCTCCACCCCAGGAGCCAAGGAGGTGGGCGTCGAACTCCACTCCTGCAGCAAGACCTTTAACATGACCGGCTGGCGTGTCGGCTTCGTCGCCGGCAATGAGCTGATCGTTAAGGCGTATGGCGACGTGAAGGACAATACCGACTCTGGCCAGTTCCTCGCTGTGCAGCACGCGGCCGCCTATTGCTTCGATCACCCTGCCATCACGGAAAAGATCGCGGCCAAATACGGACGCCGCATGGGAGCCTTGGTGGAGACACTGAAGAAATCAGGCTTCAACGCCCGCAAGCCGGCAGGTTCGTTCTTCCTCTACGTCAAAGCGCCCAAAGCTGCGACCAAAGCCAACGGCCAGCGCATCGAGTTCAAGAGCGGAGAAGAGATCTCACAATGGCTCATCACCGAGAAGCTAATCTCCACCGTGCCCTGGGACGACGCAGGCAACTATCTCCGCTTCAGCGTTACATTCCTGGCAAAGGATGAGGCGGATGAGAAGCGCGTGCTCGACGAAGTCGCGAGCCGCCTTGCGGACGTGACCTTCGAGTTCTAAAGATGCTCCCCGGCCATCACGTCTCGGGGACCCAACTCGAGGCGGAAGGGCTCCAGCGGCATGGGATCCTCGTGATCCAGAAATCGCTGGCAGATGCTGAAGAATTCCACCTCGGAAGAAGATCGCCGGATCTGGTGCAGAAACTGGCCGGTCGGGTCTACGCCGAGGCCTATGAAGTTCATATACTTCTTCATCTTTTCCACCTGCGCCTCAGGCTTCACGTCGCCGGGTCGGGTCGCATCGAAGAGTTCGCGAACATAGTGCAGGACGTCCTTGCCCTTGGGAAAAACCAGGGGCTGTCCGCCGAGATGGGCGCGAATCTGCTCAAAAATCCAAGGATTGCGAATGGCTCCACGACCGATCATTAATCCAGCCGCTTGGGTCTGGGCGATCACCGACGCCCCTTTCGCGGCCGAATAGATGTTTCCATTTGCGAGCACCGGACAGGAGAGCCGCTCCACTGCGCGGGCAATGTACTCGTAGTGTACCTCGCTGCGATACCCCTCGTAGACCGTCCGAGCGTGAACGGTCAAAAGATCGATATCATGACGGGCGAAGATTTCGAGGAAGGTGTCGAACAGGGCGGGACTCTCAAAACCCAGCCGGGTCTTCACCGTAAGCGGGATCGGGACAGCCTCCCTGAGGGCTCCAAGAATTGCGTCTACCTTGGCCGGCTCCCGGAGCAGTCCGCCCCCCGCACACTTTCGGTAGACGATAGGTGCCGGGCATCCGAGGTTGAGATCGATTGCAGCCACCGGCAGCTGCATGAGCTCCCGAGCGGTGCGCACGAGAGAAGGGATATCATTCCCGATCATCTGAGCGATGGCAGGCCGCCCCGTGGGATTAGAGACGACCGACTCACGGATCCACGATTCGAGCCGCGAGGTGACATGAACACGGAAATACTCAGTGTAGTAGAGGTCCGGGCCGCCGTAGCGAGCCATGAGCCGCCAGAAAGGAAGGTCGGTCACATCCTGCATCGGCGCGAGAGCCAGCACAGGAGTCCGGCGTCTAACTTCCTCAGCGAATGACAGACGTGTGAACAAGAGGATGACAGTCTTCAGGCCCTCCGATCCAAAAGCAAGTCGGCTTCCATCCCGAACAGCCATTCGCATTTTGAAAATCGCCGTGCCTCTTTCTGGGAGTGGTTACCCCGGATCCGTTCCGCTCCTGATCCCGAAGGGATCACAGCCCATAGCCGGTCGGTTGAGGACCTCCGGGACGACACCACCGGTTCTCTGTTTTAGTGGAAGGATTCTCCTCCGACCGCTTGTTCCGGTTTCTCAACGCCCTCGATCAGGACATCGAAATTGTCATCCGACGGGCCAAGAAAACGAGCAGCCACGCGCCAGGCATCCGCGTTCTGGTCCCGGCGTGATCCGCAGCCTCAAAGAGTTTCGTTCCGCTCGTTGCCCTATATCCAGAAGTCACAACCCAGGAGCCTTTTCCGCATTCGCGTCCATTCGCGTCCATTCGCGGTTACATTTATGCCAGCGCGAGCGCCATCCCGGTATGGTACGCTTGAGCACTTCCAGAGCACAGACATAGGAAACCCTCTCCCCCACGGGCAAAAGGCGCGCTGCAGTCTGTCGGTTGGTGGCCAAGAACGAGAAAGGGAGAATAGGTTCAACGACACGGATGCTGGCGATGCGAGGATCTTTTTGGGCGGAGGGTGGATGGTGGCGTGTCTGGAAGGCCAGCGGCGCCACCAGCGTCTCCAAAACAAAGGGCACCGGCCTGGAGGACCGGCGCCCCGATTCATCCTACACCGTGGTCTCAGTCTTACTCGAGCCAGAACACGTGCGTGATCACCTTAAGGTTGGGCCCAAATTGCCTCTCAAACAGGTTCATTCGGCCATTCCGGGAGCCAATCGGCCGTCCCCAGGTGGCGGGATTCTCTGGGTCCACGCTGTCGCTTATGTCGAAGCCGGCATTCCCCTGGGTGGACGGGAGGCCCGAAGCGATCGTGGTGGTGGCGTCGAGATGGCTGTAGATCTCGACCAACTGGTCGTAATCGTGCCCGTTGGGTGTGCCCTGGTTGTCCGGGTTGTTCGAATAGTCCATGCAGCTGCCACGTCCGCATGCATCCACCACATCGGCGTTGCTAAAGTTCTCGTCCTGGTGGTTGAGTCCCAGGCAGTGGCCGACTTCCTGTTCCATCACCAGCCTGCGCCACGCGGGCGTGTTGTAGCTCGCGGTGTTGAAGTAGGTGTCGTTCACCTTGACCGTCCCGGCGGTGATGTGACTGCCACTCACGGAAATGGTCGCAATGCCAAGCCAGCCGTTGTTGCCATAGGTCGAGTTGCAAACCTGGATCGTGCCGGACTTGGCTGTGCAGCGTCGCGCGTTGCCGGAAGTGCCCGTGACTAGTGTCAAGCGCACTGGATTGTCGGCTCTGTTGCAGTTGATGACCGTGCCGTCGGTGAGCGTGAAGAAGAAGGGGGATATGTCGGACCAATCGGCGCATGTTTCGGTGAGGGAGAAGTCCCATCCCGACGTGACGTTGTCGCCGACCTTGATCGTGAAGGGATTCGCCGTGCGCGCCCAATGATAGGTGCTCCACGCGTGGTTGGCGTTCGCGGCGGCCGCGAATAGAAAGACGGCCAGGCCGTTCATTGCAATTTGCATTGCAAGGCTCCGAGGTGACAAAAACCATTCCTTGGCGATTTTTTTCATAGAGGTGAATCCAATCACCGAACAGATCAGGACGCAAATAATATTAAATTGCCTTTCCATCGACATTCCCAACGCTAATAGCTAGTAGTCCGAGAAGCACAGGGGTTAGATCTCTTCTTTCTTACTGTGAACCTCATTGAGGAGCTATACTTAATCGTTTCCTTGCGGATGCGTGCGCGTTTTGAAACACCCGATCCCTCCCTAACCGTACCATTGCCTTCTTTATCGCACC
>CAMAVD010000049.1 GCA_945861575.1 Akkermansia muciniphila
GAAATCACGAGACCAGGGATCGCGCTACTCCCAGGCACCGGAATGGGTGTCGTCTGCGCCGATTATGATGGGGACGGAGACATCGACGTGGTCATTCTGAACTCGCGTCGAGATCTGATCTGTTGAGGAACGACAGCCCCCCAGGTAACCACTGGCTCCAGGTGCGCCTGCGTGAAACGAGGACCAATCGAGATGGCATAGGCGCACGCATCAAGCTGGTGGCGGGGGACCTGACCCTAATCGACGAGATCCACAGCGGCCGTGGGTATCAGAGTCATTACGGTATGCATCCCCACTTCGGACTCGGAAAACGAACACGGGTTGATCGGAGAGACCCCGCCATCGACTGAATACTCGCCTTCGGTTTTCGTCCTATCTAATGTATCGATGTGCCGCAGTTCCAGAGAGCTTGAACTGAGTCGCATCCCGTAGACCTTGATATTTTCCAGACACCGTGCACGCAGCCTGCATTAACGACGTTCGCCACGCCGCCTCTCGCCCAGCCTTGGTATGGCTGCTAAGCCGCATAGCGATGCTGCTGGCCCTGGCAAGCCTCTTCAATATATCCCAGGTGCAAAGCGGCGAGATCCCCACCTCAGCACACAGGGAATGGTGGGCATTCAAGGCAGTAAAGAACCCGGCGATCCCCGCGCCCCGTGACAGGGCGCACTGGGTCCGAACCCCGGTAGACCGCTTCGTTCTCCTTGAGATGGAGAAGAGCCGCGCGACACCACTACCTCCAGCAAGACCCGAAGCGCTTCTTCGCCGCCTGTACTTTGACCTCACAGGACTCCCCCCTACCCCGACGGAAGTCCGTGAGTTCCTGGTCAAACCCACCGCTTTGGCCTTCAGCAATACCGTCGAACGATTGCTGGCCTCTCCCCGTTACGGCGAACGCTGGGGCCGCCACTGGATGGACGTGGTGAGGTATGCCGACACGGCAGGCGACAACGCCGACTACCCGGTTCCCGAGGCGTTTCGGTACCGCGACTACCTGATTCAGGCCTTCAACCAGGACAAGCCCTACGACCAGTTCATTCGCGAGCAACTTGCAGGCGATCTGATGGCGAAGGACGGGCCACCGGAGCGATACGCGGAGTCCATCGTCGCGACGGGCTTCCTCGCTCTGTCACGCCGCTACGCCACCGCTCCATTTGAGCTGATGCATCTCACGCTTGAAGACACCGTGGAGACCACGGGCAGAGCCTTCCTGGGTTTGGGGCTGAAGTGTGCGCGCTGCCACGATCACAAGTTTGATCCCGTCACGACCCAGGACTACTACGGGCTCTATGGATTCTTTGCCAGCACCCGCTTTCCCTACGCAGGATCGGAGGAGTTCCAGTCGAAGAATCTCCCGCGCAGCGGCTTTATTCCCTTGCTGCCACCCAGCCAAGCGGCACGGCCTTTGGAGCAGAATCGGCAGAGATTGGAGGTGCTTCGCTCCGAGCTTATTCAACTCGAGAAGAGGGTCAGCGAAGGAAAGACCAATGTCGGTGCCAAAGCGGCCATAGAAACGCAACTCATCAACCTCCGCACAGAACTCAAACGCCGCGAGCGATCCGGCGCTTTGCCGGACCTGCCGGTAGCCTATGCGGTCTGTGACGACAAGCCGGTGAACCAAGCGGTACAGCGCCAAGGGGATCCCAGCCAACCCGGCGAGGTAGTCCCCCGCTGCGTTCCCTCCTTCCTAAGTGGCAGCCGCTCGATCCAGATCCCGGAAGGGGCAAGCGGGCGGCGGGAACTGGCGGACTGGATCGCCAGCCCGGAAAACCCGCTGACAGCTCGCGTCCTGGTGAATCGACTCTGGCATCATCACTTTGGCCGCGGCCTCGTGCCCACACCCTCCGATTTTGGATTGCGCAGCGAAGCTCCGAGCCACCCTGAACTGCTCGACTATCTTGCCGCGCGCTTCACGCATGAGGACTGGTCCATTAAGTCCATGCATCGCCTCATACTTAACTCAGCAGTCTGGCAGCAAGCATCGCCAGAGGAAGGTCGCTCTTCCTCTGAAGTCAGCAGGCGGCTCTTTGTGGGCTTTGACCGACGTCGGCTGGACGCTGAATCCATCCGCGACGCGCTGATGTCGGTGGCAGGCTCCTTGGACCTATCGCCCCCACCAGGGCCTCATCCTTTCCCGCCCGTGGAGGACTGGCATTGGACGCAGCACAATCCGTTCAAGGCCGTCTACGACTCCAATCATCGAAGCGTCTATCTCATGCGGCAGCGACTGCAGCGACATCCGTATCTCGCCCTATTCGACGCGCCGGATGCCAACCAGCCCACCGACGCCAGAACCAGCGCCACCGTTCCCCAGCAAGCCCTCTACTTCATGAACAATCCCTTCGTGCACGAGCAGGCAATGAGGCTAGCAGATCGGTTACTCGACAAACCGGGGAGCGATACAGCGCGCCTCCAGGAAGCCTATCTCATGATGTATGCCAGGCACCCGCTGCGTGCGGAAGAGCGTCAAGCCGAAGACTATCTCAAGCGCTACGCAACCCAAGCCAAGCGCGAGGGCGTTTCAGCCGAAGCCGCCTCCAGAAGAGCATGGAACAGCTACGCAAGGGTGCTGCTGACCGCCAACGAGTTTGTCTATCTCGACTGACCCAGACTCTCCATATGCTCTCGTCATCCATCACAGCCGCCAGTCGCAGGCGCTTCCTGCGGCAAGCCGTCGGAGGAATGGCATCCCTGGCCCTCACCAGCTCCGCGCTTCGTCTGGCAGCATCGCTGGGCCAGGCGCAGGTATTGGCACCGAGAGCCAGCCATTTTCCTCCCAAAGCCCGCCAGTTACTCTTCGTCTTCCTGACCGGAGGCTTCTCCCATGTGGATACCTTCGATCCCAAGCCGAGGCTCCGTGAGATGCACGGAAAACCACTGCCTGCTTTGGGGCTCCGGCCAGATGAGAACAAGCCCCAGCCCTTGCTGGGTTCACCCTTCGACTTCAAGCCCTGCGGTCAATCCGGGCTCGTCATCAGTGATCTGTTTCCGCAGCTCCGTGAAAAGGCCGATGATCTCTGCATCATCCGGAGCTTGCACACGGACATTGTAGAGCATTTTCAAGCCACCTTGGCGATGCACACAGGATCGTCCACGGTGCCCATGCCCAGCATTGGCGCGTGGCTCAGCCACGGATTGGGAACCCTCAATGCAAACCTGCCATCCTATGTCGTGCTGGCAGAACATCTCCCCTACGCCGGATCGCAGGTCTTCGACGCCTCCTTCCTTCCACCGCATCATCAGGGCGTCCGCGTGATCCCAGGCGACGACCCCATCCCCAATCTGAGACCCGCAGCCGAGCCGTCTTCTCTTGCGGACTTGGAAGCGAGGATGCTCCTCGATCTTAACGGACAGCATGCCCGACGGAGGAAGGGCGACTTGGCCCTCGGAGGGCGGATGAGCAGCTTTGACACCGCACGGGGCATGATGCGGGAAGCCCCCGCCGTTTTTGACCTCAGCAAGGAATCGACATCCACGCTCGAAGCCTACGGTGTGGGGTCCGGCGATCGCACCTCCTTCGGATGGCAATGTCTTACCGCACGTCGGCTGCTTGAACGAGGCGTTCGAGTCGTGGAGCTGATCGACACCGGGTCCCAAGACAACTGGGACTCACATGGCGACATGCAGGCGCATCGACCCAAAGCACTCCGAGTAGATCGCGCCCTCGCAGCACTCACCACTGATCTCAAGCAGCGTGGATTGCTGGAAGACACGGTGGTCGCGATCTGCACCGAGTTCGGTCGAACCCCATGGACCGATGCCAGCAACGGGAAAGGCCGCAACCACTTCGCCAAAGCCTTCAGCTCTTTGCTCTTGGGTGCGGGCGTACGCGGTGGGACCGTGCATGGCGAGACGGACGAGTTTGGCGCGTCCATTGTTCGCCATCCTGCGCATGTGCATGACTACCATGCAACCCTGCTGCACCTGATGGGTTTGGACCATACCCGCCTCACCTATCGTTATGGTGGCCGCGATTTCCGACTCACGGATGTCGCTGGAACGGTGATCCGTGAGATCCTCACCTAGCAGGCCGACGCCCAGAAAGCCCTGGAGCCAGGGAATAGCCTTGGCGGGCACCCTGCGGAGCGACATTCTAAGGCGACGGCCTGCGAGGGCCGATCTTATCCAATGAAAATCCAGAACATGATGATCGGCCAGAGGGTGAAGCACGGGAAGTATGGCTTCGGAACGGTCAAGTGCCTCTACGAGCGCACGGCGGACATCCGCTTCGATGATGAGGTGCGAACGCTCGATCCTATCCTGAGCGAGATCTCCCCGGCAGACCCCATGATCGCGATCACCAGCCTCGAAACCCCGCTCAAACAATTTGTGGACGCATCGATCGAGGCCGTACTGGAGCGTCTGGGCTACGAAAATCCCAATGTGACGATCGACGGACTCGGTGTCCGCTGGCACAACGGGAAACTGGTGCTCCACCCGGCGGACCCGACCCTGCAAACCAAGGAAATTCCGCTCGAGGTCTTCTTTCACAAGCTGGTGGGCGTACGAAATCAGCTGCGTGTGATGGAACAGAAAATCAACGCGCACACGACCCTGACCGATGGCGAGAAGGTCGAGATGCAACAATACATCACCCGCTGTTATGGCTCACTGACGACCTTCAATGTCCTCTTTAAGGAGAAGGAAGATCAGTTCTAACAGCCGATGGGGCCTATTTCTATTCGCCCTTGGAGCACGATTCAATCAACCTCGCGACCAGAGCAGTCCAACCGGTCTGATGGCTGGCTCCGAGCCCTCGCCCGGTGTCAGCGTGGAAATACTCGTGGAAGAGGAGCAGCTCTTTCCAATGGGGATCGGAAGCGTAGCGCTCCTCACTTCCATGACACGGGCGGCGATTCGCCTCTCCTTCGGGGAGGAAGATTCCGATCAGCCGACGTCCCAACTCTCCCGCCACCTGCTGCAAGGTCATCCAGTGCCCGGACCCCGTCGGACATTCCACTTTAAATTCATCCCCGTAGAAGTGGTGATACCTTTCGAGCGCTTCGATGAGAAGATAGTTAACAGGGAACCAGATAGGACCACGCCAGTTAGAGTTACCCCCAAAGAGCCCGGTGGTCGATTCACCCGGGGTGTAATCCACTCGAAACTCCTCTCCATTCACGCGGAAGATATAGGGCTGATCTGCGTGAACCCGTGAGAGAGATCGAATGCCGAAAGGAGAAAGGAATTCCTTCTCATCCAGCATGTAGCGAAGCACGCGACGCAGGCGCTCACGGGAGGGAATCGACAGCAGAGTGCAGCCCGGCTTTCCATCTGCCCCTTCCCTCCGCTCTACATGACTCGCGAGCTGTTTCTCATGGGTGAGAAACCATTGCATGCGCTTGGTGAAACCCGGAAGCCGCTGCATGATGGAGTCCTCCAAAACCTCGCAGGCGAAGAGCGGAATCAAGCCCACCATGGATCGAATCTTGAGCGGTATGACCCGCCCCTCGACGTGGATCTGATCATAGTAGAAGCCGTCTTCCTCATCCCAAAGCCCGGAGCCGCCCAGCGTGTTCATGGCACTGGTGATGGCGACGAAATGCTCGAAGAACTTGGACGCCATGTCCTCGTACTCGGGCGACTTTTCCGCGAGCTTCAGGGCGATGGAGAGCATGGTTCCGCAATAGAATGCCATCCAGGCGGTGCCGTCGGCCTGCTCGAGATGTCCGCCCGTTGGGAGGGGCTTCGAACGGTCAAAGACCCCCACATTGTCCAAACCTAGAAATCCGCCAGCAAAGATGTTCCGACCGGAGACATCCTTCCGATTGACCCACCACGTGAAATTGATCAGGAGCTTTTGAAAAACCCGCGCTAGAAAATCCCGATCGCGCTCGCCCCGCTTTCCGCAGATTTTGTAGAGCCGCCAGGCGGCCCAGGCATGAACAGGGGGGTTCACATCGCCCAATGCAAACTCGTAGGCGGGAAGCTGGCCATTGGGATGCATGTACCATTCCCGCAAGAAAAGCATGACCTGCGATTTCGCCAACTCGGGATCCACCTTAGCCATGGCCACAACGTGAAAGGCCAAATCCCAGGCCGCATACCAGGGATACTCCCACTTGTCGGGCATCAAGATCACATCGCGATTGAACAGATGACGCCAGTCCGAGTTCCGTCCCTGCTGTCTGTCCTTGGGAGGCACGGGTTGATCGGGATCGCCGTCAAGCCAGTCCTTCACTACGTAGTGATAGAACTGCTTTGAATGCAGCAGCCCGGCATAGGCCTGACGCCAGACCCGAGTCTGTTCCACACCGAGACCTGAGGGGGCAAGCTGTCCAAAAAACGAATCGGCCTCGCGACGGCGTTTCTCGAAAAGTGCATCGAAGGGCTTTCCCAGAGGGTCCTGTAATTCTCCTTCTTGGGGGCGCAAACGTAGCTGGATCTGAACCGAGCCGCCCGCTGGAATGGTCAGCCGATACCAGGCAGCAGCCTTGGATCCCACTCGCGATGGATTCACCGCCGCCAACTCACCGCGGATCACGCGCCGATGGAAGGCGTCCTTCACATACGGGGTGGCGCTGGGAGTGTCGAAGAGCTTCTCGTTATGAGTGTCGTTCTCGGTAAACAGCCAGTCCGGGAGGCTACCGTCCGACGCCGCCCCCGCGTGGAGGAACCGTCGTCCTAGGGTCTCGTGGTCAGCGACGACCGCGCCGGCACCGTCCGCACGAATGCGAGGCCTGATGCCGCAGCCTTCGTGGGAGCAGCCCCAGGACCATGTATTCCGAAACCAGAGGGTCGGGAGGACATGAATCGCCGCCGCCTCAGTGCCCCGATTGCTGAGTGTGATCCGAATGAGCAAATCATCCGGGGACTGCTTGGCGTACTCGGCGAAGACATCGAAGTAACGCCCCCCGTCGAAAATCCCGCTATCCTCCAACTCCCACTCCGATGACTGGCGCCCACGTTGCTGATTCTGGCGGATCAGTTGCTCGTAGGGAAAAGCGGCTTGAGGGTATTTGTAGAGGCTCTTCAGATAGGAATGGGTCGGGGTGGAGTCCAAATAGAAGTAGGATTCCTTGACGTCTTCCCCATGATTACCCTCCGGACCAGCAAGGCCGAAAAGCCGTTCCTTAAGAATGGGGTCCTTGCCATTCCAAAGAGCGAGAGCAAAGCAAAGGCGGCACTCTCGATCGGTGATTCCCAAAAGGCCATCTTCGCCCCAGCGGTAGGCCCGACTGGCGGCCTGGTCATGCGGGAAATAGGTCCAGCACTCCCCACCTGGAGAATAGTCTTCCCGAACCGTTCCCCATTGGCGCTCAGAAAGGTAAGGGCCCCAGCGCTTCCAGTTCGCCACCCGGGTGGCGTCCTCGCGGAGACGTTGCTGCTCAGGATTTGTTCCCTGCGTTTTGTTCATGATCTTGCATGACCACGGCCGCACGGGTTTCCACCCAGCGAGCCAAAAGCCACAACACATCCGAAAGTCGGTTCAAATAAACCAAAATCTCCTGATTCTCCAACTGCCCAGCCTCGAGCAGAACCGAAGATCGCCGCTCCGCACGCCGACAGGCTGTACGAGCCACATCCAGGGTGGCGGAGCTCAAAGTGGCCCCGGGCGTCGCCCATCCCTTGAAAGAAATCTGACGCGACTCGAGATCCTTTACCGCGAGGTCCAGCCTCCCGGTCAGGGACGCCTCGACCCGTTTGAACCCGTCCTTTTGATAGCGCGCGAGATCCTCTGGCAAGGTAGCCAGTTCCCCCATCAGAATCACCAACTCGTGCTGCGTCGCTTCCAGGAACTCGCGAAGATAGCTCTCCAAGCTGGAGGCTTTCGCCAGCCCTAGGGCGGTGTTCAGTTCGTCAACAGATCCGTAGGCCTCCACGCGGGGATGGCATTTGCTGACGCGCCGATTGTACATCAGGCCCGTGCTTCCGTTGTCGCCCGTCTTCGTCGCGATACTCATGCTGGCCGGACCTTACTTGTGGTTATTGCGTAGCACCAACACTGAAGGTCCCCTTTCCTGCCAGGCCGCTTTTATGGCTTCTGGAATGACCGTGGGCAGCTGAATCAACGATCCCAGCAGCACCTTGCCCTGGACGTGATCTGGAGCAGCCGCCCTGGCCTGAGCACTCAGGAAAACCAGACCGAGTTCGGTGAGCCACATAAGGATGCGCATAGGCACAAGGGTAGATCAGCGCACGCCGAAGGGAATTAAAAATTCTGCCAGCGATTTGACAGGATATACCCCCGTCGATATCTTGCAGCTGGATTTAATACTGCCATGACCAACGCCGTCCAAACCGAAACGATCGTCACCCTCACCGAGAAGGCCGCTGCACAGCTCAAGCAGATGCAGGCGGACCAGGCCGAAAACCAGGGCAAACCCCTTCGCATCTATGTCGAGGAAGGCGGCTGCTCGGGACTCCAATACGGCATGACCTTCGATGAGCGGCGCGATGGAGACATCCAGAGCGAATTCTTTGGTATCGGAGTCGTGGTGGACTCGACGAGCGCTGATTTTGTGAAGGGAGCCGTGGTCGACTTCTCCGAAGAAATGACCGGCGGCGGATTCAAGATCTCCAATCCCAAAGCAAAAACGAGCTGCGGGTGTGGCCGTTCCTTCGAGACCTAGCGGGCCGTCGGAGTAGGAAAATTGCTCGGCAGGGGGCGTGCAGGGACAAGGCGGAGAAGCAGTGCCGTGATCAGGCCGTTGATCATGAGCAACTCGAAGCCGAACTGATATCCCCCCATCCACCGCACTGAGTTCCGGTCCAGAACCCAGCACAGGAGAGGACTGATGACGCAAACCCAAGGGGCCCACCCATCGCGCACCTGCCACTTCGTGAACATCCCCAGCGCGAAAAGACCGAGCAGCGGACCATAGGTGTAGGTGGCCATTTTTAGCACGACTTGAATGATGGCGTCGCTGTTAAACAGGCGAAAGCCGAGGATCACCAGCAGGAGTAGGAAGGCGAAAGAGATATGGGTGAGATGACGCAGTCGCACTGCCCTGCGACTCTCTAGATTCGCTCCGTCAGGCATCCCGACCACATCCAGGCAGAACGAGGTCGTCAAGGAGGTTAGAACAGAGTCCGCGCTGGAGAAGGTCGCCGCGGTCAGGCCCAAGATAAACGCGACCGCTGCGAAGGAGCCCAGGTGTTGAAGGGCCAGCATCGGAAAGAGCTGATCGCTTCGCTCGGGAAGCGCTATTCCTTTGCTTGAGGCAAAAAGATACAACAGGGCTCCCAACCCAAGAAACAGAGCGTTCACCAGCACAACCACCAACCCGAACCAATACAGATTCTTCTGCGCGTCTTTCAGGCTGGGGCAGCTCAGATTTTTTTGCATGCTATTCTGATCCAACCCCGTCATCACCACCGCAATGAATGCTCCGCTGATGAACTGCTTCCAAAAATAATCCGGAGCCTTCCAATCCCAGAAAAAGGTCTTGGAGTAGTGGCTGTCGATCACCGCCCTCCACACGCCTTGGAAGTCTAAGCCCAACTGCTGCATGATCACACCGATGGTAAGCACCACACCCAGGAGCAGGAATGCCGACTGGAAGGTGTCCGTCCACACCAGAGTCTTGATGCCCCCCCGATAGGTGTAGAGCAGGATGAGCGCAATAATCCCGCTGACGGAGAGCCAGAAGGGAATCTTCCATGCATCAAACACGAACACTTGGATCACGCTAGCCGTTAAGTAGAGGCGGGCAGCGGCACCCAGCAGGCGTGACAGCAAAAAGAACACCGCCCCGGCCTTCTGAGATCGGGGCCCAAACCGCTCGCGAAGATAACCGTAGATAGACGTGAGGTTCATCCGGTAGTAGAGCGGAAGCAGCACCGCAGCGATGACCACATAACCAGCCATGTAACCCAGCACCACCTGCAGATAGCTAAAGGAGCTCTTGCCGACAGCGCCCGGCACGGAGATGAACGTGACACCGGACAAGGTGTCGGCAATGAGTCCAAAAGCCACCACATACCAGGGCGACCGCTTGTTGCCCAAATAGTAGGAGGCGCTGCTGCCGTCGCGACTGGTCCTCCAGGCAATCGCCAGGAGCGCAGCGAAATAGAGGCCGATACAGGCAAGGATCAGGGTGGGCGACATGACACTAAACGTGGGTGACCACTGGATACAGATGTAAGGATGCAGTTGCCCAGTTCATTTGCCGGGTGGGATCAGCAGGGCCGACAAAACCTGCGCGTACAGGCGGTGGCCGAAGTCGTTGGGGTGGTTGACCCCGTTGCCCGTCAGATCCCAATCTCGTTTTCGCTCGAGCATCTTCAGCCAGACCGAAGTGAGATCGGCGAGCGTTACACCCGGTCGAGATACTGTCCCCGAGGAGAGCAATTTTGAGGGGACCCTGCGCTTTCAGCCGCACCAAGCTTCGGGGCAGTCGGGAGTGCTGAAACTCGGGGAATACACCAGGCCATTGGACCGCTTTGTGCCTATAGGTCACCAGGGTCTGCATGTCGTGGTACTCATGGCCAGCACCGAACAGGATCTCCCCTTCGACGGTTCGAGAACGCCAGAACGGTTTCTCGGCCAAGGCGGACAGGGTCCAAGGCGTGCCGGGTTCGGAGGCGGCAGCCGCCCCGGCGGCCAAGAGCGCGAGGAGCAGGCCAGTGAGAAGCCTGCCGAGGGTCCGAAGATGGGAGAGCTCAGAGATCATGGATTCCGGGGTCGATCACAATCCCAGGCAGGGCCAAGGATCAACCTCAAAGCACTCTGAAGGCTTTTTTCCTTCAGCTGCCCCGAATTTTCCGCTTTGCTACGCCCTCGCCTCCCGAGGCTGATCCGAGGCGGACCCGACATGCACAATATCCTGAATCAAGCTCCACCCGAGGCCCTCCACGGACGGCTGGCGTACACGGTGAACGACTTCGTGCCCACATCCCGGGTCAAGGGGTTGTCTGTGCTCAACATTGGCTGCGGCTATGGCTGGTTCGAACGTTGGGCGGCCGACAACGCTGCCACACGCGTGGCCGCCATCGACGTCACCGATTCGGACCTCGACACCGCCCGTCGCCATGTGACCGATCCTCGGGTAGAGTTCAAGGTAGGCTCGGCCATCGAAATCCCCTATCCAGACGCCTCGTTCGACACCGTGGTCTCCTGGGAAGTGATCGAGCACATTCCTCGACAAGCGGAACCGAAGATGTTTGCGGAAGTGAAGCGCGTCCTCAAACCCGGCGGGCACTTCCTGCTTTCCACCCCAAATCGCCATTGGCTTTCCATCCTTCTGGATCCCACCGTGCTGATGATCGACCACCGGCACTATTCGATCCAGGCGCTGGAAGAAATCGGACGCAGTCAGGGTTTCAAACTTGTCCGACACGAGGTGAAATGCGGCTGGGTGGAAGCCTTGGACATGTGGAACTTGTACATTTCCAAGTGGATTTTTCGTCGAGATCGTTTTTTTAAGGAACGCAGCTTAAGGATGACCGACTGGGATTACGCCCGCCCCCGTGGATTCAACACCCTCTTTGCGCACTTTCAGCAACCTTAACCCCACGATTCTGCTACCCCTCGCCAAAAGGTTTTACTAGCCTTTGCCCACAGATTGATTGTCCCCACGACTATGTCCCAAGAAACCGCAGGTTCCGGACCCGAAAACACGCAGGCACCCCCGCGCCATTTCATTCATGAAATCGTGGCAAGCCACGTTCAATCAGGCCGTTACGCTGGACGTGTTGGCACCCGTTTCCCCCCAGAACCGAACGGCTACCTTCACATCGGCCATGCCAAGTCTATCTGTCTGAACTTCGGTCTAGCCCGCGAGTTCGGAGGCACCTGCAACCTCCGGATGGACGATACGAACCCCGCTCGTGAAGAGGTCGAGTACGTCGAATCGATCATCCAAGACGTCAATTGGCTGATTCAGGGCTGGGCGGACCCTTTTCTCAATCTGAAGCAAGCGGGTACCTCTAGCGGCATCGGTCTCCTCGCCAAAGACAAGGGGAACCGAACTCTGGAACCCTTCTACGCCTCGGACTACTTTGGCCAGATCTATGACTTCGCTCTCGAGCTGATCCGGAAGGGAAAGGCCTATATTTGCGATTTGTCCCCTGAGGACACGGAGCGATATCGCGGCACCCCGGACCGCCCCGGTCAGGACAGCCCGTTCCGAGATCGCTCAGTCGAGGAGAACGTTGACCTGTTCCAGCGGATGAAGGCAGGCGAGTTTGTCGATGGGGCTCGCACACTACGAGCGAAGATCGACATGTCGTCACCAAACATCTGGTTGCGCGATCCCGTTCTCTATCGCATCCGGCATGTGGAGCATCATCACACAGGAAAGGCCTGGTGCGTGTATCCAATGTATGACTTCGCCCATTGTCTGAGCGACTACATCGAGGGCATCACCCATTCCATTTGCACCCTAGAGTTCGAAGTGCATCGACCCCTCTACGACTGGATCCTGGAGTCTCTTTCGCTACCCCGCGAGCTTCCCAAGCAGTATGAGTTCGCTCGCCTGAGTCTCGGCTACACCCTGATGAGCAAACGCAAGCTGCTCCAATTGGTACAAGAGAAGACCGTGATCGGCTGGGACGACCCCCGCATGCCAACGATCTCAGGCCTGAGAAGGAGGGGCTACACCCCGGAATCCATACGCCATTTTTGCGAGTTGATCGGAGTGACCAAGTACAACGGGCTCACCGACATGTCGTTACTGGAGTTTGCCGTCCGCGAGGATCTCAACAAGAAATCCCACCGCGCGATGGCGGTGCTGCATCCGATCAAAGTCATCATCGACAACTACCCCGAAGGGGAGGTCGAGTGGTTGGAGGCAGTCAACAATCCCGAGGACCCTGCAGCAGGTCATCGCAAAGTGCCGTTTTCCAAGGAAATCTACATTGAGCGCGATGACTTCATGGAATTACCCGCCAAGAAGTTCTACCGGCTGTTCCCTGGCAACGAGGTGCGCTTACGCTACGCCTACATACTGAAATGTGTCTCGATGGAAAAAGACTCCGAGGGAAACCTCTTAGCGCTGCGGGCCACCCTCGATCCGGATTCCAAATCAGGGGGTGCGACCGCCGGCCGAAAAATCAAGGCGACGATCCACTGGGTTTCAGCTCCGCACGCCACTCGCGCCGAGGTTCGGCTTTACGACCGCCTCTTCACCGTCGAAGAGCCTGACGCTGCAGACGGCGGGGGCTACGCATCTCATCTCAATCCCAAATCCTTGGAAGTGCTCAGCCAGTGCGTCCTGGAACCTTCCCTGGCATCCGCTAGCCCAGGACAGCGCTTTCAATTCGAACGATTGGGCTACTTCTGTGCCGACACCAAGGACTCAACCCCTGGTGCCCCCGTCTTTAACCGCACGGCAACTCTCAGGGACGGCTGGGTAAAGGAACAGCACAAGACGGTCTAAAAGCACCCAGGCATGAACACCGAAGACATCAAAAAGGGCCCGCTGTTCGGAGGATACAATTCCTTACGTCGTGGCGCTTCAACCCTTGGGACACTTTTCCTACACTACGACACGTGATAGACACTGACGCCCGGCTGGCAGAATGGTTGCCGTCCCTGCGCAGCGCCCCGTGGATCGCCATCGACACGGAGGCGGATAGCTTGCATGCCTACCCAGAAAAGCTCTGCCTGCTCCAAGTCGGGCATGCAGGCGGGAATGACCTCGTCGATCCACTGGCGGGCCTCAACTTGGCGCCACTTCTGGAGACATTGAAGGACCGAGTGCTCATTCTGCATGGGGGTGACTACGACCTACGGATGCTCCGCAAGGACCTCGACTTCATCCCAAGCAGCGTTTTTGACACCATGCTGGCTGCCCGTTTGCTAGGAGTCCGCGAGTTCGGACTGACCAATCTTGTGTCACGCTTCCTGGGGATCTCCCTTGAGAAAGGCCCCCAAAAAGCGAACTGGGCGCGTCGGCCATTGACCCAACGCATGGAGGAATACGCACGAAACGACACGGCGTACCTCAAGGCGCTCTCCGATCTCCTGCGCGATCAACTGGAAGCCAAAGGGCGTCTGAGCTGGCACAAAGAGATGTGCGCGCAACTCATCGAACACAATTCGCACGTCCCTCCCCCCGACCCCGATACGGTCTGGCGAATCAAGGGAAGCCGCCATCTGCCGCCTCGTTCCCTAGCCGTTTTGCGCGAGCTGTGGAAATGGCGCGAGACGGAGGCTATCACGGCGAATCGCCCGCCCTATTTCATCCTATCGTCCGAGGCCATGATCGACATCGCTACCGATGCAGTCGACAATCGGCGTTCGCTTGATGGCTCCATACCGCGTCATCTAACCGCCCGCCGGAGGCGCGAGATCTTATCGGCAGTGGAACGTGGACATGAGTCCACCCAGCTACCGCAAGTGGTCCGATTCAGACCGCCGCCCCCCAGCGAGGCCAGCAAGCGACGCTACATTGAACTGGAGAAGCGCCGAGACCAAAAGGCGATCGAACTGGAGCTGGATCCCACTCTGATCGCCAGCCGGGCTAGCTTGGTAGGCCTTTCGATTGACTGGGAACAGGCCTCCGAAGAGATGCTCCCCTGGCAGCGCGACTTGCTGCAAGCCGAGAGCCTCGGTTGAGTAGAGGAGGCGGAAGCCGGTGAAGCGTCTGTGTGAAGACCGCAGTTGTCATCCACAGATCACCACTTCCACCCCTCATCAAACTGGACAGGCTGCTCGCCCTGCGCTTGCCCGCAGATTTCATAGCCCGCAACACGATTGAAGTTCTTCCGCAGCCATTCCAGTCACCGCAGGTCCTACCAGCGCGCTGCGGGCTAGAAGCAACTCCGGCAGACCGGAGTTGGGAGAAACTCAACCCTCTGTGTTCCCGCGCGCCGCGCTCTTTAGCCCGGATTATGGTTCGCCATGCCTGGCAGCATTGGGACAGAGGACGCGTGGATGCGCCTCGTGGCATGGGACTATGAAAAATTCGGGATAGCGCTCAGGGCTGCGGATTGAGCCAATCGCGGCCGCCAGCTCCTAGAAACAGAGTAAACCCCTCCGCCCCCAGAATCCCACGCAGGCCAGAGCTTGCCTCCTGGGACATGGATTGCAGAGCTGCATCTCGGGCCGAAACGTCTACGGTAGGATCATCAATTACTTTCTCCATGGCGACTTGAGCGGCATGCAGATACTCGTATGCCTGATCGACGACCGCAGCAGGCATGCTGAGCCGATCGGCCAATTTGGACAGCGTCTGATAGCTTGGCTCCTGCGCTCGTTGATACCGATCCCAGCGCTCGCTACCCAACGTTTCCCTGAGCGTCTGATCCAGCTGATCCTCCGCCTGTGCGCGCACTGAATCCGCGCTCTCCCCAGTCTGAACAGCGGTCCCGGCCTCCGCCAAGCTGGCGTCCGCTTGCGAGTAGGCCCGACGAGCCTGATACACCTTTCGAAATTCGGACTCGGTCAAGTTAAGGCTGCGGAGCTGTTCCCTCAGATCAAAACTGAGCTCGGACTCGCGAATCTCGTACTCGGAATACTCCTGCGATGAAAGCGCTGCGCGAAGCTCAGCCTCCTCCTGATCTTGCAGGTCTTGAAGCTGTCGGCTGTCCACGTCGGTCCAAACCGAACCAGCCCGATCACGAAAGACCTGCTGTGCCTTCCGGTTTCGCTGGAGAATCTCACGGACACGGCCCTGTTTATCGACTGGAAGGTAGGCCAGATCAATGGGGCGAGCAGGCGGGTCTGAGCTGAACCTCTGGAGTTGCATGTCGAGATCCACCCCGAGCAACTCCCGGATCAGCGCTCTCTCTTCCACATCAATGCGCCGCAGCTCTTGGGTCATTTGCGCCGTCAGATTGTCACCCGTTTTCCAGTAGGGCACCGATTCCGCCGCCGCCCAGATTCGGGAGCGCTGCTGGGAGTAAAGTTTGGCAACATCGGCAACAATCACGTCACGGACGGTCTCCTCTGGACAGCCGATCGCCCGGAGATTCTGGACATAGGTCGCGTAGTTGGTGGACTCCAGCGAAGACCAGCTGAAGCCAGCAGGAAAGAAAAAGTAGTTCGTCCCGTTCGGCCGTCGCAGCCCCACACGTGTGTAGGCGGAACTGGCGGGATTCAACTCAGCGCGCGACGAGCTTACCGGCAAGGGCTCTCGGAATAGCAAAAAGGCGAGAGCCGCCAGCAAGGCTAGGACCATCATGGCCAAGGCAGAGATGATACCACGCGCTGTCATAATCCCAATTCCGTTGAGCAGAACCTATTGACTCCACCTACAGGGCACAACCGCAAAGTAGGGGCGTCACTGGCCGGAAAGGTAGACTTCAGCCCCCTTCGCCAGGAATTCCTTCGACTTCTCCTGCATGCCTGACTCCAAGGCCGCCTGGGTATCCAGGCCCTTTTCTGCGGCATACTTGCGAACGTCTTCCGTGATCTTCATGGAGCAGAAATGCGGCCCGCACATGCTGCAAAAGTGAGCAGTCTTAGCTCCATCCTGCGGCAGGGTTTCGTCGTGAAACTCGCGCGCGGTCTCGGGGTCCAAAGAAAGATTAAACTGATCCTGCCAGCGAAACTCGAAGCGTGCCTTGCTCAAAGCGTTGTCACGATACTGCGCGCCGGGATGCCCCTTGGCCAGATCGGCGGCATGGGCAGCGATTTTATAGGTGATCACCCCATCTTTGACGTCTTTCTTGTTAGGAAGCCCCAGATGTTCCTTGGGGGTAACGTAGCAAAGCATCGCGCAACCAAACCACCCGATCATCGCAGCGCCAATGCCACTGGTGATATGGTCGTAGCCAGGTGCAATATCGGTTGTGAGCGGCCCCAGCGTGTAGAAAGGAGCCTCGTGACACCATTCCAGCTGCTTTTGCATGTTCTCATGGATCATGTGCATCGGCACATGCCCAGGCCCCTCGTTCATCACCTGCACGCCACGAGCCCAGGCCCGCTTCGTCAGATCTCCCTGGACCTCCAACTCCCCAAACTGGGCGGCGTCATTTGCGTCCGCAATCGATCCGGGACGCAAGCCATCACCGATCGAAAAGCTCACATCGTAGGCTGCCATGAGTTCGCATATCTCGTCCCAGTGAGTGTAGAGGAAATTCTCCTTATGATGTGCCAAGCACCACTTGGCCATAACACTGCCGCCCCGGCTTACAATCCCTGTGGCCCGGCGGGCCGTGAGGGGAATGAAACGGAGCAAGACGCCCGCGTGGATGGTGAAGTAGTCGACCCCTTGCTCACACTGCTCGATCAGCGTATCTCGGTAGATCTCCCAGGTGAGCTCTTCCGCCTTGCCACCGACCTTCTCCAGCGCCTGATAGATCGGAACTGTTCCGATAGGAACAGGCGAATTCCTCAGAATCCACTCGCGTGTAGCATGGATATTCTTACCCGTCGACAAATCCATGACGGTGTCGGCACCCCATTTGGTGGCCCAACGCATCTTCTCAACCTCTTCCTCAATGCTCGAAGCGACCGCAGAGTTACCGATGTTGGCGTTGATCTTCACCAGGAAGTTACGCCCGATGATCATGGGCTCAAGCTCTGGGTGATTGATGTTGGCAGGGATGATGGCGCGCCCGCGGGCGACCTCGTCACGAACGAACTCGGGAGTGATGCGCTTCGGAAGAGCTGCCCCCCAGGACTGACCCGGATGCTGATGAAGCAGGGAGTCGCGGGAGGCCGTGCTGCTGAACGATTCTAGCAGACGCTCCAGCCCCTGATTCTCTCGAATGGCAATGTACTCCATCTCGGGAGTCACGATCCCCTGCCGGGCATACCAGAGCTGGCTGACCGGATGGCCCGCAGAGGCTCGCAGAGGGCGCCGTGCCAAAAAGGTGGCATTCTCGAGGGGAAACCGAGGGTTTTCGCGGGTCTGAGCATGCACTTCCGACAAATAGCCATTGTCCTTAGGAGTGACCCGCCGCCCCTCATACTGGGTCACATCCTTTCGGGCGAGGATCCAGGCCTGCCTTAGGGAAGGAAGGCCTTTCTGAACATCGCCGACAAAGCTGGAATCACCCCAGGGACCGCTGGTGTCGTACACCCTTACCGGGGCATTCTCCTCTGTGGAGCTATCTGGCTTGCGGGTGGAGGAAAGCTGAATCTCCCGCATCGGCACACGCAGGTCGGGATGCAGGTTGCCTGAGAGGTAGACCTTCCGGGAATTGGGAAGCGGGTCCGCGCTCTTAGGCTCAAGGTCATCAGTGCGTGCAATCATAATAGCAGTTAGTTCAATCTCTCTGGGGCAGAGGGGGAGTCGAGAAACAGGGCTCGGAAGAAAAACATCCGTTGTTCAGCGCAGTGGCTCATCCCTTCCTCAGCATTACCTGGGCAGGTTCAACGGGTCTTCCGAGGCATCTGAGCCCAACGGAACTCTCAGCCGCTACCCTCCAAAGGAAGGCGCATGGCTCCCCAACAACTGGGCACAATACTGCGGACCAACGCAGGAGGTGTCAAGGCCTGGGGTGGAACGGTCAACAGTTCTCATTTTGTAAATCGGCGTTCCACGTTCTGGTAGTGGACACACGCTGATCCGCTCCGCTCCCGTGCGACCCCGCCAGGGTCGGGATGTTTAATTGGCGACAACCCCGGGTGTCCCTTCGGTCAACCCGGGGCTACCCGCTTCGAACCCTCTGGGTTCGGGGCCGCAGAGGCCGTTGCGGCTCGAAGCTCCACTGTCCACGTTCCGATCCCGCTCCTGATCCCGAAGGGATCACAGCATATAGCCGGTCGGTTGAGGACCTCCGGGACGACACCACCGGTTCTCTGTTTTAGTGGAAGGATCCTGGAGGGATCCCAGGGCTCGGCAAGCGATGAGCCTTATGGCGGACAGCAGTTCCCTGCTAAAATGAGAACTGCTGTGGAACGGTGGAGCCTGACTTCCTCTGGATCCTTTCTCGCCCCCGGGAAAGGATGGCTTGGGGGGCGATAAAAAAATCATGCTGCTTGGTTGTGGAACCAGAAGGACGGCATCCACCATGGCTGACAAGGGAAGATGGACGCGCGGCACGCAGCAAAAAAAACGGGCGGCCTAAGCCGCCCGCTTTGTCAGCAGAGATTCACCTGTATGCCCGCCGTGAAGGCGCTTAGTAGTTCGCAGCAACCGCAGACCAGTTCACCACATTCCACCAAGCCTTCACATAGTCAGCGCGGCGGTTCTGGTACTTCAGGTAGTAGGCATGCTCCCAGACATCAAGGCCGAGAAGGGCTTTTCCTTCAATGCCAGAGATGGCTTTGCCCATGAGCGGGCAGTCTTGATTGGGAGTGGAAGCAATCTCGAGTTTCCCAGCATTCGACACCAGCCAAACCCAGCCGCTACCAAAACGGCCCAGGCCGGCTGCCTCAAACTTTTCCTTGAAGGCATCGAAGCTGCCAAATGAAGCCTGGATGGCTTCGGCGAGCTTGCCCGTGGGAGCTCCTCCAGCATTGGGTGCCAGAAGTTGCCAGAAGAAGGAGTGGTTCCAATGCCCACCCCCATTGTTGCGGACGGGCCCGCGGATCGCTTCTGGAACCGATGCAAGGTCAGCGATCAGCGCTTCGAGCGACTTAGCCTCAAGAGCCGCGTTCCCGGCGATCGCCTTGTTCAAGTTCGTGACGTAGGCGTTGTGGTGTTTGCCGTGGTGAATTTCCATGGTCGCCGCGTCGATATGAGGCTCCAAAGCCTCTTTGGCGTAGGGGAGTGCCGGTAGTTCGTGTGCCATAAGTTCGTTAAATAAAATGTTCTAGCCGATGTAAGGCCGCAAACTTGCCGCGTCCTGCCGGGTTGGCAAGGAGGATTTCATCCATTTGACACCGGCCCAGTCCCAATTATGATGGCCGACCTTTATGAACCGTCATCCGCATATTGCAGTCGTGGGCGCCACGGGCGCCGTTGGAATTGAAATGATCAAGACGCTGGAGAAGCGCCAGTTTCCCGTGGGCAAACTCACCTTGCTCGCCTCCGCCCGCTCGGTGGGCAAGAAGCTTCAGTTTCAAGGCCAGGATGTCACGGTGCAGGAACTGACCCCATCCAGCTTCCACGGGATCGACATCGCGCTCTTCAGCGCGGGCGGAGGCATCTCCCGCGAGTTCGCTCCTATCGCCGCCAAGGCGGGCTGCGTGGTGGTCGACAACTCGAGTGCTTTCCGAATGGATGAGTCGGTTCCCCTAGTCGTTCCAGAAATCAACGGCGCCGACGCGCTTCATCACAAGGGCATTATCGCCAACCCCAACTGCACCACTGCCATCACCCTCATGGCCTTGCACCCTCTGCATAAAGCCTTCGGCGTCACGCGGGTCTTCGCCTCGAGCTATCAAGCCGTCTCGGGCACCGGGGCAAAGGCAATCGAGGAACTGGAAAACCAAGTTTCCCAAGTGGTGAAGGGCCAACCCGTGACCCACGAGGTCTACCCTCACCAAATCGCTTTCAATGTCCTCCCACATGTGGATTCGTTCCTCGATACGGGCTACACCAAGGAGGAGATGAAACTGGAAAACGAGGGGCGGAAGATCATGCACCACCCCACCTTCCGCGCCAGCATCACCTGCGTGCGCGTGCCCGTCTACCGCGCACACTCCGTCGCGATCAGCGCCGAGTTCCTCAAGCCTGTGGACGTTGAATCCGCGCGCAGGGTTCTCGCCCAGGCTCCCGGCCTCGACGTGGTGGATGACCCGAGCTCGAATCTCTATCCCCTGCCCCTCAAGGTCGCCGAAAAATACAATTGCGAGGTGGGACGTCTCCGCAAGGACTGCGCCCTGGACAACGGTCTTTGCTTCTGGGTGGTCGGCGACCAACTCCTCAAGGGGGCCGCTCTCAACGCAGTCCAAATCGCCGAACTACTCCTCCGCTAGCCCCGGATTTTTCATAGTTGCGGGCTATGAAAGGTGCGGGCTAGGCGAGACGTGTCATCAACCTGAGACAGCGTCACTTTGACACACTTCACCTGTCCCTTTCGTCACCGCTCACTAGGAAATAAGCACCTGCCGACCGAACGAACGCTCCGCGCTTTGAAGGTAAAACGAATCGATATCCGGCTTATTTTGAGTGTTTTCTCCCTGCGGAGCGTCAGAGAGCCAGTGAACCCTGGGTCGAGTGAGGGCTTTAGGGTGAGGTAGGACGCTTAACGGAGTCTGGCATCGGAAATGATACAGTGTCCTTGTCTGGGACACTCAATTCGGGCCTCCCGAAGCAATGGGGTCTGGGGATCGAGGAAGTCCTGACAACGCAGAATCAGGTATGCATATGAAATCAAACCCTCGGAACGCCGGTTCAACAGCCCGCAAGCCCCGGACGGTTCTCCCGCCGTCTCCCCGAGGGCGGCGACGAAAGGCAGCACCAGCAGGTCGCACGGAGGAGACGACTCCTCACCCAGTCTTGCACTTGGTAGGAACGCCGAACCCCGCCGAGAGCACAGAGGCTTCCCTGATCAACGCGCCGAGCATCCCAGTCCCAACCCCATCAACGCCGGTCGTGCTGCCATATGCCAGCCGCGATTCTTTCGACATCTATCTCCGTGAGATTGGCCAGACCCCGCTGCTCAAGCCCGCGGAGGAACTCGCGCTCGCCCGTCGCGTCAAAGAAGGCGACGCCGATGCCCGGGAGCAAATGATCAAGGCGAACCTTCGGCTGGTGGTAAAGATTGCCCGGGAGTATGAGGGCTTCGGAGTACCGCTGCTGGACCTGATCAGCGAGGGCAACATGGGCTTGATGAAGGGTGTGGAACGGTTTGATCCGGATAAGGGTGCCAAGGTTTCAACCTACGCCGCTTGGTGGATCAAGCAAAACATCCGTCGTGCGCTGGACAATCAATCCAAGACCGTGAGATTGCCCTCCCATGTCATGGAGAAGCGGGTGCAGATCCGCGCCTCGGAGGCTAGGCTGCAGGAAACCCTCGGGCGCATGCCTACCGACCTTGAAGTGGCCCGTGACTTAGGACTGGACGCGGGGTGGGTCAGGCACTATCGGCAGGCGCTGATCTCAGCGAGCTCCTTTGACGCCCCGCTGGGCAACGATGAGGAATCGAGCAAGCTCCTGGACATGATGGCAGATCCCTCGGCGACTTCGCCGTTCGAAGACGCTAGCACGCAGGCCGACAGCAATCTGGTTCATGAGGTACTGGATACGTTGAACGCACGGGAACAGGAGATTCTGAAACTCCGTTTCGGCCTGGCGGGTGATGAGGAGCGAACTCTCGAAGAGATTGGCGAGCGCTTTGGCCTGACACGCGAACGTATTCGCCAAATTCAGGAGCGCGCCCTGCACAAGCTCCGTTCCCGCATCGAGCAACGCGAGACGACGGCGGTCTCCGCCTAGCCCAAGCAGGCCTCTCGGCTGAAGACGACCCCGGTCACCAAAACAGCGCCCGGGCAAGGGGCTCGCGGCACTTCACAGGACCCAGCGGTCCTATTCGGACCGCGACCGGCGAGGATCGGTGAGAGGATGAAAGGAAGCGAGACGAGCGGCAGCGTCGGCCACGGCCCGCTGCAGCTCCAATGGCTCCAGGACCACGGCCTCGCCTCCCCAGCTGAGCACCCACCGCTGGATCTCGTGGATGCTGGAGAGAGTCATGCGAATCTCGAGTCCCCCCTCAGGCAGCTCCGTGAGGCGCTGCGAGGCATGCCACTTCTTTTCTCGGATATAGTCCGCCACACGAGCGCTAAAGCGGATGGCGACAGGAAAGTCTCCCTCGCCTGCATGCACGCTGAAGCTGCTGCGCAGTCGCTTTTCCAGGGAAAATCGTTCCGGCCGCACGAACTTAACGCCAGTCCGTTCCGTGGCTTGGATACGCGCGGGGACGAAAGTGCGCATGGCCTTACGGAGATGGTCGAAGGCAAAGAGATACCATTCCCCATTGATATTCGCGAGATGGTAAGGGTCAATGACCCTCTCCTCGGCGACTTGCCCTCCGGGCTTGCGATAGCGAATCCGCAGCTGCTCCTGCCGCGTGGTGGCCTTTGCGAGAGAATCGAAAACCTCCAGATTCAGCACCGGCTCGGCGCTGGTACGAAACGAGATGGTGTCCCCCCAGTCGGCCAAGTTCAGGGAGATGGTATCCGGCAGACTCGCCGCCATCTTGCGGAAGGCACTGACGAGAGGGGCTTCAAAGTTGGTTCCCCGATACTGCTGAAGGGCCTTCTCGGCTACCAGCAGCGCGAAGAGCTCCCCTTCTGAAATTTGCAGCGCCGGGAATGAAGCCACGTCCTCGGTGTAAAACCATCCATGGCGCACCTCCTCATACTCCAGAGGTAGCTGGAGACGATCCCTCATGAACTCGAGATCGCGATGAATGGACTTGATGCTAACCTCGAGCCGCGCAGCCAGGGCGGTCGAACTTGGGTACTCCCCTGCCTGGATCGCTTGATGTATCTGCATCATGCGCTCCAATGGGGGGCGGGAGCTGAGGCCACGGGGCGAAACCTTGGGTTTCGGCTTAGGCTTTGCCCGAGGCATCGGTGTTCGGGGAGAAAGGGCCAGGAGCCCTAGTTTCCCGAAGAAAGCTTCGCTAGAAACTCTTCGTTGGTCTTGTACTTTTTGAGCGCAGCCAGAAGAGTATCCATCGCTTCGACCGGGTTTAGATCCACCATCATACGACGGAGCTTGCGAACAGCTTCGATATGCTTCGCCGTGAAAAGCTTCTCCTCTTTGCGAGTCCCGCTCTTCGGAATGTCGATCGCGGGAAACAGACGGCGATCGGACAGCTTGCGGTCGAGAATGAGCTCCATGTTGCCGGTGCCCTTGAATTCCTGGAAGATTAGCTCATCCATCCGCGATCCGGTGTCCACCAGCGCTGTCGCTAGAATCGTGAGGGATCCACCGCCTTCAATGTTGCGCGCAGCAGCAAACATCTTGCGGGGAATTTCCAACGCACGCGCATCCACGCCGCCGGTCATCGTGCGGCCGCTGCCACCATGAACACTGTTGTAGGCGCGAGCAACGCGCGTGATGGAGTCGAGCAGCACGATAACATCCTTGCCGGTCTCCACGACACGGCGACAACGCTCGATGATAAAGCGGGAAAGACGGACGTGAGTCTCGAGTTCCTGATCGTTCGAGGAAGCGATGACCTCAGCCTTCACAGAGCGCTGGAAGTCGGTCACTTCCTCAGGACGCTCATCGATAAGCAAAACGATACAATGCACCTCAGGGTGATTGATGTTCACCGCGTTGGCGATCTGCTTCAGGATCGTGGTTTTGCCCGTGCGGGGCGGTGCCACGATCAAACCACGCGTGCCTTTTCCGATCGGGGTCACCAGATCGATAATGCGCGTCTCCAAAGCATCGGGAGTGGTTTCGAGATTGAACTTCTCCGTCGGATCAATCGACGTCAGGTTCTCGAACCGCATGGCCTTCGTGTAGTCGTTGAAGGCCATCCCGTTCACCTTGTCGACCGTCTTCAGCTGCGGGCTGTTCCCACGATGAGGCGGCTGCAGGCTCCCAGCGACGTGGCAGCCCTCGCGAAGGAAATTGCGTTTAATCGTATCCGGCGTGACAAAGATGTCAGCCGGTTTGGGGGCAAAATGGTTCTCCGATGTTCGAAGAAATCCAAAACCCTTCTCTGAGATCTCCAAAAAGCCGGATCCCTGTTCCAATGTTGCGCCTGAGGCGTTCGACATAGTCTAACTTTGTGTGTGGTTGAGTGGCTTTCTAGGGAAAATCCCAGACCCAAATCGAAATGGATTGAATCAGACAGAAGCTGGGCAACTGAAATTGAAATGCACCAGCGAGGCCCTCAACGAGTGGAAATAAAGGTGAAACGAGGACAGAAGGCAACTTTTTTTTTGAGCTATCGTCGCTGACTCACCTGCCGAAGGCCCTCGATCATGGGCTAAAACATGCTTCCAGACAGGCCCCATAGCCTGCGCTATCCGTGGCTTACTGAGGAACGAGAATACGGAATGTGTGGGTCCCGCCGTTCAAAATGCCGAGCTGCGTTCGGAGCACCACATCGTCACCCGCAACCACGCTACCATCGATCAGAACTATCTGCCCCATACCTGAATGATTGGTCCGGGACCACCTCATTCTCGAGCGGGACGCTCCAAGTTCGAAAGCTCGAATAGGTGCCGCAATTCCGGCCCATTCCACTCGCTCCTCTCTGCCCGCGCCTTCAATGTGCATGTCCAAAAAAACGAAGGAGGCGGGTTGTTCCCCTAAAGCATAACCAATGTTCCGGTCGGTCAACTCTTTCCAAGACGACGCAGGTGGACGACGGAGCCTGAGTCCGGGGCAAGCAAGTATTTTCGAGCTTGGCAGGTGATTCGTCAGCTGAAGAAAAATGGCGGAGACAAGGTCTCCATTCTGGCTTCGGGTCGCCGTCTGAACTGCAGGGCAGAGGGGACGGTCTTCATTCTTGAGAAGCCAGTATGAGTGCGCTGTTCCAAGCTGCTTGAGGTTGTTGATGCACTGAGCCCGTGTGGCACGGGCGCGGGCACGACCGAACGGGATAAGCAGCAGAATCAGCACGAGGATGGCAACGCCCACCACGATAGCCTCAACCCTGGTGAAGGCATGAACGCTGCCTGTGTTGGGATAGATCCTCATGGCGTGGCACCTCTCGTTTCAAAAGTAAGTCAGGGCCTCCGGAAGTCAACCGAAGAGCGAGCAGACCTGCCCCATGCACCCGCCGTGA
>CAMAVD010000050.1 GCA_945861575.1 Akkermansia muciniphila
TTCGCCGATCGCACCTACATCGAGCCCATTACCCCGGAGTGCGTCGAAAAAATCATCGTCCGGGAACTGGCGGAGATGCGCCGGATCAACGCCCAGGGCAAACTGGTGCTGCTCCCTACCCTGGGAGGTCAGACTGCCCTGAATACAGCGATGAAATTGCACAACTCGGGCGTGCTCGCTAAATATGGTGTGGAGATGATCGGGGCCAAGTCCGATGCGATCACCAAAGGGGAGGACCGACAGATCTTCAAGGACCTCATGCTCTCGATTGGGCTGGATGTCGCTGTCAGCGGCACGGCTCATACGCTCGAGGAGGCACGTGCGGTAGGGGAAACAATCGGGCGCTACCCCCTCATCATTCGTCCCGCCTTCACCCTCGGGGGCACCGGGGGAGGTATCGCCTATAACCGCGAGGAATTCGAAGAGATCGCCAAGCGCGGCATCGACCTTTCTCCCGTGTCCGAGATTCTGGTCGAGGAGTCACTCCTAGGATGGAAAGAGTTCGAGATGGAGGTCATGCGGGATCGTGCCGACAACTGTGTGATCATCTGCTCCATCGAGAACTTCGATCCAATGGGAGTCCACACGGGCGACTCCATCACTGTTGCGCCCATTCAGACGCTCACAGACAAAGAATACCAGTTGATGCGCGATGCCAGCTTCGCGGTCATCCGAGCGGTTGGGGTCGAGACGGGAGGCTCGAACATCCAGTTTTCCGTGAGCCCTGAAACAGGCCGCATGGTGGTGATTGAGATGAACCCCCGTGTCTCAAGAAGCTCAGCTCTGGCCTCCAAGGCAACCGGTTTTCCCATCGCCAAGATTGCAGCCAAGCTCGCTGTCGGCTATCTCCTCGATGAGATCCGCAATGACATCACGAGGGAGACCCCGGCCAGCTTCGAGCCCACCATCGACTATGTCGTTGTCAAAATCCCTCGTTTCGCCTTCGAGAAGTTCCCGCAAGCCGACCCCACGCTTACGACCATGATGAAGAGCGTCGGCGAAGCTATGAGCATCGGCCGAACCTTCAAGGAAAGCCTTCAAAAGTGCCTCCGCTCCTTGGAGATCGGACGAAGCGGTCTCGGCGGGGACGGCAAGCCGTGGCGAATCGGCAACGAGGTCTACGGCGACCGGGATATCCTCCCACGCGACGTGATCTCCCGGAAACTCAGCGTGCCCAATGCGGAGCGAATCTTCTTCATCCGTCATGCCATGCGGGCAGCGTTCTCGATAGAGGAGATCTATGATCTCACGAAGATCGACCGCTGGTTTCTGGTCCAGATCAAAGAGATCGTCGACATGGAAGAGGCGATCGCGGCCGGAGTTTAAGCCAACCCATTTTCCAGCAGTTCTCCTTTTGAAAATCGGCGTTCCACTTTCTGGTAGTGGGCACCTTCTGATCCGCTCCGCGCCCGTGCGACCCCTCCAGGGTCGTGATGTTTGATAGGCGACAACCCCGGGTGTCCCTTCGGTCAACCCGGGGCTACCGGCTTCGACCCCCTCCGGGGGCGGCGGCCCAAGAGATCGTTCACACGAGTCGCACCACTCTCCGCTCCTGATCCTGAAGGGATCACAGCACATAGCCGGTCGGTTGAGGACCTCCGGGACGACACCACCGGTTCGCTGTTTTAATGCAAGGATCCTGGAGGGATCCCAGGCCTCGGCAAGCGATGATCCGTATGGGGGACAGGATTACCCTGCCATAATGAGTTTCCTGTTCCGTTTGGGCCTGCTCACGGACCATGAGCTTAGTACCATGAATTCACCTCCCCGTCCTCCAAGTTCATGGAAAGAACTGCTGCCCAGATTCTTCTTGGTTTTCACCGTGGTTTATGCTCCGCTGAGGATAGCCCAAACAAGCCCGATCGAGCCTCCCGGAGGGTTTTGTCGTCCCGTGGTTTGAGCAAAAGGTTCCATGCAAAAGCTTGTAATAGTTTCCTCATAAGCTCGCAGAAATGCCCGAACTCTCAATCCATCACAAAACACTATGAAGAATTCCTCATTCCATTCCTGTCGAGGGAAGCAACCCCAGCCGCGGGGGGCTCTCATCAACGCTTTCCAAAGAGCGCGAACGCTCATGGGACCCTTCCTCTGGCTGCTCGTCGCGTCCTGCATGGGCCTTCTGCCTGAAACGTCAGAGGCCGCCGTGGCAGGCCAGACCATCGCGGTAGATCTCCCGTGCGTACAGGTCCTCTGCCCCCCGGACCAAACTCTCTACACCTGCAACGATTCGATCACACCTCGGACCTATCCGATCGAAATCGTTCAAAAGTGCGCGGGGGCGGTCGTTCCCGTGACTGGCACGTGTGAGCCTCCCCCCGGCACCCCGCTGGGCGTCGGAGCTCACGTCGTCAACTGCGTTTTCAGGGTGAACCAGGAAATCGTAGGTAGGTGCTCCTTCAAGATCACGGTTGTCATGGATACCGAGCCTCCCAAAATTTCCTGTCCTCCCGACCTGACAGCAGTGGGCTGCGCCGACGCGACGGGCTTGTGCGGTGCCGTGGTAAACTACCCTGCCCCGACCGCCACTGACAATTCCGACTCGGTATCCGTCACATGCGTCCCCCCCTCCGGCAGCGTCTTTCCCTGCGGAACCACCCTCGTCACCTGCAGCGCCACTGACCGCTGCCAGAACATCAGTCGATGCACCTTCAAAGTGGTGGTGGTTGCCGGGAAAGCGCCCACAATCGTCTGCCCCAGCTCGACGCAGCTCGCACCTCTCGTGGTCGCGTGCAATTCAAATTGCGTCCCTGTCAAATACCCTCTTCCAAATGTCCTGAACGGCACGCTGGAATCCTGCACACCACGCCTGGGTGAATGCCTACCTCCCGGCAACCATCTCATCACCTGCACCGCTACGAATGAGTGCGGACGCACCAGCTGCGAGTTCATCGTCCGGATCGTCAAGGAACAGGGCGAACCGCCCATCATCCGTTGCCCGCAGGACATCGCTGTCACGACCTGCGACCCATGCATTCCGGTTCTCTATCCCGATGTTGGAGTCGTCAACGGCACCCTGGTGCTGTGCGAGCCAAAGTCGGGCACCTGCTTCAAGCCAGGCACCAATCTGGTCACCTGCGTCGCCACCAATAGCTGCAGCAAAGACGTCTGCCGCTTCCAGGTAATCGTCCGCAAGGGCAATCCTCCGGTCATCCGCTGCCCTCAAGACATCCTGGTCACCACCTGCCAGCCGTGCATCGACGTCAGCTATCCGGCCCCGGTCGTGGTCGATGGCGCTCTCATCTCCTGCAATCCGCCCGCGGGAAGCTGCTTCAAACCCGGGGTGAACATCGTGACCTGCGTCGCTTCCAACCAGTGTGGACGAACCGAGTGCAAATTCACGGTCGTGGTCAGGGATGTCTCGGGTGAACCGATCAAGATCGCGTGCCCTGACAACCTCAAAATCGAAACCTGCGATCCATGCGCGAAGGTCACCTACCCTGCCCCGGTAGTGGTGAATGGCAGCCTCGCAAGCTGCTCGCCGCCGTCCGGTAGCTGCTTGCCCCCAGGCCTGCATGTGATCCGCTGCGTCGCCACAAACCGGTGCGGCCAGGTGGCCGAATGCAAGTTCCTGGTGAGTGTTCGACGCACGGGGCCCCCGGTCATCAAGTGCCCGGATAACCTGGTGCTGGAGACCTGCAAAGACTGCGCTGAACTGAACTTCCCTCTGCCTGGGATCAGTCAAGGTACGCTGGCCGGCTGCGACCCTAAACCGGGTACCTGCCTCAAGATCGGGACCCATGTGGTTACCTGCCTTGCGACCAATGACTGTGGCGCGACCCGATGCCAGTTCACGGTCACGGTGCGCAAGCAGAAGCCTATCGACATCAAGTGCCCACAGGACATCGTCATTCAGTCCTGCGGCGAAGGCGAGGTTGTTCACTATCCGCGCCCCACGATCCTAGGCTCGGATGATACCTACGCCTACGACCTCACCTGTGAGCCGGCCCCTGGATCCTTCTTCCCCGTGGGCACAAACAAGGTGGTCTGCTGCGTTTTCGATCGCTGCTCGCAGCGGCGTATCTGCTGCAGCTTCAACATCATTGTCCGCCCCGGACAAGCCTGCGTGAAAGCTCCTAGCCAGATGGTGCTCTGGCTGCCCTTCGACGAGCCCGCCGGCGTGCTGGCCAACAACGTCATTCCCGGTGCCCCAGATGGTCTGCGCATCAACGGCCCGGTCCCATTCCTCGGTCAGAAGGTTCTCAACAGCCTCTGCTTCGACGGGGTGAACGATTACGTGGCCGTCCCGAACTACGCGGCGATCGTCCTGGACAACTTGAACTTCTCCATCGACGCCTGGATCCTCCCACGTGAGCAACAAGGCCGTCGCGTGATCGTCAGCAAGGTTGGCCCGGGCGCGCCTGGAGCCAACTCACCGCGCGGCTATGAGTTCTACCTCGATAACGGGGCATTGAACCTCTGGCTGGGTGGCCCCACCGCGAGCAACTACAACTCGGGTGTCGTTGTTCCGAACGACAATGCCTGGCATCATGTGGCCGTGGTCGCCCGGCGCACCGCCGGAGGCTCTGTCCGCTTCTACCTGGACGGCAATCAGGTCTCAGTTCATATCGGGGCCTTGGTGGTGCCGATCGGAAACAGCTCCCGACTCCATGTCGGAGCCACCACCTGGCCGGTCCCGTCCTCGTTCTTCCGCGGCTATATCGATGAGGTGGAGGTCTTCGACCGCTTCCTCGACCCTGCCGAAATCTACGGCCTCTGGAAGGCGGATCGTGGCGGCAAGTGCAAGATCAAGTGCAACATGCCCTGGGATCTGCACTACCCGCCCGACGGCGGCCCCATCAACACGGTGGTCACACTGTGCAATTACAGCGGAGTGGATCAGCAGCTGACCTACTCTCTTTCCGGCCCCTTCCTGACCTCCGGGCCCGGAACCCTCATTCTCCCCGAGGGGGGCTGCACCAACATCCCAGTCACCCTGGGACGCCCGACAGATGGCGGATCCGTCGGCGCTCACAAGCTCTGGACTCTGACGCTCCATCCTTCGTATGGCTGCCCTCAGGTCTGCACCGGCGCAGTCATGAACCCAGGCCCGATCACTGCCACTGTCCCGGAGAACGTGGTTGAAGTGCCCGGGACCAATCGGCCTGTCGTGGTGCCTGTGGGTCTAGATCAGCTGCCTCCAGGCGAGCCCGTCCGTCTGCGTGTTGTCGGACCAGACATGCAGCCCGATACGGAATTTGTGAGCCTCAACGGCTTGCCTCCCGGCCAGCCGTGGCTGATCGATCGAACCCTCGTCCTCGCTGACGGCCCGCTCGACCTCGGAGTTCCCATCCGCTTCGTGAAGACCGATGCGATCGGAACCTTCACCATCCTGATCGAAGTCGACGTGGACGGCGACGGGGAGTTCAACACCCTGCGATCGTTCGACTTGAGCAATCCAGTGATTGCCCCAGCAACGCTCCAGATCACCAACACACCCAACGGAAGTCAGGTGTCTTGGAACGACGACGGCACCGGCGTGCTGGAAAGTTCCAATAGCCTCGATGGTCCCTGGACCTCCATTCCGGGTGCACGTTCGGGCTATCTGCTGAAGGCTGGCGAGAAGCAGTCCTTCTTCCGCGTAACTGTTCCTACAACGGAATAATTAGAACCCACAGCAACCGACAAATCCAGTCTGCCTGACGCGCGCGGGCGTCGGGGCCAACCGAAAGGAAGGCTCCGGCGCCCGCAACGCTTTCCAGGGACCAGGCCCCGGGCTTCCACCGTCGCGTGAAGCTTCCGCCGTCGCTAAAGCTTCCACCGTCGCTAAAGCTATGGCGGACAGGATGGCGGACAGGTCCCTTCGGTCAACCCGGGGCTACCCGCTTCGAACCCTCCGGGTTCGGCCGCCCAAGAGATCGTTCACACGAGTAGCCCCGCTCTCCGCTCCTGATCCCGAAGGGATCACAGCCCATAGCCGGTCGGTTGAGGACCCCCGGGACGACACCACCGGTTCTCTGTTTTAGTGCAAGGATCCTGGAGGGATCCCAGGCCTCGGCAAGCGATGAGCCGTATGGGGGACAGGAGTTCCCTATCATCATGAGACTGGTGTGGCGCCGCTGAAAATTGAGCTTCCGTCACCGCTCTCGATTCTCTAGGGTGCGTAGAACGTTTCCCATGCCTCAATTGTTCAGAATCATCCAAGATCTACTGTATTCGTATCGTCGAGCCAGTGGTCACACGGGGTTCGGACTCGGCAGCGGTCTGCCATTGGCGGGTTATCTTGCGGCAGTGGCCTTCCTGAGCGTGGCCTTCTCCAGTTCGGGAGGCAGTGCCGGGACCGTCGCAGGGACACCCGACGGAGCGAAGACACCTCCGCACTGGGCTTACTCGCCCATCTCGAGTCCCACCCCTCCAGAAACCCGGGATGCGAAGTGGGCGAGGACGGACATTGACCGGTTTATCCTGGCAACCCTGGAGGTCCACGGCCTGAGGCCGGCTCATCCAGCAGACGAGCGGACGCTCATTCGGCGGGCCAGCTTCGACCTAGTTGGTCTCCCCCCCGACCCGGAAGCGGTGGATGCCTTTGAAGCGGACAACTCACCGACGGCATTTGCCGCGGTCGTGGAGCGGCTGCTGGCGTCGCCGCGCTATGGGGAACGCTGGGGGCGGCATTGGCTCGACGTGGCCCGCTACGCTGACTCCAACGGGATGGATGAAAACCTGGCCTACGCGAATGCCTGGCGCTATCGGGACTACGTGATCGCCGCGTTCAACGAGGATCGGCCCTACGATGAGTTTATCCGGGACCAACTGGCGGGTGATCTCGCCGATCAAACCATGCCGGGCGCGGGCGGGATGCCGCGGCGCGTGGCGACGGCGTTTCTTTGCATCGGACCGAAGATGCTGGCCGAGGACGACCAGGTGAAGATGGAGATGGACATCGTGGACGAACAGCTCGACACGAGCTGCCGGGTCTTCATGGGCGTCACGACTGGCTGCGCTCGCTGCCATGATCACAAGTTTGATCCGATCTCGACGGCCGAGTACTACGCAATGGCCGGCATCTTCAAGAGCACCCGGACGATGGAGAATTTCAAGGTGGTCGCCCGCTGGCAGGAGTCTCCGGTCGGTTCTCCCGAGGAAATGGCTGCACTGGAAGCGCAGCTGTCGCGGGTGAAGAAGCAGGAGAGCTTGGTGGCGGAGGTGATGGAGGAAGGGAATAAGGAGTTACTGGAACGATCACGCGGAAAAGCGGCGCGCTATCTCGTGGCAGCGGTTGAGGCGCTTTCCCTGGATCGCCAACTGGACGCATCCCGGCTGACTACTGAGGGCGCCACGGACCAGGATGGCCGCAAGCGGGTCCTGCTGGAGGCAGAGAAGTTTCGTTTCCAGGAAAACCTGACGGTATTTCACACGGGCTACGGAGAGGGGATCGGAGTTATCGCTGGGGGCAGCGGCACGAATGTAGTAGAATACGAGGTGCCGATTTCCCAGGCTGGCCTTTATCGGGTTGACCTCCGTTATGCGGCGGCAAACGCGCGTCCCGTGCGGATCATGATCAACGGCGAGTGTGTAAAGACGAACGCGGCCAGCCTGGTGACGGGCAGTTGGAATCCCGATACCCAGCGGTGGAGCGTGGAGGGATTCTTTGCGTTTCCCAAGGGCACGAGCGTGGTGCGCCTGGAACGGAGTGACTCCATCCCGCACATCGACAAGCTCCTGTTCTTCGAGTCGACCGAGTCCGAGGCGGCCCGGTTCGCCCAGGCTCGCGAGAGAGGGACGGGCACTCCAGGGCTGGTTCCGGAATTTGTCAGTCAATGGAAGGAATACCTGAAGGGGTCGAAGGGTAAGGCGGACGAGGCGGAGCGGTTGATCGCGGAGCGTGACGAGGAGAAGATTTTGAACACCGTGCGGGAGGTTTTCGGTGAGTCGGTGCAGGACCCGAAAGGACCGTTCGCGCTCCCGAAGGAGCCGGAGCACCATTATACACCGGACCTTCGGTCGAAACTCGAGCAGGAACGAAAGCAACTTAAGGAATTGGAGGCCGCGACCCCGCGACTACCTGAGGCGATGGTGGTGCGGGAGGGAAAAGTGCAGGACCTGCGAGTCCATCACCGTGGCAGCCACCTGCTGCTGAGAGGCGAGACCCCGCGCGGTTTTCTCCAGTCCGTAGGGGGGCCACCAGCGCCGACATTGGGAACGAATCGGAGCGGACGACTGGAGTTGGCGAACTGGATGACCGATCCGGCGCACCCGTTGACAGCCCGGGTGATGGTGAACCGAATCTGGCGCTGGCACTTCGGCGAAGGACTGGTGCGGTCACCTGACAATTTCGGCCAGCTGGGCGAGAAGCCGACGCACCCGGAGCTACTGGACTGGCTAGCCCGGCGCTTCATGGCGTCCGGGTGGTCGATCAAATCAATGCACCGCCTGATCATGAACTCCGCCGTTTACCAGCAATCGGTGACGCCCGCGGAACCCGAGGAAAGGTCGCGACCCACTGAGACGGTGGACCCGGAGAACCGACTCTGGTCGCACTGCAATCGGCGCCGACTGGAGGTTGAGGCGATTCGGGATGCGATTTTTTATGTGTCGGGCAGCCTCGATTTCCAGCGGAAAGATTCCTTGCTGTCGATTGAGAATCGAACCTACGTGACAGGGGCGAAGAACAACATGGACACGGCGGTGTATCAGCAGCCGGTGAGAGCGGTGTATCTGCCCGTGGTGCGCAGCACGCTCGACGACCTGTTTCAGGCCTTTGATTTTCCAGATCCGAGTGTGCTGAACGGGGACCGGGACCAGACTGTGGTGGCGTCGCAGGCGCTGTTCATGATGAACAGCCGCTTGGTGGCGGATCAGTCGCTGCGGCTCGCGAAAGATTTACTGGGTAAGCGAGAACTGGAAGACAAAGGGAGAGTGCAACGGCTCTACCGACTGGCCTATGGGCGTCTCCCGACCGAGCGAGAGTACGATCGGGCGGTGGGTTATGTGGCGCGGTATGGGGGACGGGTGGCGGCTTTGGGCAAAGGGGAGGACGCTGGCCGGGTGGAAGGGTGGCGGAGCCTCTGCCGGCTGGTGATGGCGGCGAACGAATTTATCCATGTGGAGTGAACGAATGAGAACGGACCTGAGAAAAGCCGTGCGTCCGGCGTTGACGCGTCGGGAGATGCTGCGTCGGGCCGCATCCGGCTTTGGCCATCTGGCGTTGGCTGGGCTGTTGGGAGAGGCGTTCGCTGCGCAGCGAGTTTCCGCCGGCCCGTTGTCGTGGAAAAGCCCGCTGATGCCGGCGAGGGCGAAGCGGGTGATTTTCCTGTTCATGCACGGGGGGCCTTCGCAGGTGGACACCTTCGATTACAAGCCGCTGCTGATTCGGGATCACGGCAAGCCGCTCCCGTTCCCGAAGCCACGGGTGGTTTCCTCTCCAACGAGCACGCTTTTGAAGTCTCCGTGGGAATTTCGCCAGCATGGCCAGTGCGGGGCGTGGGTGAGCTCGCTGTTTCCGCATGTCGCGCAGCAGGTGGATGACATCTGTTTTTTGAAGGGGATGCACGGTTCCAATTCGCGGCACGGGGGGGCGTTGCTGGAATTGCACACCGGGAGCGACACGTTCGTGCGACCGAGCCTCGGGTCGTGGGTGAGTTACGGCCTGGGCACGGAGAACCAGGATCTGCCGAGTTTCTTGACCATCTCGCCGACGCCTACGCATGGGGGTGCGAATGCGTATGGGTCTGCCTTCTTGCCGGCGATCCACCAAGGCACACCGATCGGAGCTTCTGGGATACCATCGGACCGCGCCTTGATTCCGTTCATTCAGAATGCCGAAGGGACGCCACCGGAGTTACAGCGGCTGGAGCTGGATGAGTTGAATGCCATGAACGAGTCGCAGCTCGCGTTGACCGGTCCGGATGCGGCGCTGGAGGGACGGATCAACGCGTTTGAGCTGGCGTTCCGGATGCAAACGACGGCGCCCGGCGTGCAGGATCTCCAGCGGGAGAGCCCGGCAACACGGGCGCTCTACGGGTTGGATGACCCGCTCACGGCTGATTTCGGACGTCAGTGTCTGATGGCCCGTCGGTTTAGCGAGGCGGGAGTGCGTTTCGTTCAAGCGACCCACAGTTACAAGTGGGATCAGCACGGGAGCCTGACCAAGGATCATGCGCGGAACGCGCGGGAGGTGGACCGACCGATCGCAGCCTTGCTGGCGGACCTGAAGGGGCGTGGGTTGCTGGAGGAGACCTTGGTGCTGTGGGGAGGCGAGTTCGGGCGGACGCCGGTCACGGAATTGAATGGCGACGGCCGGGACCACAACCCGCACGGGTACACCATGTGGCTGGCCGGCGGGGGCGTGCGTGCGGGGCTGAGTTACGGGGCGACGGACGACTACGGGTATTTTGCGGAGACCGACAAGGTGCATCTGCACGATCTGCAAGCCACCCTCTTATATCTGCTGGGGCTGGATCACGAGAAGCTGACTTACCGGTACGCCGGCCGCGACTTTCGGCTGACCGACGTGGGGGGACGAATCGTTCGCGAAATTGTGCAGAAGGGCTGAGGCTTCGGCGAGAGCCGTTTCGATCGCTCCCATCATTGCCTCACGCCCATCAGCTGATAGCAACCCCTTCGTCGACCATGGCCGAGATTTCAGAAGGCGACAGCTGACCTGTCCCCCTATTGCGCCCTGATCCGTTCCGCTCCCGTGCGAGCCCGCCAGGGTCGTGATGTTGGCCGCGTGGCAACCCCGGGTGTCCTCCTTCGCGTAAAGCTATGGAGGACAGGTCCTCCTTCGCATAAAGCCTCCGGCTGCTCGCTTGCAAAATCCGTAGAGGCTGCGCTCAATGCGGGGGTGAAATCTGCGTTCAAAGAGTGGGCCGTCGTCGTGGACGCCCTCGGCCGTGGCGACCAGATCCTCATCCTACGCAAGGGGGGGATCAGCGAAGGGCGCGGCGGGTTTCAAATCGATCACGAACAGTTTTGGCTCTTCCCCACTCTCTTCCACCAGCAAGCAGAGTCTGTGATCCTACCCGCAGGGGTCGGCCACTCACTCCTGGAAACCCTTCGCAGCGATCCGTCGAAGCTGCCCGTCCAGTATCTTGCACGGGTCCATGCGTGGACACGTCTCTCCAGCCTGAAATCCGCTTTGAGCCTCAGAGGACAGCATATCTGGAAGGAGGAGGTCATCTCCCAACGCTTCGACTGGGGCCGCGACCAAAGCATCGCTGCTCTGCTCGTACGCATCTATCGGGTTCCAGAGCCGATCCTCCTCCCCCTCATGCCCAGCTACGGCGGATGCAAGTCCTGGATTGAGTTTGAAGTCGATCTGCCGACGCGCGAAGCAGAGCCGGTGCTCTCCGACGCCGTTTTTCAAAAGCGCGTGGACGCAGCGAATCGAGCACTCACCCCCTCAGGCGGGGACGCATTCGAAACCGTATGCTGAGCGGACGCCTTCTCATCGACCGCATGCCAGAAAATCAATTCCCGTGAAACCCTCCGGCCTGATACTCGCTTCCGGTTCTCCTCGCCGCTCAGAACTCCTGAAGGCGATGGGAGCAAACTTCGTGGTCATTCCTTCAAATGCGGAGGAGGTAGAGCCCGAACATCTCACCCCCCATGAGATTTGCCGTGCGAACGCCCACCGGAAAGCACTCCCCGTCGCACGCCTTCACCCAGATCACCTCGTTCTGGGAGCTGACACCCTCGTGTTCCTCGGGACCCGTGTCTTTACAAAGCCTGCCTCGTTGGCGGAAGCCAAACGGATGCTAAGCGAGCTATCAGGACGCACCCACCACGTGATCACGGGCGTTTGTTTGGTTCATCACCGCAATGAGATGATCGAGCTCTTCTCCGAAGCCACAGCCGTCACCTTCAAGACGCTGAGCCCCGGCGAGATTGAGGACTATCTGAGCAGGATGAACCCTTTGGACAAAGCCGGTGGCTATGCGATTCAAGAGCAGGGGGATCGCATCGTGGCCTCAGTGGAAGGTTCATACAGCAACGTGGTAGGACTGCCCATGGAACGAGTGAGCCTGGCCGTTACCATCGCGCTCGGCTGACGCAACACCCTAACCCTCGTGTTTCATGACCGCGCTCCGGCCGTCAAGGGGCCACACGTGCCAAGTCATAAACCACTAGCCGTCGCTCGTTTCTGAGAAAAAGCCTTCCGGAGGATAGTGTCGGAGCCGCCCAGCAAGGATAGTGAAGATCGGGCACCTGAAAGCGACGAACCTCGTGCAAGGCATCGGGATTGGCCTTGAAGAGGCCCAACATGCCGCCCTCGCCCAGTCCGATCAGATGTCCGTCCACCATAAGGAAGGACCCCCTTCCAAACACCGGAGGCTGCTCCGCGCTATGAGGCGCCCAGCTCTCATCCCGATCCCACTGGATTTTTCCTGTCTTCATCTCCACGCAACGCAAACGCGCATCCGGTTCGTTGCGCCCGCTGAAGGCGTAGAGAAATCCGTTGTGGAGCACGGGGGTCATCCAATGAATCTCCAGCGCGGTGCTGCGCCAGACCTCTTCCACGCCCATTCCGTCTGGATTTACCCGGAGCAGGACCGAACCGACACGAAAGTAGGCCCCAGAGATCAGGATCAAATCTCCCATCACAATCGGGTTCATCGCATTGACCGAGTCGTTCGCCTGCGAACGGAACCAAAAGCTGAATTGGACGGCACCATTGGTCGGATTCACCGAGACCAAGCCCTGACGTGTGAGGCAGAGTGCATGCCGACGTCCGTGAATCGTGGCCGCCACGGGACTGGCGTAACTCGCCTGCTTCTCCCAACTCTGCCATTGGATGATAGGTTCACCCCTCCAACCAATCTTCTTCAATCCTGCCCAATTCTTTTCTCCCACACTCTCCCAAAGTGTTTTTCCGGTGGCGGCATCGACAGCCACAACGCCGGCGTTGGGTTGCCCGCCTACCATCACCAGCAAGCGATCCCCCTCAAGGATCGGCGTGCTCCCCACACCAAAGAACGCCTGGGGAATCTGCCAGTCTTTGGCCGTATCGCGCTCCCACACACGAGTCCCTGAAGCGCGATCCAAACAAACGAGACGCCCCTCCGCCCCAAAGGTGTAACAGCGATTGGAGGTCAGCAGGGGCGTGCACCGAGGCCCGTTGTTGTAGCCGTAAGGATCCTGATAGGCCGTAGGGTAGCCATGCTTCCAAGTCTCACGGCCGGTGGCAACCTCCATGGATTGGACGATCTCCTGATCCCCCACCCGATGATGAAGGACCAGCTGGCTCCCCAGGATCGAGGGTGCGCTATACCCCGTTCCAACTGCTTTCGACCAGACTCGCGTCGGGCCATTGGTGGGCCAGGAATGAAGGATACCCGTCTCCTTCGAGATCGCATTTCCATCCGGTCCTAAAAACTGCGGCCAATCCCCGGCGGTCGCAGACGCAAAGAAGAACCGCCCCAATCCAAGGGCACACACAAGCCAACTTATCGCCGTTTGGCGGGTCAGGGATTTGCACCTTCGTATCTTCATAAACATGTATCGATCTCAACTTCTTTCCACCGATGGCTCGAATTACGGCACCTTGACGGCGGATCTCTGCGCCGACGGCGTCATCGGCAGCGACGGAATCAGCTGTCTCCCTTCAATCTCGTCCCAAGTGAAGGTCCGCCACTCCACCAACCCGACGCCTACTCGATAAATCTCGAGCGTCAGAAGGGGTGTCACCTGCGTCGTATCAACATCATAGACGCAGTAGAACCGTCCCTTATTCTGATGGATAAACATCTCAGCGGTCACTCTCGAGTCCGACGGATTCCCTCCAATAGGGCCGGAGGTCACCTCAATAAAACGCTTCTGCACTTGATAGGCCGCAGTGAAATGCCGATCACCCGAAATCAAAATGACTCCGGTGATCCCTTGCTCACGGATAAAGTTTAGCATCTCGTCGCGCTCGCGGGTGAAGCTGGTCCACGAGTCCGGCGTCCCATGTGTCTGCCACTCACCGCCTGCAGCCAATACCTTCACGGTGGCACGAGAGGCTTTCAGGGAGCGCTTCAGCCATTCCACCTGCGGCCGCCCCAGCATGGTTTTGGCGGGATTGTTGGTCTGCGTATTGGGATCCCGGTAGTAACGCCCGTCGGTGAGAAAGAAGTCAACGTCGCCTCGCGTGAAAGTGAAGTACACTCCGGGATTCCCAGGCTCTCCGTAGGCGGGATTCGCCCAGTGCTCCCGGAAGGCACGAAAGGCTTCCTCCTTCATACCAAGAGTGCCATCGCTGTCGTTGGGACCGAAGTCGTGATCGTCCCAGATCCCATACGTCGGCAAGCGTCGGGTCGCATCCCGGAATCCGGCAGATTGCCTCTGTCCCCTGTAGGCATCCCGTTGCTTGGCGAGCAAGGGGCTATTGCCGTAATGGTTGTCGCCCAGCATCAGCACGAGATCGATATTGGTGCGGGTACCCAGATCCGCCCAACCGGGCGCAGGATCATAGGGATTATAGCCTGAACAGGAAACAAAGGCAAAGCGCAGATGCTGACGGGCACCAACAGGCGGACTGGTGAGGAAGGAGGTGTAAGGAGGCAATTCCACCGGCGTGCCATCTAGCTCCAGCCGGTAAAAATAGCGGGTGCTGGCTGACAAACCCGTGATGGAGATTAGGCCGGCGTAGTCGGTATCAGGTCCGAGCAAGGGGCCGGATACCTTTCGCGATCGGGAAAGATCAGCAGCCTCGCTGATGCGGAGCGCCGCGCGAGCGGGACCTGAGGCTTTCACCCAGACACGCGCTTCCGTGTCGCTGACATGCCCCAGCATGGGCCCCAGTGAGAGCCACTTAGCGGCCGAGGCAGCCGGCAAACACTCGCCGCAACAGAACGAGAGCAAGAGCACCCATACTGCGGACATCCAACGACGGCAACCAGGATGGATCGTGATCATCGGAGTTCAGTCTGCCGTGCCCAGCCAAGCGCAGTCAATCCGCAGGGCAAACGCGGGTGCGATTGGAAGTGGCGGTTGAGGGATCAGGCTTACGCCAGTGGCTCCCTTCACTCATCTCTGTAAATCGTTCCCAATCCGGGGATCACATGCCTTCGCCCGACCGGGCCCCGGTCAACGCCATCGAATGACCGTCGTGTTCTGATTCACTCCTGCCGTCTCAGGATTGCCTTCAAGCGGCTCCGCGATCCGAATACCGCCTAGGGGGACAGGGACAACCACAGCGGCCGGCTGCGAATTCCAAACGAGGCGTGGCCCGCCAGGCCCTCCCTCAACCTTCAGCGCCGTAAGCCGGGTAGGGTCCGAGGAGAAGTTCCATTCGACCCAAGGACCCGCACCCTTTTCCGCCAAGGCCGGAAGCCCTGCGCGCTTAAGCTCAGCGACGCGATCCACCGCCCCACGCGGGACAATGGCGTAAGCCTCCGTGTCCGAGACCGCAAAGACAGGGCCGCCCGGCTGCTGGATCTGCATATCATAAAAGGGGGATGAAAAGTCGATCTGCTCTGGATGGCGAAGCACCCAACGACCCACGTCAGGACTCAACGGGGCTTGCACTACTCGGGCGGTATCCCAGCGAAATGGGATGTCCATCCAATCGAACTGGACATGCCAGCGCTCCACTCCCAGGCCGCCGGATGCCGTCTCCGCCAATGCCCATGCGGCGTAAGGATAGCGCCCCAGAGTGTAACCCCAATACCGCAGCCGTGTGAGCGGCTCCCTAGGGATGGAAATCGGCCAATCCCAGGTCTTGGGCATGCGCTTAAACTCAGCATTCGGGATCGACCTTGCTGACGCCTCTGCAACGGAGGTCGGCAGAGAAAAAGAGCCGTAGAGGGCGTGGAGCCCGACATGACCTGCCGGCTCATCGAACTCCAACATTAAACCCTGGCCATCCAAGGTGACACGGCGCGCGGGCACCTGCAGCTGGATGCCGATAGGGCAGTCCTGCTTCTCCCAGCCGAGAGCGCCATTAAACCAAGCGACCAGCCACCGCTCCTGAAGATTGGTCAAGCTCACGGAGGTCACATTCGTCAAAATCTTGGGTCCACCCGCACCATACCCTACGTAGTGGGGAACCACTCCGGGGGTTGAAGTGCTGGGCACGAAAAGGTGCAGCACCCTCGATTCCGTGCGCAGAAGCAAGAAGGGTGTGAGCGTTGACTGCACCACCCCGAGCCGAACGTCCTTGAGCATTTCCGCCAGCGGCGTGGACACAGCCGGACGCGGAGGAAGCTTGGCTTGCGCCGCCGCCTCCGCCCGTCGGCCCGCATACGGATCACAGGCAGAAAGAAGGCAGGCCGATGTCAGAACTACCGCCGCTTTCCACGGCCAGCTGTAAATGACGGAATACATCGAAACGTGCGCGGGGTGGTGAGTCTAATGGGCCAGGCCGCGTTCCTCTTCGGGCAAAGGCTGGCCCCGTGTCTCGGGCGCGAACGGCAGTGCGATCAGGCCGACGAGGAACACAGCGCACATGGTGACACCCGCATAGCGCATCGGCTCAGCCTGACCTTTGAAAACCTCGCTCGTCAGCAAGCCGAGAAGCGCCGGGCCGCTGGCGGCGACAAAGCGGCCCACATTGTAGCAAAAGCTGACGCCGGTGCTGCGAAGTGAGGTAGGAAAGAGCTCTGGGAAATACACCGCATACCCACCAAAGAGCGCGAACTGGAAAAATCCCATGAGCGGGATCATCCAAAAGATCTGGCTGAACTCCTTCAGATTCCAAAACACCAGGGCCGTGCAAAGCATCGCGCCCGTAAAGGCGATCGCGAAGGTGGGACGCCGGCCGATCCTCTGCGCGACGATTCCAAAGCAACCGATTCCCACAAATCCGCCAATATTCTGAACAATCATGGTGATACCTGTCCAACGGAACAGCTGCTTGGCGATCTCGGCCTCGCCCATTCCCTGCGCTGCAAAATGCTTCGTGAAGACGAGCCGGATGAGATCCGGGGTGAAGAATCCGATTCCCCAAAGCCCTACCACACCGGCAAAGGCCAGCGCGAGGCCCACGAACGCTCGATGACGCCAGACCGGATTTCCAAACAGGGCGGCGTACGAGCCCAACTGGCGGGCACCCGCCTGCTTGGTCGCCAGACTCTTCCATCGCTCAGGCTCTTTGAGTCGAGTCCGGATCAGAAGCGCCAGGAAGGCCGGGAAGGCCCCGATGATGAACATGATGCGCCAGCGGCTGATCCCGGTGTCTTCGATCTCGCCCAACCCAATATTAATCAGAGCGGCGGAGATATTCCCCACGGCCGAGAGCGCTTGAAGAAGGCTGATCGCATAGGGTCGTGCCCGATCCGGCATCACCTCGGCCACCAAGGCAACTCCCACCGCAAATTCGCCGCCCACGCCCAGGCCAGTGATAAATCGATAAAAGACAAAATCGTAGAAGCCGGTCGACAATGCGCTCAACCCTGTGCAGATCGAATACATCAGAATGGTCCACATCATCGTCTTGGCCCGGCCAATCTTGTCCCCGAGCACTCCAAAAATGAGCCCACCCGTTGCCCAGCCAATCAGAAAAATCGAAGTGGCAAATCCCCCATAGCGGGCGACATCCGCCTTGGACGGGAGCACACCTCCGACCGTCAGCAGCTCGGTCATCGCAGGCACGCGGGCCAGGGTAAACAATTGCTGATCCAGACAGTCAAAAAGCCAGCCGAGAGCGGCCACGATCAGCACGAACCAATGATACCGGCTGAGAAGCCGCCACCAGGGCGGTTGGGAATCGTTCATTTCGAATCATGTTGCCGAGATCAACGGCAAAGCAAAGCCCGATTTCGTCGTTTTGGATGGACCCGTGCGAATGAACTCAGAATAGTAGGCGCATGGCGGACGCCCTCATCCGACCGGCAGAGCCGCGGGATCTCCCCGCGATCTCCGCCATTTACAATCATGCCGTGCTCCACACCACGGCCACCTACGACTACGACACCGAGCCGCTTGAACGACGGTTCGCGTGGTTCGACGACCATCGTTCCCTAGATCTTCCAGTGCTGGTGGCTGCACGCGGCGACCAGGTCCTAGGCTGGGGCTCGCTCAGCCCATTCCATCGCCGTCCTGGCTTTCAGTTCACCGTCGAGAATTCCCTCTACATCGCCGAGCCGTACCGCGCGCAAGGTCTGGGGTCCGCTCTGCTTCGGAGGCTGATCAGCGCAGCGGAACGCCGAAACCTGCGATCCATCATTGCGGCCATCGACGCATCCAACGAGGTCAGCGTCCGACTCCATCAGGGGCATGCCTTCGAAGAAGTGGGACGCTTCCCATCGGTAGGCTTCAAGTTCGGACGCTGGCTGGACGTCGTCTATCTGCAGAGGCAACTGACACGTGAAGGCTGAGGCACGCCCTTCACTTCAAGCTCGCAAGGAACTCCACCAGGTCCCGGAGCTCGCGTCGACTCAGCAGCTTGTCCAGGCCCTCGGGCATGGCTGAAGGGCCTACGACCCGGCTCTCAATCTCAGCAAGGCTAAGAGTGATCGTGCCGGCATCGAGTGTCTGCAGCACTAGGTCCGCCGTCGTCTCACTTTTCACTACTCCGGCATGCGTTACCCCTGACTTGGTCTCGATCAACACTTGATTGAACCCCGTGGCAATCCTCGCGTTCGGGCGCAGGATGGATTCCAAAATCTCCAGGCGCTGCGCACGCTTGCCCAGGCCGTCCAGCACCGGACCCCCAGGGCCGCCGGTCCCCGCCACCCGATGGCAGCGAAGACAGGCCGTCTCGGCCTTCTCCGTAAAGAGTTTCTTCCCCCGAGCTCCATCCCCCCCGTAAAGCAGAGCTTGATAGTCTTCAGGGAAACGCGGGGACGCGGACAGCACCGCAGTGCCACCCAGGGCAGTCACCACTGCTGGATCCGTTCGCCGCGCCGCCGCCTCCAGAATGTCCAACGACAACTCCGGCGGTGCTGCCCCGGACTTTTCCCGGCTCACCCATTCGAGCAGCAGACGATCCGCGCGCGAATCGCTGAGCTGCGAGAGAACCCTGAGGGCCGTCTGGCGCACACTCATCGGGTTGGATTCGGCTAACAGGGATATCACGCCGTCGAAGATGTCTCCCTGTGGATCCTCCGCCGCCAGCACCAATGCCTCCGCTCTCACGGCAGGAGTCCGGTCCGACAAACCGGCCTGCAATGCCTCTGGCCATCGGCTGTGCTTTAGACTAGCGAGGGTCCGGAGCACTTCGATCCTCACCTCCGCGGTCGCATTGGACTGCTGCATGAGCTCAAACGCCCCATGCCCCACTTCCTTGATTCGCAAGCGAGCCGCTGCCTTGAGAGCCGCTATCGCTACCCACTCCGACCTGAGTGAAAACAAGCCAGGAGCCGCCGCTCGTAACGCCCGGCGAGCCGGCTCCGGTGTGCGGGGGTTCAACGGCCTCCAGAGACCCACGATTCGATCCAAGGGCGCCGGTTGAGCCCATTCGCTCAGGGCCTCCAGAGCCATCACCCTCTGGCCTTCAGCCACGTCTCTTCTGGCCGCAAAACTCGCCAGGACTGTGGTATTTCGGTCCCCTCCAACCCGTAGATTGGCATTGATGGCACGGCTGACAATTTGAGTGGGACAGTCCACTTTTCCCAGAAAGGCAGCGAGCTCAGGCAATGCCGGGACGATAGGCACATCGTTGATCGCACGCGCAGCCGCTGCTGCCAGCTCCGCCTGCACATCGTTCAGGTATCCCGCCGTTTCAGGCCGAGCCAGCCGACGCATTGCCAACAAGCTCGCCCGCCTGACGGCCAAGGAATCGCTCTTTCCAAGCGCGATCAGTCCCTTCAAATCCGTCATTCCAAGCAACGCCATGATCCCGGCATGGCGAAGGAACGGGTCACGGTCGGCGTTCTCACGCAACAGGACGAGCAAGGGCTCGAGATCGCTCCTAGGTCCCAGACGCCCTAGGCTGATGGCGCTGAAGAAACGAACCCGTGAATCGGAATCGGACAATCCTTTCATCAGCCCGCTTGCAGAGCTCCCGGCAGCCAGCTCACCCGAAAGCTTCGCAGCCTGCGCTCGGATCTCTGGATTGGAGTCGGTGAGCCTAGCGACGATCAGCGCGGTCGCCCGCTCCGCAGCGGCCGTCGCGGTAGCAGAGTGCCGACCGATCTGTCCCAGCCCCCACAGAGAATGCAAACGAGGCCAGGAGGAGGTAGCATTCTGGAGGGCGGATTGAAAAACAGGGATGCCCGCATCCAAAAGCGCCGCCAGCTTCCATTGAGCGCGCAGCCGAACCCGTTGGTCTGGGTGGCCCAGCAGCTCTCCCAGGCGAGTCTCCGACGCCACCTCCAAGCCCTCGGCCAGTAGTTTCCGCGTTTGGAGAACCAAAGCATCGCCCTCAAAGCGAGCATCCGCCACGCGATAGATTCGTCCCTTGTCCGGCTTCTCCCAGCCGAACACCCAGTCGGCGGCATAGGCCGCGCCATCCGGTCCAAACTCCACATCGGTCGGCCAAAGCCCCCAAACAAACTTCTCCCGAGTGCCGAGTCTGAATCCGGCACCGGAAGGCGTCACAGTAAAATTCCAGATGCCGCCGGGGAAATCACACATGAGAAAGTGGCCGCGAAGAGACTCACCAAATCCCGTCCCGGGATAGTAATCCAGCCCAGAGGGCCCTTGGGCAACCACGCCACTGGTGGGTAATAGGTCATCGATACCCCCTTTCCAAAAGTCCTCCTGTACCCACGGGCCGAATCCGGTCTGATGCTGATAGCTGCAACGCCAACCGTAATCCCCACCCTCCACGAGATACAGCAGACGGGAGTCATCCGCCCCCGCAGTGTCGTTGTCACCAGTCCACAGATTCCCGGCGTCGTCGAACGTCAACTCCTGTGGATTGCGAACTCCAATCGCGAACACCTCCAGATGGGAGCCATCGGGCTCGCAGCGTAGGATCGCCCCTGTGTCGGGCTGCTGGAGGGGGAAGGTCCATCCTGGGCGGGCCGGTCCGCGCCGCGCTGTTTCCGGCAAACTGAATCCGCGATCTCCCATTGAAAAGTAAAGCCGACCATCGGGTCCTTTCTTCAGCCCGTGAAGATCGTGCCCGCTGACTCCGATATGCACACCGAAGCCTGTAAGGACGGTCTCCCGCTGGTCCGCCGCCCCGCTGGCCGAAGAGCTCCGAAGGCGAACGAGGTCCGGAACGCAAGCAAACCAGACGTCATTGCCCATGGCCAGCACACCCGCCGCCGTGCCGGCGGTGCTCTGCTGGAAGCCTGTGGCCAGAACTCCCCCCGTCTCGGCTCGCCCCTTCCCGCTACGATCCTCCACCCAAGTGACCCGTTCGGAATCCTTCACCAGTTGCTGAGAATTCGTGGCGAAGGTTTTCGCGAGGAAGTTGCTTCGGTCGGCCACCGTTCGAAACGAAAGATCCTCGAGCAGCCAGGAAGGCTGTTTGGTGATATCAAAGATGGACTCCGACCAGCGATGCGTCTCAGCGATATAGCACCGGCCTCGGTCATCGAACGAGATCGCAACCGGGTTCTGCACCAGCGGATCTGCGGCCCAGAGCGTGGCGGTGAGGCCCGGAGCCAGTTGAAGCGGCGAAGGGGAAAGGCTTTTGGACGTATCCGCCGCCGAAAGCCCGTCGGCCCCCATCCAGCAGCAGAGCAGGAACAAGGAGCCCCAAGAGTGACCCGTTTCCCCGACATTGGAGCCATTTGTGCGCGGTTTCATGAGCAAAGCTAAATGCCTGTAACACGCTCTTGGGCAAAGCAAAAGATACTTTCCCTTCTGTCTCCCACATTTACCCAAACGAAATCAGCTTGGCCGCTCTGGCCACCTCGACGCAGGCGCAACAAGTCACCCCGGTCTGGGTCCACCACCTCAAAGGATCCATCAACGGAAACCACGCAGGTAGCCTCTCCGTGATTCGGCAAAACGTTGGAGCCCAGTTTGCGGCAAAAGGCATCGGACGTTCCGAGCAGTTCTCCCTGAGCAAGGTGCGCCCGTATGATAGCACGCGCATGCTGCTCATGGTGCGCGAGAACGGCATCGTCGTGAATTCCGATCATTGGTATTCGGTTTTCCCGACGTTCGACTCAGTGAAGCCAGCGCAGATTATTCTATTTCCCCTGCGGCAGGGGCGCATTGGCCTCCTTGCGGAACCCTTCCTCAAGCAGGCGCCAACGCTCAGCCATGCGCGCGACGCGTCCCGGCTCTCTTGCTGCCAGATCGACCTGCTCGCTCCGATCTCTTCCCAGATGGTAGAGCGCGTAAGCGTTGGTATCAGGACGCCTGGAAACCAGCTTCCACTCTCCCATCACCAAGGCACGATTGTTCTCATGGTGGAAATAGAGACTTTCACGCGGGATGGGCACATCTCTGGCCAATGCGCGCGTTAAACTATGGCCTGGAAGAGGCGGGGACCCCTGCCCCTTTTGTGCTGTGATCGGCGCAACTCCTACAATTTCAAGCACGGTAGGGACGATATCAATGACATGGCCGACCCCATGACGCAACTCGCCTCGAGCACGGATGCCGCGCGGCCATTGCACGATGAACGGCGTGGAGATGCCCCCCTCGTGCACCCAGGATTTATGAAGGCGAAACGGTGTATTTGCCACCGACGACCAGCCAGGCCCCAGGCAGAGGAAACTGGCGGCAGACCCTGGGGACGAAGCAGAGTCATGCTGATCCCCGCGATTGAGAAATTCCGCGCTGGCTCCGTTGTCCGAGGCGAACATCACCACCGTATTCTCAAGCACTCCCATCGCTTTGATCTGCTCCAGCACGCGGCCTATCTCGCGATCCATGCGCTCGATCATCGCTGCGTGAATCGCCATCTTGGTCGCTTGAAACCTCCGCTGCCCCTCGCTCAATTCGTCCCATGAAACAGCCCGCGCCACTTCGTTGGAACTGATCTGCTCGCGCAACGCCTGCTCCGACAGATTCCAGTGCGGCACGCTGTCTTGCTCCATGGGGCTGAGCGCGCATCGAACCAGGCCCATACGGACCTGACGATCATAGCGCTGACGACGAATCGCCTCCCAACCCGCCAGATATCGGTCCCGATGCCGTTCGATGTCATCAGGCAAGGCCTGCAAGGGGAAATGGGGAACTGTGAACGCGAGATAGCCAAAGAAGGGCCTCTCGGAGTGGCCACGCTGATGCTCCCGAAGGCAGTCGATCATAAAGTCAGCGATGGCCACGGTCGTATAGTAATTGCTCCCTTTGGGCACGGGCGGGAGGCGAACATCGTCCCGCCAATGATTGGAAGGGTTGAAGTTGCGATCCGGATCCTCCAGCCGATAGGAACGATCAAACCCGCCCTGGCTCAGGGGCAGCGGCGCTCCGCTCACATGCCATTTCCCTGAGTGATAGGATCGATAGCCCAGAGGGCGAAGGCGATGGGGGAGCAAGTGGGCCCACTCGGGCAGGCGCCCACGGGGTGGGTCCATCCGGATCTGCTGCGGGTAGTAGCCGCTCAGCAGCGCGGCTCGGGTGGGCCAGCAGCGGGAGGTGTTGTAGAACTGCGTGAAGCGAACACCATTGGATGCCAGCCGATCTAGGTGGGGCGTCGGGATTTCTCCGCCGTAACAGCCCGCATCGGAGAAGCCCATGTCATCCGCAAGAATGACCAGCACGTTGGGCCGCACGGGAGGCTGAGCAGCCAAGAGAGGACCGGCTATCACTGCAAAGAGCAAAGCCGCCATCCGTCGAGAAAAAGCTACAGACATAGAGATCCGTTTCACGGTTCAGATTTAACACAGCGAAAGCCCAGATGATTGCTACCTGTGGACAGCTCACCTTTCCCGCGAGCTCCCGTCATATAGCGCGTGCAATACTGGTCGGTGCAGAGAAAGGAACCACCGCGTTGCACGCGCTTGGGCACTCCGGGCTCCATGGGATCAAGACTGTCGCTCGGGCCACGAGGATTCCGAGGGACGCCTGGTGTGGCAGCCAGCGACTCATAGTAATCGGGGCGATACCAATCCGAACACCACTCCCAAACGTTCCCAACCACATCATGCAATCCGTAGCCATTGGGAGGGTAGGACGCCACGGGAGCCACGCCCTCGTAGCCGTCTTCTGCCAAATCTTTCGCTGGAAAGCGGCCTTGGTAAATATTGGCAGCCCAGCGCCCGCCGGGTTTGAGTTCCTCTCCCCAGGCATACGGTTTTCCTGAAAGGCCTCCACGGGCACCAAACTCCCACTCAGACTCGGTGGGCAGGCGCTTCCCCGCCCAGGTAGCGTAGGCCTCAGCGTCCTCGAAGGCGACGTGGACCACCGGATACTTCTCACGTCCTTTCAGATCGCTTTGTGGTCCTGCAGGATGTCGCCAGTCGGCCCCCTTGGTATACTCCCACCATGTCAGATAGTCATTCAAGTCCACCGCGCCCGACGACGGTTTGAATACCACCGAACCAGGGACCAGATTCTCGGGAGGTGCATCGGGAAAATCCTCCTGCCGAGGTTTGCGCTCAGCCACGGTGACATATCGAGTCGCGTCGACAAAGCGCTGAAACTGCTCATTGGTCACCTCGGTGGCATCCATCCAAAAGCCATCAACAAACACCCGGTGCACCGGACGCGCATCCGGCATCGCATCGCGGCCGCCACAGATCATTTCCGTGGGGTCTTCGGTTCCCATGGAAAACTCCCCTCCGGAAATCCAGACCATGCCAGGAGGAGGTGGAATGGAGGGACGTGAAGCAGAAGGAATCGTTCCAGGAACTCTGGAGACCGGAGAAGTCGGCAGCGGAGCCGATGGTCTCGAGAGGTAGTAACCAGCCGCAGCGGCCACTCCGATCAACACAACGCCAAGGACGCCGAGCCATCTGGAGGAAGGCGCAGCGTGCCTCGATTGCTTTTGTGACGATTTCATAGGCCCCGACCGCGTCTCGGGTCCCAGCGTTATCGAGTCCAGAAGATCATTTGGCGAGCTGGAATTTGGAATGATTGAAAGATGACGATCTCCGGTCACCAAGCCCGAATGGGTCGGATCCGACGTGAGCCGCGGGTAACCGATCAAGAGCTGTGTCGACATTGAGACGGCTACCTTAGCTTCGCCGAAACCCACCGACGGCCCACTGCAGGGATTCAAACCTTAACCGCGAATGAACGCCAATGAACGCGAATGAGACATTACTGCTGAAGGATGAAGTATACTTGGTAGTTGGGTGCGCCTTGGAGGTGATCCACGGCAGCGGCCATGGGTTGCATGTACTCCAATGAACGTTAATCCAGAAGTCACAACCCAGGAGCCTTTTTCGCATTCGCGTCTATTCGCGTCTATTCGCGTCCATTCGCGGTTACATTTTTAGCCTCTTCGGGTAATTGAGTGGGTGCTAGCAGGTCGGCATGCAATAATCCCCAGAACCGAAGAATAGTCCTGGCGGGGACCCAGCGGAAAAATAGTCCAAGTCCGACGGCCCGCTAGGCGGAGAGAAGCGGTCGGTGAACCCATTTGAAGATCTTTGATCCGCAGATTGCACAGATTTTCGCAGATTACGGAGAAGGCCCTGGAACGGAGAGCCGCCGTGTTTTGTCCCCTAATCTGTGCAAATCTGCGAAATCTGCGGATAAATCATTTTTGGTTGTTCCGGGATTGTCTGGGG
>CAMAVD010000051.1 GCA_945861575.1 Akkermansia muciniphila
GGGGGTGGATGTGACGAAAGTGACTCTGGTAAACACCACGGCCAACACCCAGAAAGCTGTCTACGCCTTCGGGCATGACCTTGGGGTTGGCGGTGCGGCCAACCTCGTCGATTTCGCCTCCATTGAGTCGCTTACCGTGGACTGCAATCTGAACGGTCAAAGCGGCGCTATGGTGGCGGCTGGTGCAGTGCGCATGATGGGAAACCATTCCCGAGTCAGTTTTGTGAAAGCGATCAACTGGGGAAACAAGGACCATGCCACCCCGACACCCGGGTTCGTCTTTCTTCTGATCACCGGGGATCTGAGTGCTGGGGTGGGAGTGGCGGGAGTTGTCAACTGTGGGATAGATCAATGCCTCGCGATTACCCCTACCTTGCCGCCCACGCCTCCGACCGCGCCTGTTACGGTCTTCCAGGTAGGAGCCAAGGAAGTCCCCAGTGGCACGGCAGCCAGTGGCGATGCCCCTTACATTCGCAACTGCTATCTCGACGCCGGGCAGGTGAACTCTTTTGGCCATGACGTACGAGCGATCTCAATGTCCTGGTGCAAGGCGGGCGTGGATGAATCCCACTTGGCGGAATGCATCCTAGCCTTAGAGAACGACGAGGCCCTGCGGCGTGAGTATGGAGTCAAAGCCAGAGCCTTCGCGGAAACATTGGATTGGAGCCGCCTCATCCCAAGCTGGCTCGAGGCCGTTGGGTTCGCGAGATAGCTCCGCTCCTCACGATGGACAATGGCCTTGTTCAGACTGAACAAGGAGCTTGCAAGATCCTTACCGCCTCGGGATCCAAGGTGGCCATCCACTCCGAATAGACCGGCCGAAGATCATCGCTGGCAATCACTTTCAAGGCCCGCTCAAAGGTTCGTTCGCAGGGCACTTCATACTGATGGCGCGTGCCCACGATGCCTTGGAGCCTAAACGCAGTCGTTCGCCTCCTGACCGTGTCACGAGTGGGGCAACACGGAAGCGGGAAACAACCTCAATGCTCTCTGTGGGCTGGGTCCTTCTACTTGGTCACACCCCAACCGCGGACGAATCCGATGCATTGGGCGACATCAGGAACAGAGTGATCCCAATTGTTCTCGTACTCGATGGAGATGTTGCCGTCAAAACCCTGAGCCTTCAGCTCCTGGAGGCAGCCTGCGATGTCGGACACTCCAAGTCCATAGACTTGATCCGGCAGGTGGGAGCCGATGGCGGCCCGTTCCTTGAGATGGCTGCTGACGATCCGGCCCTTCAAAATTCGAAGGCACTCTACCGGCTTGAGCCCGGAACTAGCCCAATGGCCCGTGTCCGCACAAGCCCCTATCCGGGCGTCACGTCCCTCCAAGCGTGAGGCGAGGTAGCTGGGGTCCCAGATCTTATACGCGGGGTTGGCTGGATTCTTCGCGTGCTCGTGAAACGCAACCTTGATATCGAACTCCTTGACCAACTTTTCGATGGTGTCCAGAGCATCCAAGGATTCCGTTGTCACGGCGTAAAGCTCCATGGTTTTAGCAAATTCGAAGATCTTACGGGCTTCGGCTTCGGATTGGGGGATTCCCACAACTCCATAGTTCACCGCCTTTATCTTGTGCTTCGCGAGTTTGGCCTTCACCGCTTCCACCACCGCGGATGAGGCGTTGTGATCCCATTTTACGGTCGGCTCTTCTTTGCTCAGTTTTTGGCCAGGGTAGAACTCGATGATTCGGCCTCCTGCCTGATCCGTTTTCTCGATGGCTTCGTAGACACTAAACCGGTTGAAGGTGTAGGCCTGGCAGCCTAGGGCAAATCCGGAAATCTTATACGCGTCTGGAATGGGGTGTGCCGCCTGCGATTCGGTGGTGCTGAATCGGAAGAGGGAGAGAATCATCGCAGCCATGAGGCCGCGACCATGGGTGGTTATCAGTTTCATAGTGATAGACTTGAACGAGACAGACGACGGATCCGCTGATCGCATTCGTAGAGAATGCACTTTACCCTCCAGAAGGCCACTTGCCAGAAAGCTCTGCAAGTGCTATCGGTCCTATTGTTCACTTAGCAATGCCGACATTTCTGCTGCCCACGCTTTTCCCGGAGGCATATCCAGCAGGGTCGGATTACAGCGTAAGATTATGATACATAGAAACCTACAGGCGATCATGTCTCTGGGTCTGATAGCCTGCCTCTTCGGGAGTTCGGCGCTCGTTTCCCGCGCTCAAAACCAGATCATCGATCCCCCAATCCCCACACAAGTGGTTGTATCGATCACTGCCGCAGATCCCGAGGCTGCAGAACCGAACCCTCTGGTTATGGATCCCGCGTCGGGGTTGCCGATCCGAATCAACACCGCGGTGTTCACAGTGGGTCGCAGGGGGCCAATCGACTTCGACCTCCCGGTGTTTTATCGGCTTCAGGGCACCGCGGAGAACGGGATCGACTATGACAAGCTGAGCGGCCAGGTGATGATTCCCAAGGGAGAGTCCACCGTCAACGTGGTCATCTACCCCAAACCCGATTTGCTGAAGGAGGGCACTGAAACGGTTGGCATCGTTTTGGAGAGCCCAGCCTGTATCGAGATCTTCCCCTCTCCGAGGGAGTGCTACCTTGTCGGGTTGGCTTCCGCTGCTCGAGCAGTGATTTTGGACAGCCCGGTGGTTTCAGATAATCTGCCTCCCAGGGTGGGTATCGTGAAGCCCACTACCGGTCAGGTTTTTGATGACCCAGCCCGAATCCTGGTCCAAGCGGACGCCGTGGATGCGGATGGCTACGCCGATTTCGTCGAGTTCTATGCCGGGAGCGTCAAGGTTGGCGAATCGCGTCTGACGTTTGTTAAGGCACCAGAGCCGGGGTCCGTCCTGACTCATTCCTTCGAATGGGTGAATCCTCCGGTGGGCGCTCATGAACTTGTCGGTGTGGCTCATGATGATAGGGGTGCCATCAGCCGGTCTGTGGCAGTGCCTGTTCGAGTCGTTTCGGTGTCTCCGCCCGAGCGACCGGAGGTGTCGGTCGTCACGACCGATGCCGAGGCGGTCGAGCCTCCACTCTTCCCGGATATAACCGCTAGCGCGCCTCGACCCAATATCGCTGTATTCACACTGACTCGCAAAGGATCCATCGAGATTGATCTACCTGTGAACTATCGACTGGAGGGGAACGCCGTCAACGGAGAGGACTACGCGAAGTTGCCCGGGCGGATCGTCATTCCGAAGGGGCAGGACGCTGTGCGCGTTGCGATTGTGCCACTGGCCGACAGACTAAAGGAGGGAACAGAGACTGTGGCGTTGGTGATTGAGGAGCCTATCTGCGTCCAGATTTTTCCGCCGCCCTTGGAGTGCTACCTGGTTGGGGTTGCCTCGAGTGCCAAGGCGATCCTCATCGATACGCCTCCTCCCGTCGGGAATTTACCACCGCGCGTGGTGGTGACCGCACCACTCCCGGGTGCCGTTTTCAGAATGCCGACCATGATCACACTCAGCGCGGACGTTGTGGACGCGGATGGCTACGCTCCCCGGGCTGAGTTTTTTCTGGATGGGCTGAAAGTTGGGGATTCAAGCCTTGTGTTTATCCAGGCACCTAAGCCAGGGACTGTTCTGAAGCACTCCTTCGAGTGGAAAACACCGACCGCCGGCGCTCATGAGTTGGTGGTGGTGGCCTACGATGATGGTGGCGCGGCCTCGAAGTCCCAACCGACTCAGTTCCGTGTGATCGATGAGCCTAAGCTCCCGGTTGTAACCGTGCTTGCGATCGATGGAGAGGCCGCAGAGATGCGCACTCCTTTGCCGTGGGAACGTCTGGCACCGAACAAGGGTCAATTCAAGGTGAGTCGCACGGGATCTGTGGAAGCGCCTCTTACGGTGTTCTATGTCACCTTGGGAACGGCGATCAATGGTTTGGACTACGAAGCCCTCCCGGGGAAGGTGGAGATTGCTGCGGGTGCTTCGTCAGCCCTTATCGAAGTGTTTGGGATCAACGACCAGATCGTGGAGCCAACCGAATCCATCATCCTCTCGCTCGATCGGTCCGTGCTCGCCCTTCCGTTGGACACAGCCGGTCATTTCCTTCCCCCCATTCTTACTTACGACATCGGCGTTCCGTCCTCGGCGAAAGTGATCCTCCTGGACAATGGAGAAGGACTGCCACCCGAAGTGCCGGTGGTGAATGTCACAGCGACGGATCCAGAAGCCTCCGAACCTCTTACCGGGGATCCCAATTCGAAAGTCCGCGTGGACGATGGGCGTTTCTCGATCACGCGCACGGGCAAGACAGATCTGCCTTTGGAGGTGTATTTCCGAATCGGTGGCACAGCGGCTAATGGGGTGGACTACGGATCTGTGCCTTGGATCGCCACCATTCCAGCAGGGGCGGAGTCAGTGGATGTCTCCATTGTTCCTCTCTTCGACAGGCTAGTCGAGGGGGATGAGAGCGTGGTGCTTTCCCTCGTGCGCCTATTCCCACTACCTCCCATTATCAGTGACCCTCCGATCGTCCTGAATGGGGCGGATACTGAGCCTGTCACGGCACGAGGATCCTACCTAATTGGTGAGAAGGCTGGAGCAAAGCTGGTCATTCATGACCGGACGAGCGTCGAGAATTCTCCTCCCAAGGTGGCGATTGTTAAGCCCCTGCCGGGAGCCTCGTCGCTCGCCCCTGCAACGTTCTTGATCGAAGTGCAGACGGCCGATGCGGATGGCTATGTGCCGTGGGTGGAGTTTTTTGCGAGTGGAAAGAAGATTGGTGATTCCCGCCTCGACTTTTTGGTGGCACCCAAACCGGGCACACTTGTGACCCATACATTCGAATGGGGAGGTGTGGATTCCGGAGAGTATGAGCTGACGGCGATGGCTCACGATGACGGTGGAGCGGTCACCACCACGGCGCCCGCTGTTGTTGTTCGAGTGAAGCCCAATTCCCAGAAGACGCTGGTGTCGGTCAAGGCGAGTGATGCGGAGGGCGCAGAGTCGGATCCTGTGGCTCCGGGTATGGGTCGGCCCACCTTGCTGAATCCGATCGTGTTCGAGATTCGGCGTTTGGGCGACTTGACGGTCCCGATCAGGGTGTCCTACCGCCTGGAGGGGAGCGCTCGCAATGGTATGGACTATGATTTCCTTTCTGGAGTGGTGGAGATTCCGAAAGAAGCGGATTCGGTGAACGTCGTGGTCACCCCGATCGATGACGATCTTGTGGAGGGAGTCGAGACGGTGGTGCTGGTGATTGACCCGCCGATCTGCCTGGCCGTCGTCCGGCCTGCCCCCTGGTGCTACGGGATCGCGGAGGGTGCGGGGGCGGCGAAGGCCTTGATTCTCGACAATGATCCAAACGACTCCTTGCGTCCTACGGTAACGCTTAGTGCTTCCGATGCGCTGGCCACCGAGGGAGAGAGCGATTGGACCAGTCCGACGGCCACGTTTGTGGTAACGCGTCATGGGCCCGTCAGCGAAGAGCTGGTGGTGGGGTTGAGGTTGGGAGGTACTGCCGTTTCTGGGAAGGACTACGTGGGCTTGCCTGATAAAGTGGTGATCCCTGCGGGCAAGACCGAGGTCAACCTGACCCTCAAAGCCATCGACGATGAGAGTATAGAGCAGATCGAGACGGTCTTGGTGGAGTTGCTTCCTGCGGAGGCACCCGGCCGTATTGAGCAGTTGGGATGGCCTATCTATCGCCTCGGACAGCCGAGCAAAGCGGTTGCCGTCATCCTCGATAACGATCAGACCCGGCCCGGATGCAAGACGCTTCCCGATGGCCATTTTCATGTCTGTCTGCCGGGAGCTGATGGAGTTCGTTACGTGTTACAAGTGTCCACCGATTTGAAGGAGTGGCGAAACAGGGGGACGGCGGATGCTGCGGAAGGAGTGGTGCATTATGTCGATCCCGAGATCGAGCGCAAGGGCGTCCTTTTCTACCGAAGTATTCCGGAAACGCTGTTGGGCGCTCCCTAGGCGGGTGTCATTGTATGGAGTTCGCGCACCAATCCCGGCAGGGCATCCTGCCGGGATTGTTTGTTTTTGGCAGCGGTGTCGCCTGCTGAAGGCTCCGTCCTCTGCTGGATGCCCTGCGCATTGTTGGATGAATCGGGTATCCACAGGAAATGCTTTTAGCAATGCCTTCTCTAGCGCTAGCCTTCATGGGCGATGAGTAATCTCGAGTTAGCGATTCAGTTTTTTCTCCAGATAGCCATTATTTTGGCGTTCAGCCAAGTTGTGGGGCTGATCGGACGTCGCTGCGGTCAGCCTCAGGTTGTTTGTGAGATGGTTGGGGGCGTTCTGCTCGGCCCATCGTTGCTGGGACTCTTCTTTCCAGAACTCTCTGCGAAGCTGTTTCCGAAGGAGTCCATGAAAGTCCTCTTCCCCATCTCCCAGTTAGGCTTAGCCGCCTATATGTTCGTGGTCGGATTGGAGTTTCGCATGGACATTCTAGAGAAGCGGATGAGGAGCGCTGTGGCTGTTTCGTTGGCGGGAATGGTGACTCCCTTTGTTCTTGGGGTGGGCTTGGGTGCTTGGTTCTACAAGAACACGAATTTTTTTCCTGAGCGGACTTCGTTCATGGAGGCTGTCGTTTTCCTCGGTGCCTCGTTGTGCATCACCGCCTTTCCGATGCTTGCGCGAATCATTCACTTCAAGAAGCTGACCGGCACCACCATGGGCACTGTGGCGCTGGGGGCTGGCGCAATTGATGATGCAGCGGCGTGGTGTCTGTTGGCGGTTGTGCTGGCGAGCTTTGACAACAATCTCAAGCATGCAGCCGTGAACATTGTGGGTGGAATTGGCTATGTGTCGTTTGCTTTTTTAGTGCTCCGCCCCTTGCTGGCGCGCTGGGGTCGATCTGTGCAGGAACGAGGGGAACTCTCGGAGCGGGAGTTTTCCTTCTGCCTGGTGCTGATGGCCTTAGGGGCTTGGTTCACGGACGCGATTGGCCTGCATGCCGTGTTCGGAGCTTTCGTGATGGGCGCGGTGATGCCTCGTGGCCTGATCACGGGTGTTCTGATCGACCGCATTCAGCCCCTCACGGTGGCCTTGCTCCTCCCCCTCTTTTTCACCTTCTCAGGTCTGAATACGCAGATTGCTTTGCTCAACTCAGGCTATCTTTGGGGGATGGCTGGATTGGTATTGATCGTGGCCGTCGGCGGGAAGGGGGTGGCTTGCTGGTTGGCGGCACGGGCCACGGGTGTGAGCAACCGCGAGGCCCTTGGGATTGGAACCTTGATGAACGCTCGTGGTTTGATGGAGCTGATCATCATCAATATCGGGCTCCAGCGAGGGATCATAACACCGGCTTTATTTGCGGTTCTCGTTATCATGGCGGTTGTGACCACGCTGATGGCCTCGCCGCTGTTTGAACGCTTGGTGGGTAGCAAACCTTCTGAAGGGGAAGGGCGGAGCTAGGGAGCCCGCTTCTGAAGGACTTGGGTCTGCTGTCGCAGCTGTTCCTGATTAATCCGCGCGAGCGCATTCTCTTTGTCCTCAGAGCTCAAGCCTTTGTCAGCCTTTACCTGCTGTCGCTGTAGATCCGATGCGCGCAACAAGTTGAATAGCTCCCGGATAGCAGAGTCCTCGGCTCCCGAATCCATCACGATGCGTTGAGCTTTCTGATAAAGCGGATCGCGGCTGAGCACAATGCGAGCGTACTTTTCCTGACCTAGAACGGCCGCCACTGCCTGCTCCTTCTGTCGAACGATTTGCTCCCTCTGCTTGGGGCTGAGCGCTTCCTCGCCTCCAAAATCCAACTGGATTTGGTGGTCGATGGCGTCTGTTGCCTTGAACACTTTTCGGAACTCCTCAGGCTGCAAACCAACCCCCCTGAAGGTCAGCCTCTGGTGCTGAGCGTTGTGTGAGAAGCGAAGGAGAAATTCTTCTAATTGCTCGGCGTTGAGCACGATAGAGAGGTCCTTTCTGGTCTGATCCCGCAGCTTCGCTAGCTCCATTTCACTCGTGCCCAGCCCTTCGTTGAAACGCGACATCCTATAGTCCTCGAGTCGGGTCCTGGAGCGAACGCAGATTTCTTGCACCTCCATGTAGAGCTCCAACGGCATCGATCCCAGCACGCTCCCTGTAAGGGGAATGGTGTGATCGGCCAGTGAGGGTGACTTGTCCTCCTGCTCCCAGTTGTCTCCGAGAAGTCGGGAAAGAATCTCGCGGCGATCCACCACCAAGCTCTGCATCTTCGCCTGATACTCCGGATTGTAGCTGCCGATGCTGAACTGGGGGTCCGCCATCCACCACTTGACGTCGTGTGCCATGGCCGCTTGCAACCGACGCTGGTTGAAGAGGTCGTTGCAGTCATTAAAGACGATCTGACGGACCATCTTGTCGGGACATCCGGCACCTCGCAAATTGTCGAGATATGTTAGGTAGTCTTTCGCCTCCACGTCCTGCCACCCAAAGGTCCGCACGCCTCCGGCGACCCGTGCAGGGGGAACTGCAGGGGGAAGTGGACCTGTGATGTTGGGTAAAATGCTCGAAGTTGGGGCCGAGGCTTCGTTGGTTCTTGTCGAGGGCGGAAGAGGCGCAGGCAGGGTTGCAGCTGCGGGAGAGGGGCTGAGTCCTGCGCGTGTCGGAGGTAGGGCTGGGGCGGACGGCCCGCCGGAGCGGGTCACAAAATAGATCAGCACCACGGCAAACGCCGCGTTTAGAACCACAAAGCCAATGAACAACACCCGACTGCGCATATTGAGGCGAGAACGTTAGCACTCAGGCGGACGGCGACAAAGGGTTTCCTTCCTAAAATGAACGTCGTTTCTCTCATTCTCAGTCCATGCCGAGCGCCTTTGATCTGAGTTGACGCAGAGACTTCATCGGACTCGCTGGATTTCTTCCGAAGTAGTCATGAAGGCGCACATATTCAGCATAGAGCGTGTCGTAGGTCGCTTGATGTTTTCGCTGGGGTTTGTAGGACTCCGCCTGAACATGGGCCATGGAGCGTGCCGCTGCTTTGAGATCCGAATGCAGCCCGGCGGCTACCGCGCCGTGCATCGCCGCTCCCAGCGCACAGGTTTCCTCGGAGGCGGCCACTTGAATCGGGCGGCCGGTGACGTCTGAATAGATCTGCATGAGCAGAGGGCTCTTCCGCGCGAGGCCGCCGCAGGCGACCAGACGGTCGATCCCGACCCCCTGGGATGTGAAAGCCTCGATGATGCGCCTAGTTCCGAAGGCTGTGGATTCGATCAACGCCCGATAGATCTCGTGGGGGCGCGTCCCGAGCGTGGCTCCAAGCAAAAGGCCGCTCAGTGAGGAGTCCATCAATACGGAGCGGCAACCGTTCCACCAATCGAGCGCCAGCAGGCCGCTTTCGCCCGGCTTGAGTTTAGAGGCCAGTTGTTCCAGATGGGCATAGGGGTCCCGTCCTGTCCTCCGGGCCTCCTTCGCAGTCTCGGCCGGGAGCGCGTGGCGAATATACCACGCGAACAAATCTCCGACACCCGCTTGTCCAGCCTCGTATCCCCAGCTGCCGGTGATGACACCATCCTGAACCACGCCGCACATCCCTTCCACGTCCTGAGAGCGGTCTCCGACCAAGAGATGGCAGGTCGAAGTTCCCATGATGAGCACCATCTCCCCTGGACTGCTCACCCCGCACGCAGGGACGGCTACGTGTGCGTCGATGTTTCCCACGGCGACCGGAATGCCGGCGGTGAGACCAAGCAGTTTCGCCATGGCGGGAGTCAACCCTCCCGCCCTCGCGCCGGGAGGGAGGAAGCTGCCTCCCAATTTCTCCCTCACCACATGGGTCAATTTTGGGTTTAGCGCTTTGAAGAACTCTTCCGAGGGATACGTCCACCCGCCTTGGGGGTGGGGGTGAACCCACATTGCCTTGAAGCCTGCGGCGGAGAGCCCCCGTCTTTCTTCCCCGCATAGTTGCCAGACAATCCAGTCGCCTGCCTCGATGAAGCGATCCGCAGCCGAGTAGACCTTGGGCGCGCGGCGTACCGTTTCCAGGAGTTTTGAGAAGAACCACTCGCTGGAGTATCGCCCGCCGTAGGCCTTGATGAAGCGCTCCCCACGCTCCTGTCCAATCTCGTTGATCCTGTCGGCTTCTGGTTGCGCTGCATGATGTTTCCAGAGTTTGGCGTAGGCGTGGGGTTCGTCGCGGAATTGTGGAAGGCAACAGAGCGGGGTGCCGTCTTTCTTCACGGGCATCATTGTGCAGGACGTGAAGTCGGTTCCGATTCCGGAGATCTCATGCCCGGACACGCCAGATGTTTGCAGAGCTTTAGGAACGGTCTTTCGTAGAACCTCCAGGTAGTCGGAGGGATGCTGTAGGGCGAAGTCAGGAGGCAGACGTTTGGTGCTTCCTGGCAGATGTTCTTCCATGGATCCATGGCGATACTCTGCAGCAGCGCTGCCGAGTTCTTCGCCGGTGTCCGCGTCCACCACAAGGGCGCGGCAGGATAGTGTGCCGAAATCCAGGCCGAGAACCAAACGGCGCCTAGGGTTGCTACCAGTACGGGATGGCATGGATGGAAAAGTGCTTGAGCTGAGGTTCTTTTGGAATCTGAAAAATTGTCAGAAACCTAGATTCGTTCTGAGATCCGCTCTTTCGGCTTAAATCGTTCCTAGGGAAGTGACCTCAAGATTGCCCACCGCGGCTTAGGCGGCGATTAAGATTTGCAGGAGGAAAAAATTGCCGTTAGCAAGAAGATTTTTTCAAATTGCTATTGAACTATTTTCCAGGCCCGCCATCTATATCTCTGTAGTACCGCTGTTCGTTTAGGGTTGGCAGAGAGGTCTTGCTTGCGATGGGGTTCGGACAGCGCGGAAATAGTTGGCCCTGTCGCCCTTCTGAGCGCCTTGGTGAAGGCGTATACGACCTCATCACCAGAGCCAATAGAGCAATCTATTGGCTCTTTTTTTTGAACAATTCCGCGGCTGACTCGTCCTATTGACATTGCCATTGGATGCTTCATGTTTCCCTTGGTAAACCGATAACTATCCTATGAAAACGATCATTGTCTCTATCTCGATGCTGGCCATGACCTTCGGTCTGATGGCAGGCGAAGCGCATTCGCATGACGCAGTCAAAACCAAGTCGGCCTGTTGCGACAAAGCCAAGACAGCCGCCAAGGCCAGTACCTGCGACAAAGCTCAGACAGCCGCCAAGGCTGGGACTTGCGATAAGGCCCAGACAGCCGCGAAGGCCGACTGCGCTGGAAAGTCTGATTGCGGTGCCAAAGCGACCCAGGCCAAGCGTGTTTCCACCCAGAGCACCAAGGGTGGTCAGCTGTTGATCTCTTCCCTCTGATTCCGTCGCTGGCTTCAGCCAGTTTGTTTTGCAGTCGCCCGGGTTCCAGTCCATGGACCGGGCGATTTGCTTTGTTTAGGTGCAATTCGCAGCCATGACCTGTTTGTGCAAGCCTCAGAGAGTTCGAGGGAAAAGCCGATTCTTTCACCTGGATACCTTGAGTTTCTCCAGGACATCCCCTAAGTCTCACCCTATCTATTATGTCAGACTGGGTCATTGGAATCGAGATCGGAGGCACGAAGCTTCAGTTGGTCGCGGGGGCCTCCGACGGCTCCTTGCTTGAGCGGCGCCGCTTTGCGGTGGATCCAACGGCCGGCGGGCAGGGAATCCGCCTGCAGATTGAGTCGGCGCTCCCGGGATTGTTATCATTGCGTCCAGCCTCTGCGATTGGTGTGGGATTCGGCGGGCCCGTGGACTGGCAATCAGGTCGGATCGCCTGCTCTCATCAGATTCCTGGATGGTCGGAGTTTCCAATGGCGGCATGGCTTGGCTCTCTCTCTGGTTTGCCCGTAGCCGTCGACAACGATGCCAATGTGGCGGCGCTGGCGGAAGCCTGTGTGGGGGCGGGCAGAGGGTTTCATAGTGTGTTCTACGTCACCCTGGGAAGTGGGGTAGGCGGTGGTTTTGTTCAAGGTCGATCCATTTACCATGGTGCCAAGCCTGGCGAATGTGAGATCGGGCATCTGAGGTTGGACCGCGCCGGACAGGTGGTGGAACAGCGCTGTTCGGGTTGGGCGACCGACCGTCGAATCCGTGAGGCTGTGCAGCAGCGCCCGGAAAGCCTCCTGGCTCGGCTCATCGGGGGGCATGTGGGTGGTGAAGCCCGGCATCTGGTGCCCGCTCTTCAAGCTGACGACCCAACGGCCCAGGTGATTCTCCAGGAAACGGCTTGCGACCTAGGGCTTGCTCTTTCACATGTGACGCATCTGTTTCATCCCGAGGTGATCGTATTGGGGGGCGGATTGTCTCTGGTGGGCGAACCTTTGAGACGGGCGGTTGCTGAAGCCCTTCCCAGCTTCTTGTTGGAGGCTTTTCATCCTGGACCTGGCTTGTTGCTGGCTGGCTTATCGGAGGATGCCGTCCCTGTGGGGGCGCTCCTCTTGGCGGGGAAGTCCACGTCGACTCTTCGCGGATAGCTTCAGGGCGCCGCGTTACCGGCTTGCGCTATGGAGGTTTGCGGCAGGTTAGGTGGGCGAGGTTCGTTTCCGATTGAAGCTTGGGTGGCGAATATGCGTCCATTGAGTGAAGATTTTTTTATGCGCCCCAAAAGACTCCTTACATTGGCTGCACTCTGCCTTTTTCTTCAACTTTCCGTTGATGCAGGTGATTGGCCGCAATGGCGAGGTCCTAGCCGCAACGACGTGTCCTTGGAAACCGGTTTGCTCAAGTCGTGGCCGACCAAGGGACTGAAACAGGCGTGGCTTTTCAAGGATGCCGGGATTGGCTACTCGGGTTTTTCAATCTCCAAGGGCCGCTTGTTTACCATGGGGGCAAGGGCAGATCAGGAGCTGCTGATCGCTTTGGATACAAAGGACGGGCACGAGCTCTGGGCGACGCCCATGGGAGGGGTGTATCCCAACAACTGGGGTGATGGGCCTCGCGGCACGCCGACTGTGGATGGGAACTACGTCTTCTCGCTGGCAGCGAAGGGCGGCCTGATCGCCGCCGATGTGGCTACGGGGAAGACCTTGTGGAAGGTGGAGGCAAAGGATTTTGGCGGCAAGGTCCCAGACTGGGGCTACTGCGAGTCCGTGCTGACGGACGGTGATCATGTGATCTTCACGCCCGGAGGTGCGAAGGGGGCCGTGGTCGCGTTGCACAAAATGACGGGCAAGCTGGCTTGGCAATCGAAGGACTTTACCGACGACGCTCACTATTCTTCCATAATCACTGCTGATCTTAATGGCGCGCATCAGCTGATTCAGCTGACGGCCAAGAGCATTGTTGGCCTCAATTCCAAGGATGGTGCCGTGTTATGGAAGTCAGACTGGCAAGGCAAAGTCGCGGTCATCCCGACTCCGATCTACAAAGATGGACATGTCTACGTCACATCGGGCTACAGTGTAGGCTGTAAGTTGGTGAAGATCGATGCAGGGAATCAGGTTTCAGACGTCTACGTCAACAAGGTCATAAAGAACCACCACGGCGGTGTGGTGCTGGTAGGGGGGCATCTTTACGGACATTCTGACGGTGCAGGTTGGGTGTGTCAGGACTTTCTGACGGGTCAGGAGGTTTGGTCCTCGAAGGCATTCGGTAAAGGTGCCGTGAGCTATGCGGATGGGATGCTTTACTGTCTCGATGAAGGAAGTGGCACGGTGGTCCTAGCTGAGGCCTCTACCAAGGGATGGAGCGAAAAGGGCCGATTCACGCTCACCCCTCAGACTACCTTGCGCAAACGTGACGGGCGCGTTTGGACCCATCCGGTGATCAGCAATGGCCGTCTCTATCTTCGGGATCAGGAATTGATCTTCGCTTTCGAGGTCAAGTAGGCAGGTGTGGCCTAAATCGCGGTGCTCGGCAGGCCGCCAGATACGGTGCCGTTGGCTTGCCTTAAACACCTGGAAAGAGAGGCCGAGTCTAACGCACCCATTCGATTCGTGTGCCTGTGAGCTTGTCGTGCCAGGATTGCTTGCGCACGTCCCACGCGGACCAGACAAAGCCCAAGCCAAGCGGCAGTGCGGAAAGGAAAGCAGCAAGGCATCGCGTCGTCGCCACCTTGAAGTCTACACCTCTTCCGTCTGGACCGGCCAGGCGCATGCCTAGGACTCTCCCACCGAGGGTTGCTCCAGTCCATGTCCACAAGACGATATGATAGGCCATCCACACGAGTAGCCAGGAGCGACCGTGGAGATCGAGAAGGTGGTTGATCAAACTGATCAAGATCAGGTCGATCAAGGTCGCGACTCCTCGCATGAAGAAGCCGACAGGCCTGCCTTGAAGCATTGCCGGTGCGATAGGCGCAAGGGTCTGTCCTGAGGTCTGAGGGGCCGCTTCGACGTTTGGGTTCGTTGCTGCCGATGCGGAATTGGGGGGCATTTGAGGGGGCACGCGGCGAGGCCTCATGCCTCGAGCTGCGGCCACGAGAATCCCTCCGAGTGCGAGCGGGAAGGTGCCGATCCACATCGTCAGACCGAGTACAGGAATCATGTACATCAGGCAGAAGAGAGCGGATCCTACGAACAGACCCATCAGGGGTTGGTGCAGTATGGGTGCTTGAAACTGTCGCGTGGCCTGAAGTCCGACGAACTGCACAACCACCATTCGGCCGAATACCAGAACCAACGCCACAGCGACAATCAGGAAGATGCCTGCCCCTGCAACGCCGAGGATGATGAGAACGGGAGAGAGCAGCAGGAGGAAAACCAAAGCGATCAGCCCCACCATATAGGAAACGATCGGACGGTCAGTCAGAGCGCGGACGGACGCGCTCGTCGGGCCTGGAAGTATCAGGCCCAAGAAGAGGTAGAACAGGAAGAAGGTCAGTGGAACCGTCCAGACCCAGAGAACCCGTGGAGGGAGGGGGCGCAACCACAAAGCGCCCTGAACGACCCAGTCGAACAAGCCTCCCAAAACGGGTGAGTTGTGGGTCGAGATGACATGGTTGTCTGGACGGAGACGGGCGCCGTCCTGCTTGTGGATCTCGCCACCGATCACCACGGCTTGGCGGTTCAGCAGGGCAGTCGGCCCTGCCTCTAGGTTCCCCAGAATCACGACGACCGTCCCTCGAATTCTGCCGTTCACCTTGAGATTGCCTCCAATAACAACGACTTCGCCACGGACATCTCCATCGATTTGGGCATTGCCATTGATCACCGTTACGACCGAGACGCTTTCATTCGTCGCGACCTGAGCATCGCTACCGATGCGTACGACCTCGTGTCGACGGACACTTCCGCCGTTGGCGGCTTCATCGTCCGCGGCTTTCAGCCAAAGCCCACCCGACAGGAGACAAAGGAGAAGAGCGATCAGGCATCTCTGGTGGTGGAAGCTTCCTTTGAACGGAAAACAGGTGTGGCTTTTGGAGAGCATGGGTGTTTGAGGCGCTGAGCAAGAGGTTCTGGCCACGGTTGAGAGCCGTCTCGTCAGAGGCCAAGAATTAGAGCAGGTAAGTGAAGGCATTTGGATTTATTCCTGATCCACAAAGCGATGGTAGACCCATGATCCCGCTCCCAGGCAACCGCCATAGAACGCGATGGCTGTCAGGCCAACAGCCCACCAAATGGCTTGTGGGAGCGTGCTTGCAATAGCTTTTGCAGCGACTCCTATCGCGCTGAGACTCTGCAGGCCGAGCTGCCAAGACGAGAGGGGTTGGTTCTCAACGCCCGCAGCGATCCGCCCCCGTAGAAGCGGGTTTGATCCTGCTTCGCTGAGAAATATGATCGTCCCCGCGATGAGTAAGAGTGCCACAACCATGATGGTGCGCGCAGCATAGGGCCAAGCGGACATCGGTTGCTTCCACCAAGCCTGGGATGCCGTGCGCTGGCGCAGGGCGGCTTGCACAGACGCCATCAGCTCGGGAGGGGCCGAGGGTGGGGGGAGATCCCGAAGCAGTCGATGCAGCGCGGGGTCATCTTTCGGTTCAAATGGAGCGGACATAGTAATCGGTTCCTATCATCTGGTTTCAAAAAGTGACGCGTTATTCCTCCGCCTGGGCGATCATTCCTTCGGGTCTCAAGTTTCCCCGCAGCAAATGCTTCCTCAGGGCGAGGCGTCCTCGGTGGATGTCCGTCTTTACCTTGCTCAGGGAGACGCCGAGCTTTTCCGCGATATCCTCGTAGCTGAGATCCTCAAAGTGATACAGCACCAAGGGTATTCGTTGGATATCTGACAACTTCGAGAGGCCCGTTTCAACCCAACGCTGGCGGGCTTCCTCATCCCAGCGTTCCTCGCTGAGGTCCGGCGCCGCGAGGTTGGCTAGGGGATCCGATTCCTCGTCCCCCGGCTTCGCCAGGTCGGTGAACAGCCGCCAACGCGCACGGTGGCGGGTTAGGTGGTTCAGGCAAAGATTCCGAGTCACCGTTTTAAGCCACCCCCCCGCTGTTTGGCTCGCCCGCAGTTCTCCGAAACGCTCGTGCGCCTTTAGAAAGACCTCCTGGGCAATATCCTGCGCTTCGGCGTAGTTCCCTAGAAGGCGAACCGCCGTGCCATACACCATATCCTGATAGGCTCTCATAAAAGCCTCGAATTGTTGTAGATCTTCCATCACGCGCCCAGCAGCGCCGTCAGCTCAACACAGAAAAACAACACAGGTGAAGGACAAAGAGTTGCATCAGGTTTTGCCCCTAGCGGTTCTGAGTATTCGATGGTAAGAGTTGCTCTCTATGGTTCAAGACGGATTGGCTTGGTCGTTTTTCCGCTTTCTGGGACTCCTCCTCCTGGGCTGCACTTCCGCAGTCGCCCAACAGATCATCCCTGTGACGGGAGTGGTAGATCGAGGCACTTACGACGACCGTGTCTCCCTGCGCGTTCCTGCCCAGGTTGGCTTTGTCTATTTCGTGACCTTAAACGGGGTCCCGATCCTGGCGGACGTCCCGGTTCAGCTCACCGACCCCGACTTTTACGAACTCTGGGTGACCCGGACGCCCACGGGTGATGGCGGGACGGCTACGGGTAATGATGCCAGAAAGGATTTCAGCAGGCGTCCCTGTGCCGGTGACGGCATGGGTGGAAGACGAGGCCGGGCATGCGCTCCGGTCCCCCCCCGGGAATCACCGGACGAGTCGGTTAGCGATCGCATCGCTGGTGCTTGGAATCCTCTCGCTGCCGTCCGTCGGCATCACCGGGATCCCTGGACTCATCTGCGGTCTTCTTGCGCAGAGTAAGATCCGCAAAAACCCCACTGAACTCAGACGCCTCGTAAGCAATCGAACACACCCTCCTCACCCGTGGCATTGATCCAGTGTGCGGCTACGGACAAACCATGCGGTGACAATTGGCCAACCAGTCGCTGCGGGGTATGACGGTAGGAGAAGAAGAGACGGAACGTCTCTCCTGCCTCGAAGGCATACACAGCTCGGCCATAGGGGATTTGGCAGGCTCGAGCGAAGGTAACGTTTGACTCGATGCGTCGCAGGCCGTCGCCCCCTTCGGGGCAGTTCACCGAAAAGTCCATCCGACCGTCCTCCCGATTGAGTCCTAGGTCGAGGAGCACGGACCAGAGCCATTCCCGAGTCAGAACGTTGTCATATAAGGGAAGAACACCCTCCACACCCGCTCGGTAGTCCACCCCGGGCGCTAGGTTCGCGCTGACCAGCAGTCGGTCCTGAGCTCTGATGAGCCGCGAAAGCTGCGGGAGGACAGCTTCCGGTTGAAAATTGGGCATCATGCCAAAGAAACACACCACCCGTCGGGCGGAGTCGCCTAGCGCAGGGTCTAGGCCAGCAGCCCAGTCCTCGCACGTGGCCAGATCGATCACGATGGGGGCGTTGTCCTCAGGAGCCAAGCCCGCGTCGATGGCGCAGCGCCTGGCGGTCAGCACGAGGCTCGGGCTGACATCCACGGGCACATACCGCAGGCGCACTCCTGGAAGGTCCTGGGAAAGACGCCGCAGCAACTGCGCATCCTTTTGTCCCCCGCCGCACCCGAGGCTGACCACCTCTATCGTGCGTGCGCCTTCGAGTTCCACCGCGCACCGCGCAAAGGCGGCGTCGTAGATCCGCAAGCAATCGGGATCGGTTTGCGCTGGCGAGAAGGCTTCATGGAGTCGGAGCCAACGGAGGGCTTGTTTGGGTGTGGTGTAGTGAAATGAATGACTCATCTCACGCGTTTTCAATGACTTATGCAGAGCCGCTTCCACCGCCAGAGGGAACTGCGTGGGATGGATCAAAACACTTACTGGAGGGTCGACGTTTCGCAACATGGCGTCAGGCAGAGCAGATTCAAGGGCGGGTCGTCTGATTGCAATCCCGATTCCATCCAAGGCGGGTTTGTCCAAACGTTTGTGGGTGCCGAAAGGCTTTTTCCGCCGATTGAGACCGTAGTTGCCACGACGCCCTGCATGAGGCGGATATTTAGTTGTCCGAACGTCCCAGGAGTGTCACATTTCAGTGAATCTCTGAACCCTATGTGTCGTAAGCGTATTCTTCTGCTCTGCCTTTGTTTCGGCTTCATCCAACTGAGCGTTTCCGCCGTTGAAAAGCTGCAAATCTCCGAGTTCCTTGCCTCCAATATCTCCGGGCGCCTTGATCAGGACGGAGACGCCTCGGATTGGCTGGAAATCTATAATCCGAATGGGGTCGCCGTAAACCTGAGTGGCTGGCATTTGACCGATGACGCGACAGCGTTGGCGAAGTGGACTTTTCCCTCTACGAACCTGGGGCCTGGCGCGTTTCTCCTGGTTTTCGCCTCCGATAAGAACCGCGCTGTGGCCGGCGGAGAGTTGCATTCCAACTTCCAGCTTGATGGTGCCGGGGAATATCTCGCGCTGGTGCAGCCGGATGGCATCACTGTGGAGTTTGCCTACGCGCCCACGTTCCCTCCCCAAGTGGACAATGTATCCTACGGGGTGAGGGTTACCGCCACGACTCCCTTGTTTGTGTCTGAAGGCAAGCCGGCCACGTGGCGGGTGCCGACGGGGCCAGCCCAGAGGCCGGAAGAGTGGGCAGCCGTTGGTTTCGATGATTCGGCGTGGGCGTCAGGGCAGGTAGGATTTGGCTTCGATGCCGGGCAAGTTGTCGGTGGGGCAGTGTCCGGCGCAACGACGAATGCAGCGCGAGGCAGGCCGGCCACTCAATCCTCCACCGCCGTGGGGTTCTCCGCCGCTCTCGCGGTTGACGGCAGTCTCGCGAACTTCACCCACACACTGGCTGGTCAAAAGCTTCCTTCCAGCTGGGAGGTAAACCTTGGAACCAATCGGTTGATCGAAGAGATCGTTTTGCACAATCGGGGCGATGGCTGCTGTGGATCCCGTTTGCGTGATATCACGGTGCGCATCGTCACGTTCGACAATAAGGGCACGAACTTTACCTCGGCACTTCTCAACCCAGAGAATGTCCTGGGGAGCCCCGCTTCCATCGTTGTCAATTTGCGTAATCTGGCCGGCGCGCCTGTTCTGGGCGGCAGAGTTCGAGTCACCCGCACACCTGATCCGGACCTTTCCGGCACCGGCGGAGTCGGCAATGCCGACGAGGCGGATGTGTTGTCACTCGGCGAAGTGGTGGTCTCGGTCGGTTCTGGTCCCCTTACATTTAAGTCGATCGTTCGGACGGATCTCCTGCCTGCGATGCGAGGGGTGAACCCCTCCGCGTTGGTACGCATCCCGTTTTTGGTGATTGCGGATGAACTGCCCAACCTCGAAGCCTTTGCCTTGCGAATGAAGTATGATGATGGTTTCGTAGCCTATCTAAATGGGGTCAAGATTGCCGCAGCCAATGCTCCTGACAGTCTCAGCTGGGATTCGGCAGCTCTAGGAGAGAGGGAGGACAGCGCGGCGATCGCGTTCGAGAGCTTTGATGTTCTTCCTTACAAGGGTTTGATCAAGGACGGCATCAATGTCCTGGCCGTGCAGGGCTTGAATATGACGGCGGGTGACGACGATTTTCTTCTTATTCCAGAGCTTTCTGGGCGCTCTGCGTTGACCCTCTTGCCAAACTATTTTAGTCAACCAACTCCAGGCGCGGCGAACCAAGCCGGAAGCCTGGGTCTGGTGGCGGATACGAAGTTCAGTGTGGATCGCGGTTTCTTCGACGCTCCGTTTGAAGTCGCGATCACCTCGGCCACGACGGGTGCCGAGATTTACTACACCACCAACGGAGCGGCTCCCACCCCCTTGAACGGAAGGCTTTATACAGGCCCGATCCAGATTCGTGGGACGACCGTCCTGCGGGCCGTTGCGACGAAGCCGGGATGGACTCCCTCGGATGTCGACACCCATAGCTATATCTTCCTGAGCCAAGTGCTGACACAGACTCATCGCACCGCCACCAATGCGGGGTATCCAAACACGTGGACAGGCCAGACCTCCGATTACGCTATGGATCCGCGGATCACCACGAATGCGGCCAATGCGTCTCTGATGAAGGCTTCCCTGCGCTCCCTCCCCTCCGTCTTCTTCAGTAGCAGCATCTCGAATTTCTTCGACGCCAATCGAGGGTTTTATTCTCATCCCACCGACCACGGCATCGATTGGGAGCGGCCCGCTTCGATGGAGATGCTGGGCACCAATGGGCTCACGGAATTTCAGAAGAACTGCGGCTTGCGTGTCCAGGGGGGATACTTTCGCGACCCAGGGGTGACACGGAAGCATTCCCTGAGGGTGCTGTTCAAATCGCAGTATGGTGTCGGGAAGCTTCGACACGATCTTTTTGGCTCCGATGATGCGGTCAAAGAGTTCGACACCCTGGTGCTGAGGGCCGGGGCGAACGATGGCTACGCCTGGGGGGCTGCGCAGGACACCGAACAGTTTATTCGTAACCGTTTCGGAGGCGAGTTGGATCAGGCAATGGGGAATCCGTCGCCCCATGGGACCTTCGTTCATGTTTACTTTAACGGGATCTACTGGGGGTTGTACGAGGTTTGCGAACGGCCCAATGAAGATTTCTCAGCCTCCTATTTCGGCGGGGATCCGCTCGACTGGGACAGTATCAATGCCGGTGACATTAAGAATGGTGATCTAAATGCTTGGAACACCTTCAATACTCTTGCGGCAGCCGCCAAAACCCCGACGGACTACGAGCGCTTGCAGGGCAATAGTCCGGACGGCGCTCGCAACCCTCTTTATCCCGTCTACTTCGATCGATTCAACTACATCGATTACATGATGGCGAATATGTGGGGGGGGAACTGGGACTGGCCTAACAAGAACTTTTGGTTCGGGAGGCAGCGGACGACCAATAGCACGGGCTTCAAATTCTACATGTGGGATTTCGAGAACACCATGGGCAACGATCGTGGGCGATCGCCCCTGGAAATGGTTTCGCCGAGGACCGACATCGAGACGGAATGGGTGGGAAAACCTCACTACAGCCTTAAACGGCTCGCCGAATACAAGCTAGACTTTGCTGACCGTGTTCAGCGCGCGTTCTTCAACGGTGGCGTGCTGACTCCGGCTTCCTTAATTCCTCGTTACAAGAGGCTGGCCGATTTGGTGGAGCTATCGATCCTGGCTGAAACAGCCCGTTGGGGTGATGACAATCTCAATCCTCCTCAGGACATCGAAGACTGGCGTCGGGAACGCCAGTGGATCTTGGGCACTTACCTGCCTCAGCGCAGCGATGTGGTGTTCCGCCAGTTCCGCGCTGCGGGGTTCTTTCCTTCCTTGGGGGCTCCTCGGCTCAGCCAGTTCGGTGGAACGGTTCTCCCCGGGTTTTCTTTGTCGTTGTCCCACACGAATGCCGCGGGTCAGATCTATTTTACCGTCAATGGGACCGATCCTCGGATGCGTGGGGGTGAGCTGTCGCCTGCCGCCCAGCTCTATGGCTCCCCGATCGCAATCAACGGGAATACCGTTCTGAGGGCGCGGGTGAAAAACACGACGAACTGGAGCCCCATCGTTGAGGCTCCGTTCACCACGGCAGATGCCTTTCGCACCCTCGTGATCAGCGAGATCATGTACAGTCCGCCGGGTGACTCTCGTCTGCCCGGGGATGAGTATGAATTTGTCGAGCTGACAAATACAGGATCAGAAGCTCTGGATCTCAGCGGGCTTTCGTTTGTGTCTGGTATCTCCTATTCCTTCAGCGACGGAGCGTCTCTGGCGCCAGGGGCTCGTTTTCTGATCGTGAGGAACTTGGCCGCCTTCCAATCGCGTTATCCTGGAGTGACTGTCAACGGGGTCTACTCCGGTTCATTGGCCAACAATGGGGAGTCTCTCTCGCTGTCACACTCGTTGCTGGGCGAGGTGCTCTCCTTTTCTTTCGACGACGCGGCTCCCTGGCCCTTGGCCGCGGACGGGCTCGGATTCTCTCTGGTGCTTCGCAACCCGAGCTCCGGAGCTGATCCGGGTGATGCGTCCAGTTGGCGCGCGAGCAGCTCTCCGGGCGGATCTCCTGGCGAGGCAGACACGATCTATACTCTTCAGCCAGTGGTGATCAACGAAGTTGTCTCTCGCAACGGGGCAGGGCTCGATTTCATCGAAGTGCACAATCCCAGCAATGCCGAGGTAGCGATCGGCGGGTGGTTCCTGACCGACGATGCTTCCGTGCCTCGAAAGTACCGCTTTGCGAACGGTGTCGTTCTTCCTGCCGGCGGTTTCCTGGTCGTGACTGAGTCGCAATTCAATCCCCCGGGATCCACGAATGCGTTCAGCCTGAACTCCAGCGGGGATCAGGTCTATCTCTTCTCCGGCAATGCGAGCAGCGACCTGACGGGATACGCTCACGGTTTTCGATTCGGAGCCTCTGCCGATGGCGTTTCCTTTGGACGCCATGTCCTCAGCACGGGCGAGGAAGATTTTGTGGCGCAGATCAGCGTGACCAGCGGCGGGACAAACAGCGGTCCGAGGATCGGGCCCGTGGTGATTACGGAAATTCACTACCATCCCCTCTCGAGCGCTGACGCCTTCGTCGAACTTCGCAACACCTCAGGCACCATGCAGGCCCTTTACGACCCAGCCCACCCCACCAATACTTGGAGGCTGAATGGCGCAGGGTTCTCCTTCCCCTCCGGTAGTGTCCTGCTGCCCGGCCAGTTTGCCCTGGTGACGGGTAGCGATCCCGCAGCCTTTAGGGATCGGCATTCGATACCCCCCGAGGTGTTGGTGTTCGGGCCTTTTGCAGGCACCTTGCAGGGGAGTGGTGAACGTCTCGACCTGCAGCGGCCGGATGCTCTCGGGGTAGGAAGTCTCGACTTCATCACCCTCGATGCGATTCGCTATAACGATCATGGCGGGTGGCCGTCTGCGGCGGATGGCGCTGGTCCTTCGCTTCAACATGCGGATGAATCGTCCTACGGGAACGACCCAGCCACCTGGGTTGCGGCCACCCCGACACCCGGTCGTTCCTGGCAGGGCGGCGTGCGTCCGGCCATTACCAGCCAGCCTAGAAGTGTCGTTGCGATTGCCTTCGGTCGCACCAATCTTCAGGTGAGCGCGGTGAGTGGCGAGCCGGTGGCTTACCAGTGGCGATTCAATGGCCAAGCCATTCCCGGAGCGGACAGTCCTTCGCTCCTTCTGAGCAATATCCAGCCAGCCCAGGCTGGGCGCTACAGCGTGGTGGTCTTTGGATCAGGCGGCTCCGTGGTCAGCTCGAACGCCTTCCTTGCCGTGTTGGTTCCTGCGACGATTACGTCCCATCCTCGCAACGCGTTTGGCGTGCTTGGGTCCAATGTGACCTTCACTGTCATCGTGGTGAGCGCCACGCCGCTGTCTTACCAGTGGATGTACGAGGGATCGGTTATTCCGAACGCCACCACTGCCAGTCTCACCCTTAAAGGGCTTAGTTTCGCCAATGGCGGAAACTACAGTTGCCTCATCACCGATGGGGTGGGACCTGTTGAGAGCCAGTCGGCGCTCTTGACCATCGTCCGGAAGCCTGTGGTGATTCAACCGCCCTTAAGTATCGAGGTTCCTACCGGGGGGACGGCGAGTTTCAGTGCTGTGGGCGACGGTACGCTACCCCTTACCTTCCGATGGAGAAAAAATGGGACTACCGTCACCAACCTTGTGGTCAATCAGAGCATGTCCTTCTTCACTCTCACAAATGTCACGGCGACGAGCGCCGGCAGATACACGGTGTTGCTGACCAACGTTGCGGGGAGTTCGTCGGCGAGTGCAGAGGCTGTCTTGACCGTGCTGGCCGACACGGATCGAGATGGAATGCCGGACAACTGGGAGACACTGCGAGGTTTCAATCCGAATGTGGCCGCTGACGCTTTGCTGGATGCCGATGGCGACGGAGTGAATAACCGCGCTGAGTACCTTGCTGGAACGGATCCGAAGGATCCCGCAAGCTATCTGAAGGTTCAGAGCATCGAAGGGGTTGCGAGCGCCGTGAATTTGCAATTCTTTGCACTCTCTAATCGAACCTATTCCATCCAGTTTCGGCCGTCGGCAGATGCGGGACTGTGGCAGATCTTGACCCGTGTTGCCGCGCGGCCCACTAATCGGCTGGAGACGGTGGTGGATCCTGCCGTCGGAGCCCCGGGTCGCTTCTACAGGCTGGGAACTCCGGCCGGCGCGCTTCCCTGAGCGCGATGGGCATAGAAAATCCCCGGAAGAACCATTCTGGTTCGCCCTCTGACGCACAGTCAGAGGGCGAGCGGTGGGGGTTCTCTCCGGGGTTTGCTTCGCTGCGGGTCAATCCCAATTTGCGACGATCTCGTAGGCTTTCAATACCTGCTCAGGGGTGCCTAGAAAGTCGAATTTCAACTTGCCTGCCTTGCGGCTGACTTCAACCCTGATGGATTGCAAACCGCTGTTCTTCATGCGCAGGCGGAGCTGTTTGCCGGCTTCGCGCATTCCATGCTGTTGGAGACTGTTGCTCATGGTCCACCCTCGGCGGTTGCCCAACGGATAGCAATAGGCAAATTTTCAGTTCAACCCAACATCTTGTGGGCTATGAATTTATCGCAAGGGCGCGGGACCTGTCGCTAAGACGCAAGAAGGGCCAACCCACTGCCAGTGTCTGGAATACTCTGGCTTCTGTTGCACGCGATTGCTTCGCTGCTCTGCCACCCAACAGGATGCAGATCCAGTTCGTTCGACTGGCTTGAAGTTAGGGACTGCCCCGTGGTCCGCGTGTAGAGGCTCTTGAAACTTAGAATGAAACTCGTTCGGTGTTGTACCAGACTCATCCGGCGGCGAAGTAGATCGCGCACGGGGCGGATCTTAGCGTTGAACTTCTCGGCCTTCAGGCCGTCCACCAGCCAATAACAGTTGAACGTGGATTCCACGGCCACCGTGTTTAGCCTCTTGCGATACGGGGCGAGGAACTCCACTACGTCGCTGAGTTTGCAGTCGAGCTTTCGGTGCGCTACGCGCGCACCCTTGAGGTCTACCAACCCGGCTACAATGTTGTGGTTTTGACTTGATTCGCCCAGGCAGGCAGAGCAGATTTGCATCACTGCTCCGACTCCTCGCGCCCCATGACAAATTGGAGCATCCATTCGTGAATGTGCTATGAAACTGGGTCTTCGTGTACTTGAGTGGGTGATTTTGGACGTTTTTAAGCATTCGATCGCCAGCTAAACGAGCAGGGGCGCGTGCTTTGAGCCACAGCTCGCGCGCCCCTGCGGTCGAACTACATGAGACATCCGTCGAACCTTCAGTGAGCG
>CAMAVD010000052.1 GCA_945861575.1 Akkermansia muciniphila
GATCGCCGGGAGCTCGTCCGATGAGAGAGATGGCCCCCCGTTGCGCTTCCCAATCAGGCATCCACGGACCCTCAGGCCAGACCGGGCCTTTCCCGGAGCCATCCTCGGCCGGATCGCTGAAGAGCAGCGCGGCGACGCAACCGTAGCGCGCGGCCAAGTCGACCTTGATGCCGCGGTAGTCGCGGCCATAGCGGGCGAGCGCGATCGTCCCGGTCAGCTCGATCCCAGCGGCTTTGAGACGCTCGAAGTCCGCGCGCTGTCCGTAGCCCACATCGACGACGGCGCCGCGTGCGCTGCCGCTCTTCGCCCACCCCAGGCACTTGGGCACGTCGGTGGGCGGGATCGCATCAGGGTCGAAGGTCTCGTGCCGCTCGGCCAGAGGGCGCGGATCGTTCGGCTCGCGCAGGATTTTGAAGTGGATGGAGCGCGGAAGCCCGAGCAGCACCTCGCGCTCGTCGATCTCGACGGTGAAGCCCGCCTCGCGCATCACCCGGGCAACGAAGTCGGCGCTGATCTTCGAGCCCGTGGTCCCTGCGAGTCGGCTGCTCCGGCACAACTCGAGCAAAAGACCGCGCGAGGGCGGTTCGTCGGCTGGGGTCGGGGGAGAGGCGAGGAGGAGGAGTAGCAACGCGAGGAGGGTTGATGCGAGTTTCATGGGGGATAGGGCGAATGTTGCGTATACAGACGCTGATTTACCCGAACAATTTCACTGAAGTTCAAAACATTCTTTGCGGTGGTTTCCCACCCGTCATTGTCCCGGACGGTCTCAAGCCTACTTTCCGCTCAGTGGGTGAACTTGAGGAATCGGCCTCTTAACGCAAACTTGATGGGGTTGATCGAGATCAAGGCATCACACCCAGTGTGGGCACTCATGCCTTGCGCCGATCCTGGGATTTGAATCGAAATCCCGTTGGGAATTTGTCCGCGACTCCGAAACATGAAATGGAAGAGTCGAGGGCAATGGTGAGGACCTGTCGCCACTGCTCCTGCGATGGGGGCGTTGCTTCTGATTCGCCTTTTGCGTTCTAGCGGGCGGTGGCGTTGAGTGGTGTGACGGAAAGCAGTATCGTGTCTCCGGAGTCCACACCGTCATGTGGGCCTCCGAAAACCCAGCACGCACTTGTGCAGGCGGTGTTTGCTGCTAGGGCGCGATGGTCAACTGCGCGGGTACACTGGTTGTTGATCCAAAGACACCCGTCGCGATCACCTTGTATTCGCCTTCATCAACGGCTTGCACGCCGAGCAGAACCAAAGTCGGTGCCGTTTGACCCGGTAGGTCACTCCCATTGCGCTGCCATCGATAGGTGAGGTTGTGCTGGCCCACAGCCAATGCGGTGAAGATCACCGTCGAGGATGCCGAAGCCTGCTGCGACGCTGGATTGATCAGGAAGATGGGTCCCAAACTCAGATGAGGCTGCATGGGAGTGACCAGTCTGTAGAGACGGCGGCTGAGCGTTGGATAGGGATCCGCCACGACCACGGTGCGGGCCGCATCTGGCGAAGCCCCGATGTTGGTGACGGTCGTCCAGGGATCCCCGAGGTTCTCGGCGATCTGGATGCTGTAGGTCTTGTTAGACTTCGCCTGGAAACTCATCGCGGCCAAGCTATTTGAGATCGTGATTGAATCAATTGTCAGGTAGTCATTGGCCTCGCGAAGGTTCGTGCCGGCTCGGTATTCCTGCAGGTTTGTGAAGGAGTCGCCGTCCGTGTCCTTTCCAGCGTCGCTCGGATCGCTCGCGGACAGGCCGTTGGCAGCTTCCCAAATGTCCGCAATGCCGTCATGGTCGCCATCGGCCAGCACGGTGAGAATCGCGTTCGAGCTTACGATGGCCGAGCTGGCCAGTCGGTTCAGCAACAACTGGACCGTATAGGTTCCAGCTTGATTGGTTTGAACGTTGGTGAGCTCCAGACTTGACGCGATCATCGGCACCGGACTGCTGACCAAGCCGGTGAGGTTCGTTCCACGGTGGCGCCATCGATAGCCGAGGTTGCCCGTGCCGACCCCGACGAATGAAAGGAGAACGTTCTCGCCCACGACCGCCGTGATGGACGCGGGTTGCAGGAGGTAGGTGAGAGCCTGCTGGATCGAGAGTGTTGCGGCTTGGCTCACTGAGGAGCCGATGTCATTCCGAACCACGCAGGTAAAACTTCCCTCGTCTCCAAAATCCACAGCACCGATGGAAAATGAGGATGCATTCGCATTGGGGATATCCGCGCCGTTGAACCTCCATTGATACGACAGCGTCCCGGAACCTCTGGCCGAAACCTTGAAGGTTGCGCTCGCACCAACTCCCAGCAGGAGACTGTCCGGTTGGCTGGTGATGGTCGCGGGGATCAAGACCCCCAGCCGAGCGGGCTGGCTTTCCACAAAGCCATCCAGCGTGTAGATAACGCAAGTGTAGGTTCCAGAATCTTTCTCTTGGGTCTTCGCAAGGGTGAGGGCGGCGTTGGTCTGGGTGGAGACGTTGCGACCTTCGTGCCGCCACTGAAAACTCAGTGCTCCAGAACCGCTCGCGACGACTGAGAGGTTCGCTGGGGCGTTGGCTTCAACCACCACATCTTTCGGCTGAGCCGTGAGGATCGGAGCTGGCCCGGCGACACGGTTCGCAGCGGCCGCTGTCGGCGCTGCCGCGATCCAATTGCCAGGGTCATTGCCGTAACGCGATAAATCCACACGCTGCAATGAGAAGCCCACACCATCGGCCGCCGTCGGCCACCGATGATCGTCGTGGTAGTGAACCTGATCGACGAGGATGTAAGGACCATCGCTCAGCTTGTCGGGCGGCGGCTTCCCTGGCATCTGGAGACGGATGTCCTCTTCGGTGTTGTCCAGCTTGCCTTGGTAGGGCCCGAACAGCAGCACTGAATCGGGGACGCCGTATTTGCTCCGAAAGTTTGCGAGCAATGTCGGCTCGGTCGCGGGATTGAAGTTCACCACTAGAATGTATCCCTGTGCCGGGACGACGACATTCGCGGGGAAAGGGAAGTCCACTGCCGAGCGCAGCCTCCAGCGTTTGGCCGGATAATTGCGGTCGAACAGCTCCACCGGCTGAGCGGTGACGTTTCTGATCTCGATGAACTCGGTCTCTTGATCGTCCCAGTAGGCTCCATTCGCGGAGACGTCGCGCGGATGGTACATCACCTCGCTAATGACCAGAGGACCGACGCGAGGGCCGGCGTTGGCGGCTCCGAGGGTGCTCGCGATTTGGGCCGGATAAGCGGTCTCGCCAGGCAGCAGTTGCGGATTGACTTCCAGCCGGCCGAACGTCACGCCGGGAGCAGCAGCGCCAAAGCCGAACCCGGTTCGATAGCCAGTCAGGGCGCCGGCCGCGTCCCCGGAGAAGAGATAGACCTCGTCGCCATCCGATTGGAAGGCAAAGCGGGTCGCCGATCCCGGGTTCGGATTGAAATCCGTTTCGGTGAACACCACATACCCATTGGCCGGAATGGAGCGATTGGGAATCCGGAATTTCTTCGGCGCGCGGGGATCGTCGGTGAGGTACCAGCCGGTGACATCCACGGCGCCGGTGGTCGGGTTCCAGAGTTCGATCGCATCGGTGGCCAGCGGCACCGAGGCGGTCAGGATCTCGCTGATCAGGATGGCGGAGATGGCTGGTGGAGCCGCATCTCCAGCATCCGGCGATCCGCCGAGACTCGAACTCGCTCGCCAGTTGGCTGCCTGGCTCCAGTTCTCGAATGCGGCGTTTTCATTCACGACCACCAGTGAAAAACCATATCCATCCGTGATTGGGTACCAGCTGTTGTTGTAGGTGAAGTCCACGACTGGTTCTCGCAAAGGGCCAACCAGCACAAGCCGTTCGCCCGCATTATCCAGAGAGCCGATGAACTCGCCGGCGATGACGCGTCCCACGCCGTAGCGCGACTCGAACGCTGCCCGGTTCCTGACGACCAGGATGCGCTCGCCAGCAGGCAGGGTCACACGTGGGAAGGTAAACTCGATTCCATTCACGAAGGCAGCGCCGCCCAGGCCGTACGCGCTGCTTCCGGTGTTTTTCACTTCGACATACTCAAAATCTTCCTGGGGGTACGGACTGGAGCCGGCAGAGGCTTCGGGGTGGTACATGATTTCGCTCACAATGAGCGGCGGCGTGGTCACGACAAGAGTGGCTGCAGCCAGTCCGGACCATGGGCTTGAGAGCGGAGGATTGTGCTCGCCAGTCAGGTTGCGATGATTGGCATCGAAGGAACGAGCCGCCACCCGCGCGTTGGCATTCACGAGGATGGGCCCAGCGTAGAGCGCCGCGCCGGCCGCCACCGCTCCTCCTCGCAAGCGAGGATCGCTTCCATCGAGAGTGTAGTAGATGCTCGCGCCAGCGGGGCCGCTCAGGCTGAGGCTGAAACCAGGCTGCACGCGCCCTCCATCGGCACTGAAGATCGGCCGATCGAGGAAGTTCGTATCCATGAAAAACGCTCGATCCTTAAGCCACTTCTTCTGGAACTCGATTTCGCTCTGGAAGCCTTTGTTGAAATTAAAAGTGTAACCTCCTTCGTAAGTGACAACCCCCGTCCGCGGTGATTGGAAGAGAGCACCCCATTTGGCCTGTTCCCGCTTCTGCGCTTCGAGGATTTGGGTGAAGAGCGAGTCGCAAAGAGCGTGCAAGGTCTCGGTGTTCAACGGGCCACCAGGCCGGCGAAGATCCTGATAACGATCGATCCATCTTTGGAAGAACTCCAGATCCCCAAACACCTTGCCCCACCACAGGGGCGGGTAGGGTGCGATCGAGGATCCCCAGAAATCAGTACCAAAGTCTGCCGCTCGTGAACGCCAGACGAACGGGTTGCCGTCACGCCCATCGGCCGAACCCAAGGTGCGGTCGAAATCCCAAACCGGTCCGTAATGGATCTTCCCCTGACGCGGCTTGTAAAAGTATCCACTCAAACGATAGGCATCGACGTTAAAGGTAATGACGTTGAGGAGATGCGAGTCGATCCAGGAGTCAGCATCGACAAACTTGTAAAAGCCCTCTACGGGATCGTTGAAAGAAGGCTTCTTTGAGATTTCCTGGGGGTAGGTGTCCTCGATCAGCAGCCGGTTGAAGCGGGTTTTTGCGATGGTAACCCAGGCAACACCCATGAAACTCCTGGTCTCGGCCGATAGGTTCACACCCGCGAAACGGGCAGGATCATAGATGGGGGGGCCAGTGAGCACCTTGTTCAGTGCTGAGGTGAGCGTCTTCGTGCGCAGCGCGAGGTTCTCGCTCGTGCTCGCCAGTAAAGCCTTCTCGAAGTCAGTGAAGCGGCTCCAAAGGTATTGCGAGACTGGGTCGCTGCCGCGCTCCAGCTTGGCCTCCAGCGCCAGAAAATCGATGATGTTGGCATCCACAAAGGCGAGGTTGAGAGTCGTGGCAAAGTCATCGAAGTACTTCTGGAGGAAAGCGCGTTGCGGTTCACGCTGTGGTGCCTTGATCTCCGATTCCTTGGGATCGACATAGAGAATAGTCTCGCCGCCAGCGCTAAACCCAGTGTCCCCCGGATCGGCGCGATCTATTTTCAGAAGGTAGCCCCCACTCACCTCGGGGGGCGCGAGATCTGTTGGTTGTAGCCTATCCATGTCGATGCGATCGGGCGAAATCTTGAGTTTCTCCATGAGCACGTAGAGGCCGTTGTAGTTCGTGGTCCCCAATGAAGCCGTCCCATCGAGTTTGGCTCCCTCGTTGAGGAACACTTCCACAAATCGAGTTCGTGACGCGTACCGCCCAAGCCGGAGACTCATCTCGTCCGCCAGCGGATTGTGAATGTTGGCGGTGTCGTAGCCGTTGGGCGCGTACAGCACCCAATCTGAGCCGCTCGGCAGTCCGAGAAGCGGGATCTTCCGGTCGTTGTTCTCCTCATCCCAAAGCTCCACGGCATAATTGTGCTTCGGTTGCCCCCCAGTGCTTGAGCCTCGCCATTTCGCTGAACCGCGCGCGACCACGTCCGGAGGTCTGACGAGGGAGCTGCGTCCGTGGTAGGGCTCGTGAATCTCGTAGAAGCACGGTTTGGCCGGGTCCTCGCCGAACGCCCCGCCGCCCAAGGAATGAATCACCAGGATGGGCAGATCCGAGCTGAAGTTGAGCACGTTTGGGTTGAGGCGTAGGTAAGTCTCACTGCGAACGGCGCCTGGATACTGGCCAGGTTCGAACGTTCGTGCTCGGATCTGCGTTGTGTTCGTGAGGGTCAGAGGGCTCGAATACACCAAGGATCCCTCGTTGGGTACGCTTCGATCCAGGGTGTAGCGGATCACTCCGCCGGCGGACGGATTCGCGGCTGAGAGTTCCAGCAGGAAATCGTTCGTGAAGGTCCCTCCAGCCCCGGAGAATCTCACGTCCCCTGAAATCCCCAGCAAGCCGGGAACGTTGGCAGCGTTTGGGGTGGGTGTGGCAAAAAAGCGAGCCGTAGTAGGGTCGATGATCGCTTCATGCGACACGAGTCGGGGACTGATGAAGAAGTCTCCGTCGGTGGCGGCTCGGTTGAAGCCTTGGATCGCCAGAACGTTCGTGCCGAGCTTTAAAAGATCCAGCAGCCCAGGCGTGCTAATGATCTCGAAGACCACACCGAGGGAGTTCGGGTGGGAATTGGTTGCGAAGGAGTTGTAGTTCGTCAGGTTGACGTTGCGCCGCGCGATCTCCCGCCCATTTAAGTAGGCCACAAAGCCGTCATCGTACTGGATGGAGAATTGCAGCTCCTCGATCGCGGAAGGATTCGCAATCACAAATGGCACGCGTAAGAACGCTACTGAACGCTTTGAATTGCCGAACATGTCTTTGCTGAGGTCCGTTTCGATCTGGCTGGTGTAGGTGATGCCGGTGATATTGGTGTCGAATCCGATCGCGCCCGCCACTGAACGCCACGACGAATCATCGAAGCCCTCCAGAAACCATCCAGGCACGGCAGTGGTAGGTACCCACACCTTCGCAGAAGAGGAAGCCAAGAGGTCGACTTCGTTCTTGGTAGTCGTAGCCACCCCCTGGGAGACGTCCCTGAGCTGTGCGCCGAAGGCGAAATAGGATACCACGTTTGTGCCGTCCGGCTTCGTCAACGCCAGCTCTTCGCCGTCCGCATTCAGCTTGAAGTTCGTATGGAGCGCGCTTCCGGGGAATCGCCGGTTGGCTCCTGAGGCGAAGACAATTAAATAGCGCTTTGGAGGCAGGTTCGTGGACGGGAATGACCACTGAGTCAGATGGGCGATATCGTCCGTCAGATACCAGCCCGCCAGATTCACTGTGTTCGTGCCGGCATTGTAGAGCTCGATCCAATCAGAGTTGTTATTGAAATCGTCCTTGAGGCTCGTGCGGTTGTCCGCGACGAACTCCGTGATGACGACCGAGTCTTGGCATTGAGCCGAGATGCCGGCCAGTATTCCAATAGCCAGACCGACGTGGGCGAGAATTGAGGGCCAGTGCTTGATATTACGGTTGGGGTTTGGGCCAGTTGAGATGCTTGTGCAGAAAGTCGAAGGTGCCCTTACCGTTGATGCTGTGCGGGCCGTCGAAGAACTCGATCTCGGTCTTATCCGCCAGCCCGAGCTTTACGTACTGGCGACGCGTTTTGGCAAACTCATAAGCCACCCATTCATCCGGAGCCACGCCATCATCGTGGCCACGTTCCACCATGAAGGGGCGTGGAATCATCAGCCAGCTCAGCTCAGCGTAGTTGAAGGTGTTTCCCAGGTTGAATTCCGGCATGTCGTACTCGCCCCAATAGAGGTAGCAATACTCGGACCGCGCCATCGTGTTTTTCCAGATCCATTCATTGTAGTCAGCCGAGCAAATGCTGAGGCAATACTTGTCCAGCAAGGTGGGGATGCGCATGGCGGTCTTCCCGCCATAGCTCAGTCCATAGAAGGCCATGCGCGCAGGGTCGACAAAGGGCTGACTGGCCAGCCAGTCGAGAATCACTTCGTGCTGGCGCATGATGAAGGACCAGAGCGTGAGCTTCAGGGGTTGGGCTTTACGCAACACCTGCCGGAAGCGGTTCTTCCCGATGTAACAGTTCTGCGGCGCGAAGGTGATGAACCCGCGCTCTGCCAGGCGGCAGGCATACGCGTGGTAGTAGGGGCTGTCGATTTTTGGATCGGCGACATCTCGGGGACGACCTTCCAATCCGTGCTGGCAAACCACCACTGGGCGTTTCTCGCCCGGCTTGATTCCCTTAGGAACGACCAGGATGCCGTAGGCAATGAGATGCGGATGCACGTCGAGGACGACCTCGTAGCAGGTGATGAGATCGGTTTCCGAGACCTTGCGCGAGCGAGTGTTCGCGGGCGACGATGCGGCGGGGATGGGGCCGACAACTTCATTCAGGAAATAGTCTTGGTACCATTGGGTGCTCGCGGCGAACGAGCTGGCGTTCTTGCGATCAGCCTTCTTCCAAAATGCTTCGCGGGTGAATTCCGCCTCGCGCATCAGCCATTGAGTGTCCTCCAGGATCTGGGAGTACTGTCGGAGCTGGCGTTGATTATTGTCGGGAGCGGGATGGATCGCGGTGACTGGCTCGGTGGAACCCGCGCCGGTGACCGAGAGACCAAGGCGCTCCTGGATGGCGGACAGGGTTTCCGCATTGAAGACATCCTCCGGCTGCCCGCCGACGAGCTTCCAGCGGTCCACTCCTGGCACGTCCTTCAGCCATTTGCGAGCCTCGTCCAGGACCCGGCTGGCAACCTCGGGGTTGGGGCGGCCGAGTTTGCCGGGGGCGGCGCCGTCGTGGGGTTGACCGGGCTTGGGATACTCGGCTTCGGGGAAGCGGCCATCTTCCCAGACCAACAGTCTTGGCGCGATCAGTCCCGCGATTTCACCGCCGCCAAATTCGTCGGTCAGCGACCATACATTACGGTAGATTGGCTCATCATGCAGGTTCGGGTTGACCTGGTATCCGCTGACGGCGGTGAGATCGATACGAGGATCCAAGGCTCCAGCAAAGCAGGCAATGAGCCCACCCTCCCCGTAACCCACCACGGCAATGCGTGACGTCCGTCCCTCAGCCTTGGATTGCGCCTCGAACCAATCCACCGCAGCCAGGACTTTTTGGACCTCGTAGCCCTGGATCGTGCGCCCCATCTGGTAGGCGGCCCGCCAAAGGACTTCGCGCTGGGATTGTTTGAGCTTCTTCACTCCGGGCAAGCCGCTGTGGGTATCCGATCGATCCACCAAGAAAGGAACGAGAACTCGGCACCCATCCTCGGCGAGCTTGCGGGCAAACTGCTGCCCGGCGGGTACGCCCGGTTGCAGGCCAACGAGCTGTTCAGGGGTCCAGTCACAATCCGGAACGGCGACCACGGAGGCTTTGGCTTCGCCATCCGGAACCAGCAGGAGGCCTTCCGCCCGCACGTCGCGCATCACATTCCAGGTGACCGACATCACCTTGAATCCTTTGCCGCGACCGATCTCGGCGGGGTTCCCTTTCAGATCGCCGCCGAGGGGCGCGGCGGACTGAAGCAGCACGGGATGTCGCTTATCGACCACGCCGAGGATCGCAGCTAAGCGATGGCGGTTGGTGGCGATGGACCTGGAGTACGCCTCGGGCGAGCTCAGGTCGCGGTTCCAGTGTTGGGCCCGGTTCTTGGGTGCCTCCGCCAGCACTCCATCCAGGTAGCGGTCGATTCCATCCACCAGCTGGGCGGCGATGTCACCTTCCGTCGTCAGGGGTTGGGTGCCTGCGAAGGGTTGGGCGAGCAATGGCAGTCGGGGCCACAAAAAGAGGAAAGCCAGGGAGAGTAGGGTAAGGAGTGTACGTTTCGGGTGCATAATCAAGTGCCTGTGGATCGCGTAGTTTCGAAAAATCGAGGCGCCAGTGCAAGCTATTCGCGACGCAGACCCGTAGTCCTCGGGCGATGAGCTCCTTCTCCTACGATCAATGTCTGTTCCCCATCGGTAGCTTGGCGAAACTGGCCTGGGGACGTTCCTGTCAGGCTGCGAAACGTAGCGTTGAAGTGGCTGAGGCTTTCGAAGCCCACTGCCAAGGCGGTCTCGGTCACATTGTAACGAGACTGCTGCAGGAGAGCTACCGCCTTATGGACCCGGTAGCCCTGAAGATACTTGATCCAGGGAATCCCCAGGGTTTGGTGAAAAAGTGATTTGAGGCCTGCCTCGCTGAGACCCGCTGCACGGGCAACATCTCTGGCGTAGAACTGTTCGGCGTAGTGAGCGCTGATGTAATCGAGCGCATTGAGGATTGGGCGCCAATCAGGTCCCAGTTCCCCAGCGCCGATGTGGATTCCGCACGATTCCTCCCAACGTAACAACAGGACGATCTGTTGGAAGAGCAGGCTGCGAAGCTGAATGCTGCGGCCCAAGCGTTGCTGCTGGAATTCAGCAAGAATCTCCTCGAACAGCTCTCTGAGCCGCAGCGCAACTTTGCGTGGCGGTTTTACGATTCGATCTGAAATGGATTGCCTCGCGGTAAACCGACGGAGGAGGCGCATTCCTTCTTCCAATGAACCTTCCTTGATGAGTAAGGAGGGTTCGAAGTAGACGGTAATAAACCGGTAGGGCTGCTTCTGGGTATGACCCCAGTGTGGCAAGCCCGGTCCGAGAAGGAGCAATTCATTCGGCCGACGCGGTGCCTCTTCGCGCTCGATCATGTTGATACCTTCTCCTTCGAGCTGGAAGCCAAATTCGCAACAGACGTGGCATTCCGGATACGGCGAGGGTGGGCCCGATGAAATCACTCCATGACGAACGGAGATTGGATTCGATGGGCTTATTAGCGGCGGGTTTGTTTCAACGACATGGGAGAGCCAGGCAAGGTTAATGAGCTTGCTGGGTTTAGAGGCTTTCGCAGGCATGCTTAAATCGCTATCAGTTTTCGGCGACTGACCCCTATCGTCGACTCTGTGGAACTCGGAGATTTGCACAAACTATCTCGCCAAGTTTGGCATGGCGCGCCTGAGGAACGGGAATCATAGCTGTATCCTATACTCACCTATTCTGCCGGCGTCAGCAAGCGATAATAGCGATGAGGAGGATTCAGACGAATTTCCCGGGCTCGCCGCAAGCCGTCGGTCGGTTCTGCAACGATGTCACCCCATTTCGCCCAGGCACTGGAGTTCAGGTCTTCCGACGACCAGATGCTGTAGGTGCGATTGGATCCGGCGCTAAACTCCAACCGGATCCCGAGGTCCTCCGCGAAAGCGTCCAGACGCAAAACGCTTCGGGGGTCGCGAGGATCTGTGCCGGCGCGGTACTCCTCTGCGGTGGACATGCCATCCCGATCAGGATCGCCTTGGGCGTCGCCGGGATCCGTTGGATTCAACCCGTGGGCGGTCTCCCACGCGTCTGAAATTCCGTCGCCATCCGCATCACTGACGAGAGTGAGAACGGTATTCGAACTCGTGACCGTTCCCACCGCATTTGTCACCACAACGCTCCATGCTCCGGCCGACACCGCGCTGACATTGCGCACTGTCAGGATGGAGTTCGACGAGAAGAGAGTCTGGTTCGTCACGGTCACCGTGCCCCGTCTCCACCGATAGCTGAGGGGCAGGGTGCCGCTCGCAGCCACGCTGAAGCTGGCGGTGCCACCCGGAACAACCGCTTGAGGCAAGGGTTGGATCAGGATGGTGGGCACCACCAAGATCGTCAGTCGGGCGGGCTCGCTCCACGTGCTTCCAAACACGTCCGCCAAGCGCACCGTATAGAACCCTTCCTGGCGAGTTTGCACGTTGGTCAGGGTGAGGATCGCGTTAGTCGCCCCCGCGAGATCCTGGTCATTGAATCGCCATTGATACTGAATCGGCCCGAAGCTCCGTCCTGCCACCACGAACACGCCGGTGCCGCCGGCTTTCACCGAGAGGTCGCGAGGTTGAGCAACGACGAGGGGAGGAAGCAACATCACCAGCTCCGCATCGAGACTGGACACGGAACCCGCCGCGTTGAAGACCACCACGCTATAGTGACCCGCTTGGGAAGCCTGGAGATCCGTCAGAGTCAGGGAAGGGCCGGTGGCGCCGGCGATCGGCCGGCCTTGGAACCTCCACTGATAGTGCACCGGCCCAGGCCCTTCCGCCGCGACCGTGAAAGTGACCGTTTCATGCGGCTTGGAAAGGGTCGGTTGGGGCTGTTGGACTAGGGTTGGAAACACTCCGCTGAGGTAGGGTCTGCCCGGGGTAGGCGAAGCGGCCAGCCAGCTGGCCGGATCGTCTCCGAACGTTGCGTCAAACCTCCGCTGTAGGGAAGGGCCACTGCCGTCCGCCGACGGAGGCCAGGGAGACTTGTCGCCGTAGCTCACCTCATCGACAGTAAGATAGGCAATGCGCCCGGCATCCAGCTCCTCCGGGCGCTCCAGCGAGAGCCGCTCGCCGCCATCCTGCAAACGCCCGGCCAGAGGTCCGAAGATTAAAACGTCTGACCCGATGGAGTAAGCCGACCGAAAGGATTCTGGATCACCTGCTACGACCAGCGCCGTCTGGTTGGGGCCGAGCACCTGATTCGTCGGGAATGAAAAACCAGCGCCGGCGATCTGCCAGGTATTCGTGGGATGCCGGGGATCATACAGCGGGATCGGTTGGCTGGTTAGATTCTTCAGTTCGATGAACTCCTCGTCGGTCGCGTCGGGGTGATACTGAATCTCGGTCAGGATGACGGGCCCCACGTGGGGCCCAGAATTCACGGAGCCGAGCGTGCCGGTCGTCTGCAGGGGGAACCGATCTTCGCCCGTGCTGATCAGCAGCCTCCCAAAGGTCGCGCCTGCCGATGCGGCCCCGAAAAGAAAGCCATGCCCATAGCCAGTGAGCTGCGATTGAGAGTCGCCGGAGAACAGGTACACCTGATCGCCATACGCGCTGAACGCGAAACCGGTTCCGCTGACCGGAGCTGGATTGAAGTCCACCTCGGTTAATACCCGATAGCCTTTGGCTGCGATGACTGTATTTGGCGGGATGCCGTATTTTGTTGGTTCCAGCGGATCATCGGACAGAAACCAACCTGCGAGGTCGATCGGGACTTCACCCGGATTATATAACTCCACGGCATCCAACTGGCCTCCCTCGCTGTTGGAGAGCACCTCGTTGATCAGGACGACGGGCACCTCGGGTTCGGGATCCTCTCGTCCCGGGGACCCTCCTGGCGAGGCGCTGGCCCGCCAGGACTGTGCTGAACCGGCATCCTGATTGGAGGCGCTTCCGGGATTCTTGGGCACCAGAGAGAAGCCGAACCCATCGGGCAGAGTAGGCCAAGGCGCGCGCGTCTGATACGTCCATTCCCGCAGCGGGCTGCCCGAGGCGGTAGAAAGAACCAGCCTCTCTCCGCTGTTGTCCAGTTTGCCGGAATACACTCCGTTCGGGGGAGCCCCGCCATAGCGGCTGGCAAACCGCTGGGCGTTGCGGGCGAGAACCCAGAAGGCTCCTGGCGGCAGAAGCGTGCCATTGGTAAAGCTGAAGCCGATCCCTTGGCTGAAAGCGAGCCCGCCTAGATTCAACGAGCGGGTGCCGGCGTTCTTGAGCTCAATGAATTCGAACTCATCTCCGTCAACGGTCCCCGCGGCCGCCGGGTGATACATGAGCTCGGTCATCCGCAATCCCGAAAGATCTTGAGGGGGATAGAACGTAGCCCGGACCAGCGCGCTCCAGTTGGTGCCCACGAGGGTGCGGGCGCGAACCTCTATGGTGGCACCAAAGCGGAGGGGTTCGGAGTAGGCTTGGGCATCTGGCGCCACCTCTCCGGTGCCATAGGCCCGGGGGTCTGTTCCGTTCAAGGTGAAGAACAAGGTTCCGGTGGAGTTGGTATGGCTCAGGGAGAGCTGGAAATCGGCAGAGATTTCACCGCCGAAGTGGCTGAAAAGAGGCGCTCCCACTGTGGGATACAGGCGGAGAGCTCGGAACTGCTGCAGCACAATCCCGTGTCGTCGATTGAAGTAGGTCTGGAGCATGAAGGCGTTTTCAGCCGCCCATTCCTTGTCGCGGGTGTAAGGGTGGCCGGGCGCCTGCACATTGTTCACATCACCCCACCGAGCCGATTCTCCGATGACGGCATTGGTGATGGTGGTAATCAGTTTGGAATAAAGCTGAATTCCAGTGGCCGGCGCAAGGGGGCCGTTGTTGAAGAAATGTTGCTGCACTCGATCGGCGAACCGAAGGCGGAATTCGGCATTCAGCCGCAGCTTCCCGTAAAGCCAGGTTGCGGTATCCGGCACCGAGACGCTCGAAACATCGACATCGAGCTTGTCCAGCCCGCTAAAGGAATGACCCAGGGCCCATTCATTGTCCCAGGACACAAAGCGCCATCGGCCGCCGGGCCGCCGATCGAAATACGAATAATAGTTCTTGGCCGGCCCGTCCTCGTTTCCAATGAAGACGAACAGCATCATGAAATCGATGAGATCGTCGAGGTCCAAGCTCTGCTGGATCTTCTGATAGGCGGCCTCGGTGGTCAGTGCGGTCTCCGCCAGTTTCATCAGCTGCGACCAGGATTTAAGGTCTCCGTCCTCCACCGTCGGGCCGCCGTTGAACTTGACCACATCGTAGTCCTCTTCCTCGCCTCCCAGATGTTCCGCCACGAACGCCGCGTTGATGTGCTCGACCGGGTTGTACAGACCCCAGTAGAGCCCATCGAGGTAGACCTGCAGGTAGCCTCCCACCGCCGTGAGCCCGCCCATGGCGGTAAACGTGCGTCGAGCCCATTCGTCGCGGACGTAAACGGCAGACAGGTTGTTGTCGGACGTATGGTTCCATCCATCATTCCACTGCCCGCGCAGAGTGAGACTGTCGAAGCGCTGAACGCGGTTTCCCTCAAAGAGCGGATACACCAGAGTGGGCAGTCCGTAGGAGCCTCGAAAATGGATGTTGAAGGACTGCTTGACGCCGCCGCGGCTGACGCCGCCATGGATCCGTATTCCCGCATTGGCCTGGAATTGCTCGCCCGTGCGGGGATCGAGATATTCCAGCGACACCGGACGCTCCCAAGCGTCCCCACGGGAATCGGCGTGTGAGTAGATTCCTCGAACGTTGTCCCACAGATTGGAGCGATCGGTCACCAGAGACAGCGTCGGGATCGCGAGGAGCGCCGGTTTCATCAGCGGTCCGTAGACCTGGTTGGTCACCACTTCGGGGTCCATCTCGTAATCTGCTGCACCCGAACCGAAGGAGGAGGGAAAACCTGCGGGACGCTTGGGCTGACCCAATACGTCCTCCAGAAAGAAGTAGGTTTGGGTATCGACATCCGAAGGTTCAAACCCCTCCTTGAAGGCTGCCGCCCGTAACACGGTGGTTCGATCTAGCGTGACCGGCCCGGTGTAAATCCATCCGGTGGCGGCGGTCGGCGCACTGCTGTTCGTGGTGTAGCGGATCACGGCGTCGGGGGTGTCGCAGCGGAGGGTCACCACCACGTTCGATTCGAAGAAACCGCGGTTTGGTTCGAAGCGGGTATCGGAGACCAGCCCGGCGACGGGAACGCCGTTGAGCGCGCCTGGCGTCGGGCGAAGGAAGTAGCCGGTGCGGCCCGCAACCAGTTCAGGCCTCACCACGGTTCGAACCGGGGCTGGCAAGGCGTACCGGTTGAGAAGGAACTGTTCTACACCCTGTCTCTCCTCGGTGGTGAGCGCCGCGCGAAAAAGGAGCAGCTCGGCGAGATCCCCGATAAATCCGGAATTGGGCGCCAGGGTGTCGAATCCGTTCCGATGGTTGTCGATGCGCGCGCCGATGGCCAAGGGATCTGAGCCGGTGTTGTAACTTCCGGCGTTGAGCCAGTTGCCGACCCCATTCGGCACGAGTACGCCATTCGTAAGAAACCGTATGTTCTGCCCGGAATCGCCGCCGGCGAGCACCTCCGTCGTCAGGACACGGTATTGGTTGGCGACCAGAGCCCGCGGTCCGGTCGAGGTGGCCTGGCCGCTCCCTCGGTGCAACCCCCAGGCGGCGGGCGTGGCCACCTGACCTGCATCCTGCCCCAGTTCGAAACTGTCGCCCCCGACACCGGGCGAATGGGTCATGACAAAGCGCTGTGCGCCGGTGACCGAGTAGGGTTTGAGCACCAGGATCACGGTGAACGCCGAGTTCGGCTCCGTGAAGAGCTGGAGGTCGGCATCGGAGTCCAGGAGATCACTGCCGTCAAAATTGAGAGCGAAGGTGCCTGTCCGCGGGCCGGAAACCACCTCCGGATCATTGCCGGTGGCGCGTGGATGATTGGCGCGAAAGACGAAACCATTCGTAGATTGGTCCAGCCAAGCAGTCACTTGGTTCGCCGTGGCATTGGTGGTGACACCCGCATCGGCTCGAAGGTGGACGTAAGGAAAGAGCGAAGCAGGATCCACTGGCAGCGGAGCCGGGAGAGCCTCCAGCACGCCCCGCATCTCCAGCCCATAGGATCGCCCGGGAAACTGACCGGGGTAGCTGGCGCCGAACTGGCTGGCTACCGTGACACCATCAGGACGGACCAGCGCCAAATACTCCCGGCTCGGATTCAGTTTGAAGTTGGTATGCAGCCGTCCCGCCGCCAACGTGCGATTCTTTCCGGAGGCGAACACGACGAGAAAGCCCCGGGCGGAAATGGATACTGAGGGAAAACGCCACTTCGCGAGCTGCAGAGGGTCATCAGTGAGGTGCCATCCTTCCAGGTTGAAAGCGTTCGTGCCCGGAAAGTGGAGTTCGATCCAGGAGGGGAAGTCGCCGTCCTCATCGGCCAGACTGCCTTGGTTGTCCGCTTGAAACTCCGTGATCAGAGGGAGCGCTGGATCACCGTTCTGCCCCCGCACGGGAACTGGGCTCAGGTGACATGCGAGGGCCAGCAGCAGCGCGATTACCCGACGAGTTAGAACTTCAGGAGGCGCCGACCAGCGATACTCATTCAGGAGGTTTGGCACGGCTTTGTGGGTAATGCGGAGTGACGACAACTGGGCGGGTTTGAGTAGCGAGTAAGAGCCTCGCTCGAGCCTTAGCTCATGATTTCCCTTACCACTCGTGCTGATTTGTGATCTGTGAGGGTGAGTTCGTGGCCGGCGCGGCGGTAAATGACTTTGGAATGATCCAGACCGAAGAGATGAAGGATGGTGGCGTGGTAATCGTGATGGGTGACGATATCCTTCACAGCATGGTGGCCCCATTCGTCGGTTTCTCCGAAGGTCATGCCCCCTTTGATGCCACCGCCGGCCATCCACATCGTGAACCCGTAGGTGTTGTGATCGCGGCCGATCTTCTCCCGCCCTAGGTCGTTTTGAATCACTGGCAGCCTTCCCATTTCACCACCCCAGTGAACTAAAGTGCTATCGAGTAGCCCGCGCGCTTTCAAATCGGCGACCAAAGCTGCTGTGGGCTGATCGCTCTTCGCGCAAAGCTCTGGCAACGCCTTGACCAGCCCGCTGTGCTGATCCCAGCTCTGACCGTTGTTGATAATCTGGACAAAGCGCACGCCCCGCTCCACCAGTCGACGAGCGATGAGGCATCGCGTGGCGTAGTCCCGCGTGTGTTCCTGATCGACGCCGTACAGCTTCCGAGTGGCCTCGCTTTCGCCCGAGATATCCATCGCTTCCTTGGCGGCGGTTTGCATCCGAGCGGCCAGTTCATAGCTGGCGATCCGCGCCTCCAGATCGAGCTCGCCGGGGTGTTGGGAGAGATGTTCCTGGTTGAGTTCGCGCAGCAGTTCGAGCTGGCGCGCCTGGCCCGATCCTTTCAGGTAATGGGGAGGATCCAGATTCAGGATCCGGGGTTCCTTTGGACGAACTCCGACCCCCTGATAGAGGGATGGCAGCCATCCGTTCGACCAATTGCGCTCGGCGAGCTCTGGCCCGCCTTCGGGGTGAGTCAGCGTGATGAACGCTGGCAATTCCTGGGATTGGGAGCCCAGAGCGAAGTTCAACCAGCTGCCCATGGTCGGAGCGCCAGCCGAGATCCGGCCGCCCTGCAGGGCATAGATCGATTGGTGATGGTTGTTGACTCCCGTTTTCATCGAGCGAATGACGCAGATGTCGTCCACTACCTTGGCGAGGTGCGGTAAGAGCGAGGAGAGTTCAATGCCCGAGCTCCCGTGTTTCTTGAACTCCCACAGGCCGGGCAGGACCTTGGAGCTGGCTTGCCCGGCATTGTCGAACTTGAGCTCTCCGGGAAATTTCTTGCCCTCGTAATCCTTCAAGAGCGGCTTGGGATCGAAGAGGTCGATGTGGCTCGGGCCGCCGACCATGAAGATCGAGATCATCGCCCGGGCTCGAGGCTCATGATGGCTCGGTTTGGGCTTCATATCGAAAGAGCGGGGCTTCAAGTCTGGCATGGCGGGGGCGGCCAGAAGGCCGTCCTTTTGCAGGAGCCAGGTCAGTGCCATGGAGCCGAGGCCGAAGGCACTCGCTTGCACGAAGTGGCGTCGAGAGCAAAGCCCGCTGGATTTGTCGCGCGAGTTCATATTAGTCGAGATAAAGAAAGCGGTTTGAGGCCCAGAGCACCTGACAAAGACTGGCCAAAGCCTGCAGGGAGGGATCGGGTTCTCCGGCGGAAGGTTTAGCTTTGAGATCGGGTTTTTCCTGTGTCTTGACCGCCGCTTGAGCCCGCAGGGTTTCGTTTTGCTCGGCGAGATAGACCAGGCTTCGCTGGAGCTCCTCTGTGGAAGGCGGAGCCGAAAAGAGAAGCTTCCAGAGCAGATCTACTTGCTTCCGGACGTCGCCGGAATGTTCTTTCCGCAGTCGCTCGGCTAGATCGGTGGATCTTTCGATTACGAAGTGGTCATTGAGGAACATCAACGCTTGAGCCGGAACTGTCGAAACCGCGCGTGCTTCGCAATTGGGAGACAGTCCTGCGGAGTCGAACGTCTCCATGAATCCGACGGGCATGCTGCGGCGCACTCGGACGTAGATGCTTCTTCGGAACTCGGAGCCGCCGATGCCATCCACGCCCGCCGGATCTCCGTCCTTGTCCCTGACCTGAATCCCCACCACGAACTGGCCTTGCGGGCTAACCGCGACAGGCACTGAAGGACCGTACATATTGGTGTTCATCCGGTGGCTGATTGCGAGCATGGCGTCGCGAATGCTCTCCGACGGTAGCCGTCTCGGGCGCATGCGCCCCAGCAAGCGGTTGTCAGGATCAACGGCCTGAGCGGCGGTGTTCACGGAGCTCTGACGGTAGGTCGTGCTTTGCAAAATCCGACGGTGCAATTTCTTTAAACTCCAGCCGGAAGACATGAATTCGCTGGCAAGCCAATCCAGGAGTTCAGGATGGCTGGGTTTCTCTCCGAGCATTCCGAAGTCGGCCAGGGTGGGGACGATCCCAGTCCCGAAATAGTGATGCCAGACGCGGTTGACCAAGACGCGTGCGACAAGAGGATGGGAACCGTCGGTGAGGATCTTCGCGAGTTGGAGCCGACGTCCGGTGGTTCGCCTCGTGCTGTTTGAGCAGGGTGCCAAGGCCGAGTCGTTGGCTAAGCCCTGGAGAACGGTCAGGCCTCCCGGCGCGACTTTTTCGGCGGGCTGCTGATGGTCTCCGCGGTGGAAGAGAAACGTCTCCACGGCCTTGCCGGGTTCTTCGGCGAGGCAATGCACCAATGGATCAATGGGTTTCATGGCGCGGATTTCAGCCGCTCGTTTTCTGACTTCCTCGACCCTTTTGGCACCCGGGGCATTGATCTCACCTAAGATGATCTGATCCTGGAAGGTGGGAAATTCGCCGAGCAGGCGTTTGTGCTCTTCAGTCCGTTTGTCTGCCGGGGTTTTGCGCGCGGCAATGACTTGCCCTCGCATCGCTGCGGGCACGAGCTCGAGCTGCTTTTGAACGAACTCCTCGATGAGGTCGTCTTGCAGGCGGTTGGCATCCCCGTCAATCGCTTGCGCGGCATGTTCCAAGCAGGACGCATGATGCCGATCTTCCGCCGACATCAGGGAGATGAGGCGAGCATTCGGATTCTTCCAATGCTTCCAGTCGAATGCAGGCTCAAAGAAGGCTCGTAGGCGGTAGTAGTCTGTCTGCGGGATGGGGTCGTAACGATGATCATGGCATTGCGCGCATTGCAGGGTGACTCCCAGCAACGAAGTCGCGACGATCTGCACTGTGTCGGCGATGACCTGGTTCTTGGCTAGATCGGGGTCGGCGGGTTCGTCTCCGGTCGGGTCTGGGGCCAGTCGCAGAAAACCGGTGGCGATCAGTTTGTCGAGGTCGTCACCCTGCAGATCGCCGAGCGGTGGGTTCACGAGTTCGTCGCCCGCCAGCTGTTCGGTGATGAATTGATCCCACGGCTTGTCGGCGTTGAGACTGCGGATCACATAGTCTCGATACCGCCACGCCCAGGGCCTCTCCGAGTCGGCCGAGACTCCTCCGTTGGAATCAGCATAGCCGGCCACATCCAGCCAGTGGCGCGCCCACTTCTCGCCGTAGCGGGGAGAAGCCAGGAGACGCTCGATCAGTCGATTGTAGGCTTCGCTCGAGGCATCGTTGACAAAGGCGTCCACTTCTTCGGCGGTGGGAGCCAGGCCGGTGAGATCAAAAGTGACGCGTCGAATCAGAGTGCCGCGCGCGGCTGGATTGGCAAATCCCAGCCCACGCTGGTGCAGTGGTTCCCACAAGAAATGGTCAATGGGGTTGGATCCGATCGAGGGAGGAATCGATGTCGGCGGCTGAGGGCGACGGATGGGCTGGAAGGACCAGAAATTGCGTTCCTCCTCCGTGATAAAGAATCGGGCTACCTTATCCGGTTCGGGCCGGAGCGTCGGCGCGCCGGAGTCAATCCAGCTTTGGATTTTTGCCGTTTCGGCGGAGCTCAGTTTCTTTTCGCCTTTCGGCATTTTACCGGAAGCGACCATACCTAAGAGGAGGCTCTCGGCTGAATTTCCAGGAACGAGCACGGAGCCTGATTCACTGTTCGTGAGCATGAAGCGGCGCAGTCGCAGATCGACTCCTCCTTTCAGTTTCTCTCCTTCGCCATGACAATGAAAGCAGTGAGCCTTGAGGATTGGCCGGATGTCGCGCTCAAAACTCAAGGGCGTCGTCGGCGTGCTGCCAAAGCTGGGTGGTTCCACTGCCAACCCGGCAATGAGGAGAATCCAAGCCAGCACGCTTGCGAGTAAACCGGGGCGTGTCCGATCGCACGCTCTGTTGAGGAACGTGGGGCGGTCTGCGACCTCGGGATGACTCTTGTAGGCGCTCACGGGTTATTGGCGATCGGGTCTGGCCACCGCGACGCTGCAGGGATATTGCTGCGGATCTGTGAAGATCTCATCACCCATTTGTCGCTGGCCAACTCGGTATAGTCAATGCCTGAAGAACTCGGATCCTGATTGCATTCTGTGAAGTCGAGTGTCGGTGGTCTCCGCCGAGATTTGGTCTCTGAAAGTTTTTGAAAAAAGAGGTGAGAATTTAGCCAAAAGCGGTTGCCGTCTCCGGCGGAAAACATACTGTGGTCCGAGTTGGCGAACCAACGAAGAGTCGTCTCTGAAGCGATATTGGGACGGGTAAGCGTCGCTGATTGTGTGATCGCATCGCTGCATGGACCTGGATCCCTTCTGGCCATGTTAGCTCGGGCTTAGATGGGTTCGGTCGCTTCGGAGCCAACTCAGACAACAGCAGTATAGAATACGTAATTATGAAGCTCAAAAATATATGGGGGGCATTGTGCCGCAAGCTCGCCCCTGCTGTCTCGCGGAGCCTCCGCTGGGCCGTTCCAATGGTGGTCGCCCTCAGCGCTGTCGGTTCTCTTTCGGCAAGTGTGTTGACGGATGATTTCTCATCGACGACAGGAAAGATTCTTGGACGCACCAAGGTGGATCAGGGGATTCTCAAGCTCGTCGATTTGGCCGACTTGCTGCCAGGAGTTCGGCTGCCGTTGCAGGGATCCTATGTTTATGAGGATATCGATGGGGGCCTGCCGGTTGCCAGCTTCACGGCGAAATTTAAAACCCGCATCGGGGGAGGAACTGAACTTCCTGCGCAAGGGTTTAGTTTCGTGTTCGCGGAGGACATCGGGACGCGCGCGGAGAACGCTCCCTTCCGTGAAGCGGGTGGCGGCAGTCAGGGCTTGGTCGTGTCATTCGACTTGGTCAATAACGACTTGCTCTCTCTACCCGTCGCCCAGATCGTCACGGTGGCAGAGGGAAATCCGGTGGACGAAGCCCCTGGGATTATCGTGTATTTCCGAGGAAGCCGGGTTGCCAGCAAAAAGCTGGATTTGCGCACGGGAGATGCTTTTGTCGATGTCGAAGTCGCCGTTCGACCCGATGGTACGTTGGATCTGAAATATGGTGGCCAACAGGTTTTCAGCGGCGAGGGGATCGGCTATATCCCCATCGCTGGTAACTTTGGGTTTGGCGCGGGGACCGAGGAGCGCACTTCGGCCAATACGTCTAACCACTGGATCGACGACCTGAACATTGCCACCACGGTAGCTGGCGGAACTCGAGTTGCCAACTATGCCCCGATACCTGGGAATGGGAACGCCCGGCCGGACGCAATCGTTCGCGTGGAGCTGACCGGAGGAAATGCTGGGGCCGTTGCCATGAAGTTCGACGGGCAGCCGGTCATTCCAGTCGTGACCGCTGGCGATCCTACGGTCGTGAGCTATGACCCGCCTGGGCTATTGCCGCAGGGAACGGGTCATTCGGTGGAGCTGACCTACGGGCAGGGACAAGCCCTGCGCTATAGTTTTGGTGTGCTCCGCTATCCAGTCCTCGCCGGCAGTGGAGCGGTTGCGGCAGTGGACACCACCTCAAGTGGCTTCCGAGCGCGGACGCATCAGACCACCGCAGCTCAAGCGAACAGCCTGGAACGTGCAGAAAACCAGCTTGCCGGGAGTCTGGGTGAGAATATCGCCGATCTCAGCGCGGCCGAAGCGGACGGCACCTTTAAAGCCTCGGTCATCAATTTTGATCAAGACGCAGGGGATGTGACCGGAGAATCATTCGGTAACAACGAGCTGTTTCCAGGCATTACGGACTCGACCGGCAGCACGGACAACTTCGCCACGGAGATCCGAGGGTACGTGCAGTTGGAGGCTGGAGTGATCTACCATCTGGCGGCGCGTTGCGATGCTGGAGTCACTGTGGGCAGCGCAGATGGGATGGTTGTGCGCATCGGCTCCGATCCTCGAGATGTGACCGCGTCGGTCGAATTATTCGGAGCGACCGATCGTGTGGGACAGCGAACGTTTGCGGTGGAAACGACCGGTTTTTACGCCATCCGAATCGTTTATTGGGAATCCCTCGGGGGCGCCAATCTGGAATTCTGGTCGGAGAATCTTGCGGGCGAGCGGACCTTAGTCAATGACCCTGCCACTGAGGGCAGCCTCAAAGTCTATAGCGACCTGCCCACGGCAGTGCCCAACACTCCGTTCATCAGTCAAGCTCTGCCGGCTCTGAATGCAACCGAAGTCGAGACTCGACCCAACATCGAAGTCACGATCAAGGATGCCGGCACGACGGTGAACGCGGGATCGATTGTGCTGAAACTCAATGGAGCTGTCGTCACGCCCACGATCACTCCTCCTGCCGCCGGCCTCACTCGGTTGAGTTTTCGACCCGCGGCGGATCTCGTGGCCCTGACCCAGCAGACCTTGGAGCTCACCTTTAAGGACAGTGCGAATAACACCGTCGTCCGCACTTGGTCCTTCACCACCGGTGAAGCGACCTGCCAAGCGGTGGCAAGCGGGACGGTCATCGCGGGATATTGGGACTTTAAGAATGGTGATTTGAGCGGTCAGGTAGGCCCGCCCTTGCAATTCAAGGACCCCTCGTTGGCATCGCACTATGTGTTCGGTACCACCGGGGAAGGCGATCTGGCCAATGTGGGGCCGATTGACGGCAAACCTGTGAAGGTTATCGGCATTCCGTTCACTCCGGATGTAGCCATGGAGAGGAAGCTGGGGCTTCTGCTCGAGCACCGTATTTCGCCGAATGGCGGCGGCCAAAAGGTCAATCAATGGACGCTGATCGTCGATCTTCTTTGGCAGGACAAAGGGGTAGGGTTTGGCACGATTCTCCGCACCACCGACCTGGAACTCGATCGGGACGGGGATTTATTCTGGCAGAAGGGCCCTGGCTCCTACGGAAAATCATGCTGTTCTGCCTACGAGGGCCAATCCCAGGAACCCGGCCACAACCACCCCAACAACACCTGGGCTCGGGTGGTGGTCTCATCCGACATGACTGCGTCGCCCCGGTCATTTGCCAAGTATATCAATGGCTATTTGCATCGCAGCGATGTGACGGGGGATGCCAACAATCTGGATAGTCGTTTTGCACTCCCTCCCAAAATCCTGCTGTTCAACGACGGGGACGACAACGAGCAGAGCGCGGCGTACGTGAGCGCGATTCAGATTCGAGCTGGCGCGATGACCGCCGCTGAAGTGGCAGCCCTCGGTGGACCCAGCGCGGATGGGATCCCGGGACCCTACGGTCAATGGGACTTCGACAACGGAGATCTAAGTGGCACGGTCGGCCAGGCTCTGGAGTTCAAGGACCCGTCCTTGGCGAATCACTACCTCTTCGGCACCACCGGTGAAGGGGAGATGGCGGACGTTCCCTTGATCAGTGGGGAACCGGCGAAGATCCTGGCCATTCCCCACACCCCCGATGTAGCGATGGAACGAAAGCTGGGGTTGTTGTTGCAGCACGGCATCGCGCCGAATGGCGGCGGCCAAAAGGTCAATCAGTGGACGCTGATCGTCGATCTTCTTTGGAAGGACAAGGGAGTAGGGTTTGGTACGATTCTCCGCACTACCGACCTGGAACTCGACCGGGACGGGGATTTATTCTGGCAAAAGGGTCCAGGTTCCTACGGAAAATCGTGCTGTTCTGCCTACGAGGGCCAATCCCAGGAACCCGGCCACAACCACCCCAACAACACCTGGGCTCGGGTAGTGGTCTCATCCGACATGACTGTGTCGCCCCGGTCATTCGCCAAGTATATCAATGGCTATTTGCATCGCAGCGATGTGACGGGGGATGCCAACAATCTGGATAGTCGTTTTGCTCTGCCTCCCAAAATTCTGCTATTCAACGACGGAGACGATAACGAGCAGAGCAGCGCCTACATCAATGCCATCCAGATCCGGCCTGGAGCGATGACCGCCGAAGAGGTTGCCGCCCTCGGAGGTCCTTCTGCCAAGGGCATACCGCCGCCAAATCAGGGCCCGGTTAAGGGCCATTGGGACTTTAACGATGGCAGCCTGGCGGCCTTGATCGGGAACGATCTCGAGTATAAGGATCCGAGCTTGGCGAACCATTACGCCTATGGCGAGACGGGGACTGGAGACTTTGCCGACGTGCCTCTGATCAATAGCGAGGCAGCCAGGGTGCTCTCCATTCCCCATACCCCCGACGTGGCGATGGAACGAAAACTGGGACTGTTGCTGCAGCACGGCATCGCGCCGAATGGCGGCGGCCAAAAGGTCAATCAATGGACGCTGATCGTCGATCTTCTTTGGCAGGACAAAGGGGTAGGGTTTGGTACGATTCTCCGCACTACCGACCTGGAACTCGACCGGGACGGGGATTTATT
>CAMAVD010000053.1 GCA_945861575.1 Akkermansia muciniphila
TCCCGTGGGTGCGATAGCAAGTGGCGGTCACGCCAGGATTTACTCGGGCCTCGTCTCCTACAAGAGCAGCGCCCCCGGCCCCCCATAACCAGACACTAGGTGGCCGGCATTTCCAATCGCACCTCTTTCGCACCTCTTTCGCGTTGTGGAATCGAGAGTTTTTGATAAGGTTCTGAGATGCCGCGAATGTTGTTTTCCGTCTGGGTTAGCCGCTCCCTGAGCTCGATTGTCTTCGTGGTGTTTTTGCTTTGCCACTCGAGGTCCCTCGTTGCCCAGGTCACCCTCACCGAGTTCATGGCTCAGAACACCCGAACTCTGAAGGATGAAGAGGGTGAGTTTGCGGACTGGATTGAAGTTCAGAACCAGGGCAGCAACACTGTCTCGCTGCTCAACTGGTCCTTGACGGACAATGCGGGTAACCTGCGCAAATGGACTTTCCCGGCGACCAATCTCGAGGCGGGGGCTTTTCTGGTGGTTTTTGCCTCGGAGAAGGACCGACGTGTCCCTGGCCAGTCGCTGCATACCAATTTTAGATTGTCGAACTCTGGGGAGTACTTGGCCCTGGTCCAGCCTGACGGCGTGTCGATCGCGACTCAGTTCGCTCCACGCTTTCCTGCGCAGCTTCCGGATGTTTCTTTCGGATTCGGGATGGATGTGGTGACCCGCAGCCTCGTGACCTCGAACACGTTGGGTCGTTGGCGAGTTCCCACTGCTGGAAATGGGGACGCATCCGATGACGCCTGGAAAGGCGGTGCCGAACCCTTTGACGATGCCAGTTGGTCTGCCGGGCCAGGTCCCTTCGGCTACTTCAAAGGGAACACGAACCTGGTGGGGGGCAACGCCCTCGCGCTGCGGTGGAACTTCGACGCTGCCCCGGTGGCTGATCTCCTGCTGGATACCAAGCCGACCGGGACCCCGCGCTTCGGCACAAATGACTCGGCTCGTTGGGTGGGCCTCTCCCTCGATGCAGGTGCAGTAGCTGTGAGGCGTGACGGAGTCATGCGCTTAGATCCTGCCGAGGGAAGTCAGCTCGTTGCTGGTCCCAGTGCCGACTTCAATGGTCTGAGGGGCACGATCAGTTTCTGGATGCGTTCCGCCGGCAATTCAGGCCCGGGGGATGAGGGAGCCATCCTTTTTGACCATCGATCCACGCGTGGCGTTGTTATCGTCCTTGCTGACGACGGACGTCTCCTCGTGCAGGCCACCAGCGGTCCTGGGGTCGTGCGCAATGCCTTCTACTCCGAGCATACGGTGACTGACGACCGATGGCATCTGGTGGCTTATACCTTCGATCAGGCGACTGCGGGTGGAATCAGCCTCTACATCGACGGCGTGCTAGATCGTTCCCAGGCGAATACAGGGGCTTGGTCCTGGGACAGCACCAGAGGGCTCGAGTTCGGAGCCTCGCATGATCCCTACTGGCGGCGGCTGGATGGATTCTTGGATGACGTGCGGTTTTACAAGCGGACACTCACGCCGACCGAGATCGCGGAGATGTATGCGGGGGATGGGCAACCGCTGGTTCGTGGCATCGCCACCGACGTTGGATCCATTCTTTATCAGGCAACAGGTTCCTTTTTACTCCGCCATGGTTTTCAGATTGCCGACCCGAGCCTCTTGAGTCTTCTGACCTTGCGGATGCGCTACGATGCCGGATTTGTTTGCTTTCTTAATGGACAGGAAGTCGGGAGAGACAACGCCCCCGAGCCCGTCCTCTGGAACAGCCGTGCCACCGGAGCGCATCCTCACCAACAGCAGGAGGAAATCACGTTTGGGAATCCGAGCAGGTGGTTGCGAGCAGGCAGCAATCTGCTGGCGGTTCAAGGATTCACGCTGCCGGGCCATGACACCGACTTTTTGGTGGCGGCCGAGCTTCTGGGCACGGAGATCCGCCGGACGTTGACCGAGCCACGTTACTTCGTTCGTCCCACCCCGGGGGATCCGAACGGCGGCGGCAGTTCCGATCTGGGCCCGATCCTTGCAGAAGCGAAGCACACACCTCGACTGCCTGCGGAGAACGACGACCTGCGGGTCACCGTTCGGGTGGCGGCATCTCTCAAAGCTGTGGGCTCGGTCCAGCTTCGTTATCGGGTGATGTTTGGAGCTACCAACGTGGTGCCCATGGCGGATGATGGGCTTAGTGGAGATGGAGGGGCTGGGGATGGAGTTTACGGAGCGATCATTCCTGCCTCCGCGTCAACGCCAGGACAGCTGGTCCGCTACTTTGTTTCAGCCACCGACGTAGTGGGGAATGCCTCCCGCTGGCCGCTGTTTGAGAATCCCGTCGAGAGTGAGGAATATCAGGGAACGGTCATCCAGGACCCTTCCGTTATTACCGCTCTACCGCTCTACCAATTGTTCGCTCCATCTGCCGCCGCTTTGGACACGGACGCGGGAACGCGGGCTTCCTTTTTCTACGACGGGGAACTCTATGACAATGTTTTCGTACGACTTAAGGGAGGCACCACGCGCAATCTGACCAAAAAAGCGCATCGCGTGGATTTCCTGAAACGCCGACCGTTCGTCTTTTCCGCCGATGAGAAGCCGGTGAGAGAACTGGCTCTAAACGCGGAGTTCATCGACCCCAGTTACCTCAGGCAAAACACTTCCTTTTGGTTTTTCAATCAGGCGGGAACGCCCGCTCCCAATCATTTTCCCGTCAGACTGCACTTGAATGGCCAGTTCCATGAACTCGCATTCCATACCGAGACCATGGACGAGGCTCTGTTGGAGAGGATGAAGCTGAATCCCCAAGGGGCGCTCTACAAGAACGCTCTCATGCTCAACATCATTCCCGAGGCGGCCATCGGCAATCGCGACTGTCTTGAAGCCGAGAAACAGACACGAACCAACGAGCCGTTTGCCGATCTCGTGGCCTGGACAACAGGAATCGCGGAGAACCGCTCCGTCGCTCAGCGACGCGCGCATCTCTTCGACACCACGGATATCCCCTCTGTCATCAACTACCTTGCCTGCTTTCATCTCACGCAGCAGGCCGACGGTGTGCATGCCAATGTTTGCCCGCATCGGGACACGGGTGGAACCGATGAGTGGCGCTTGGTTCCCTGGGATATGAATCTTTCGATGGGGCAGGTATGGGCGGCCGATCATATCTCTGGAAACGAAGATAACTCGGAGTCTCACCCCTTCTACGGCGCCTCGGGCTGGAGAGACGCCAACATCACCTGGTCCTACAATCGCCTGTTTGACTCCCTGATTGTGGTCCCGGAAACCCGTGAGATGTATCTTCGCCGCCTTAGAACGTTGATGGATGAACTTCTGCAGCCTCCCGGCAGCAGGCCGGATCAGCTCCCGATGGATGTCCGGATCGCGGAGATGCGCCGCCGGATCGAACCGGAGGCACTGGCGGATCGCAAGAAGTGGGGCTGGCCGCAGGGTTATGGCGGATACGCCATGACCAACGTGCCCTTCGGGCAGGCAGTGGACGAGTTGCTCCGGAATTATGTCGGCCAGCGACGGACCCATCTCTATGGAACCCATAATGCCGCCAACCTGACCTACGCCAACCGGGCGGGTATCCCAGACTCTCAGCCCATTGAGGCCGCTCTTAGTTTTGGCCGGATCGAAGTCACCCCTCCCTCCGGCGACTCACAGGAGGAGTTTGTGGAGCTTCGCAACGATAATGCCTACGCTGTGGATTTGTCGGGCTGGCGTTTGGCCGGTGCGGTGCAATTCCAGTTTAGGCCTGGGACAGTGGTGACTGCGGGTGGAAGTCTTTACGTCTCCCCTGACGTTAAAGCCTTCCGTGCTCGTTCGCGCGTTCCCAAGGGCGGGGAGGGGCTCTTTGTTCAGGGTCCTTTTGAAGGGCGCCTATCGAATCGCGGGGAAAGCCTCCGCCTCGTCGATCGGTGTCAGCGTGTCATAGCGACTGCGGACATCCTTGGCGGACCCTCGCCGAGCCAGGGGGCGCTGAGACTGAGCGAGATTATGTTTGCCCCGCCTGCCGCCGTATCCGGGAATCATGGCCCGGAGGATTTCGAGTTCCTCGAGTTGGTGAACTATTCTGACGCGAGCCTGGACTTGAGTGGGGTTCGTGTGACGGAAGGGGTTCTGTTCGAGTTTCCAGTGTTGCCTGCCACCATTCTCGCTGCGGGAGAGCGATTGGTCCTCGTCAAAAACCTTGAGGCCTTCCGTGCGCGCTACGGCCCTGGACCTCGCGTTGGGGGTGTCTATTCAGGTGCTCTGCAGAACTCAGGGGAACGCGTTCAGATTGTGGATTCACGCGGCGAGGAAATCCTGGACTTTAAGTATGACCCCTCCTGGCAGCCCACCTCGGCTGGAATGGGGTTTTCCCTGGTCGCAGTTGACCTGAGTGCCCATCCGTCGGAGTGGTCCTCGTCGGGTCAATGGAAGACGAGCGCACAGCCGCTCGGCCAGCCCGGCATGGAGGATCGGATTCTCCAACCCGAACGAGTTCTCATCTCGGAGGTTCTGAGCCGTGCACAGCCCCCTCTGCAGGATGCGATCGAACTCCAGAACGATTCGGACGTGGCTGTCGACGTTAGCTTCTGGTACCTGACTGACGACCCTAGCGTGCCGAAGAAGTATCGAATCGGACCCGGTAGCATCATGCCGCCGCGCGGGTATCTGGTCATCCGTGAGTCCCAGTTCAATGCGAGACCTGGGATTTTTCCCAGCTTCGGCCTGAGGGCGTCCGGTGATGATGTCGGGCTTTTTGCTGCGGACGCCGATGGCTTGCTGCTGGGGTATTCGGATGTCGTTCACCTTCCACCCGCGCAGTTAAACGTCAGCTTCGGCCGATGGTACATGGAAGGAGACAAGATTCCGCGCATGCTCCCAATGGCTGGCATCACACTCGGTGCCCTCAATGGGGCTCCTCTCATCAATCCGCTTCAGATTAGCGAGTTATATTATCATGACGTTTCTCAGGAGTTCTCACACGTCTTTGAATTTGTCGAGTTGTGGAATCGAGGCTCGCATCCGCTCCTGATGAGCACGCCTGGGGCGTCGGACGCAGCCTGGTTGCTTGACGGTGCGATATCCTTCCGCTTTCCCACCAATGGCGTCGTCCCGCCCAACGGTAGGGTCGTGGTGGTGGGGTTCGATCCGCAGGTGGATTTGTCCGCGCTAGCGACGTTTCGGACACGATTCAATCTACCTGAGGGCGTTTGGATTGTTGGACCCTATGCAGGCTCCTTTGATCACAGAGGCGGCACGGTTCGTTTGCTGAAAGCCTCTGGGCCAGTGGTGGACGCGTTGACTGGTCTGCCAGCTGAGCTTTATGTTCCCTTGGATGAAGCGGTGTATTCCGAAGGTGACAGGTGGCCTCGCTTGGCAGACGGCCAGGGTGCCTCTCTCCAACGGCGTTCGGAGGGCCCTGTGGCAAGCCATGCCTCGGACTGGCTTGCTGCATTCCCTAGTCCGGGAACAGGCATCCCACCCTCGGTGAACTTTGTGATTCAATCCTCCCCGTCCTCAGGAGTTTGGACACTAGGAGACAGAGTAACCCTTGAGGTGAGCACGAGCGGCGCGCAGCCCTTGGGTTATCAATGGAGGTTCAATGGACAAACCATCGAGCGGGCGACAACTGCCACGCTGACCTTGCCGGGGATCCAGCTCTCCCAGGCGGGCTGCTATGATGTGGTGGTGCTGGGTGCGACGGGAGTTGCCGTGAGTGCAACGGCGTCTGTTTCGGTGAGGTTGCCACCTGTCCTCACACAGCATCCTGCATCGCGCGTGCTGGTAGCGGGAACCAATTTCACTCTACGTGGAGCTGCGATTGGTAGCGGCGAGTTACGCTATCAGTGGTGGCGGGAAGGCGTCGCTCTGGAAGAGGCTACCAATGCTGTCCTCGCTCTGACGAATCTGCAACCCAGCCAAAGCGGGCTCTATGTTCTAGGGGTTACCGATCGACTAGGGACCTCGTTTAGTGAGCCCGCCCGATTGGTCGTTGCCGTGCTGCCGTCGATCGCCATGGCTCCGCAGTCGGTCGCGATTCCCCCAGGCGGAACAGCCGTTTTCAGTGTGACCGTCAACGGGACCGGCCCTTTTACTTATCGATGGAGGCGCGGTGTTACGACGCTGACGAATAGTGTTCAGGACGCCCGTTCGTCTTTCTTCTTTCTGAAGAATGTGCAGGCCGCCCAGGCCGGAACCTACTCGGTGCAGGTCGCCAACATTCTGGGCAATGCCCGGGTGACCCCCACAGCGACCTTGTCCTTGCTGACCGATACAGATGGGGATGGCATGCCAGACGTCTGGGAATCAAGCCGGGGGCTGGACCCGCGGGTTGCGGACGGCCATCTGGACCCAGACCTTGATGGCCAAAGCAATTTTGAGGAATACTCGGCTGGCACCGACCCTCAAGATGCTGCCAGCCGATTTTCCATCGAGATACAGGTCGACAGCGCTGGGCCTTCTTTGGGGTTTCTGGCGCGCTCCAACAAGACCTACTCCCTGCAGTATGTGGAACGTCCGGAAGGGGGGCAGTGGAAGAGTCTCCTCGATCTGGTAGCCCAGCCCCTGAATCACTTGGAACGGGTAGGGGACACCAACGCCTGGTCGCCTCAGCGTTTCTACCGACTGGTGACCCCGGCGCGGCCGTGAGCTAAGTGGGATGGCCGCAAGCCATCAGTGTTTGTCCGATCGCGCGCGATCTTCTTCGCTACGGACCTTGGATGGATCGTCGATGCCTTCTAGGTGTGGAGATCGCCATTCTATCCAGGGTTTTCAAGACGACGTGATTCCGGCCTCTCCCCCATTTCGTTCTGGCCCCACGGGCTCCTCGAAAATCTTTTACCTGCCCCCCCACTTCCTCATAGGAGTTCGATTTTGGGATCGGCCTTCCCTCCCCGCAGCATCCCCTGAGTGTTTGGGCAATGCGCTTCTGCCTTCCCTCTCTCCGATTTGCCCTGTTATGAGACAGGTGTTACAGAGGGGTGACCTCCGTGCTCCACTGATCGGGATGTGAAAGAGCCATGCCAGGCTTGTGGCAACCACACCCGGGTCATGTTGCGAGGCTTTTATAAGTCAACCAGGGACAGACTGGATTCTGGATCTTCCTATCCTCCTTTCCCAAAAAAAAGAGCCGGTTTACAGCGTAAACCGGCTCGCGAACCGAAAACTAAGTGCGTGGTCTCAGGCGGCTTTCGCAACCCGGCGGAACTGAGTCAGTCCCATAAGAGCAACGCCGAGCATGGTAACCGTACTACCGACGTCGCCAACCGGGATATAGTCGCCATTAGGGTGAAAGGTATCGTACCAGGAAAGCCCGTTCAGGCCGGGTGCAGTGAAGGTGTATTCCGAGGCAGGCGCTCCACCAATGTCGCCAATGTAGAACGCCTGGTAGGTTCCTCCGTTCTGTCCACCCCAGTGGATGCCAATGTAGTTGAAGTCGCCCGTTGGGATTGTGATTATGAGGGTGTCCAGGCCGAAGTTGGGATACGTCGCATAGGCGTCAGGAGGGCTTTCGAACTGGTCCACGCGAAACACCTCTTCCCCAGGAAGCGGAAGGTCATTAGGGTTCGCGTCGTTGTAAACTATCACCAGCCCTCTAATCCACTCTTCGATGGTGACTTTGCCGCCGTTCACAGGCATATCGTCTCCTAGGGTGATGAGGCTGGCTTGCAGGGGCTGGACTGCCAGCGCGAGGGCTGCGCCAGTCACCAGTGTTGCTTGCAGTAATTGGTGCATTTGGTACTTTTGTTCGTATGTCTATGGTTGATCGAGCCTTCCTTGCTCGTCGTGATTGATCGCAATCCATGCGCATTTTCCTTAACTTTCCACACAGGACCGCTATCTGTCAAACAGATTCCCATGGTAAACCAACTTTGACCGCGCTTGGATTCCAACCTTTTGGTCAGGGGGCTCGTTTTAAGCTTACCGGGCGGTGCATTTAGGCCTGGGTGCCTACTCAAGACAGGAGGAACAATCGAGGCTTTGAAGGGCTTGGGATTTCTCCGGATGGGAAGCATTTGGTTGCCGCGCTCCAGAGCCCCCTGGTCCAGGACGGTGGGGCAGGCAACGCCGGGCGGAACACCCGACTCCTGGTCTTCGATGTGGACACAAACAGTCCAAGGTTTGGTAAGCCCACGGCCGGGTTTGTTCACCAGCTATCCTCGTATGGAACCAATCCAAACCAGCGCCATACCCCGGTGAGCGAGCTTCTGGCACCGGATGACTACCTTCTGCTGGTTGGAAACGATAATGATTTCAAAGCGCGGCTCGTGTATCATAACGGCAAGGTTGTGGGCACGAATGCGACGTCGATCCCTACCATGATCCTGGCGTTTCATGTGACCCTTCCTGGGCTCACAGCGCTTCAACCTAGAAACGCTAGCGGCCTGGCTTCTCCGGCATTTACAACGGGCTCGCCAGCGACCAGGGTGGGGGGGTCGGCGGAGAAACATCGATTCTGCAGGCAAGTCAACTCGGTGAAGAAAGCAAAACGCATGGGCGATAGATCCCCCAAATCTAACCAGAAGAAGTCCTCACAAAAAGAGTCCAAGGCCAGTTCGGCAGCCAACAAGAAGAAGGATGCTGTGGTCGCCAAGCAGGCAGCTACGAAGAAGAAGTAGTAGTCGATCCTTTCTGGCCGCTGTCTCCCCTGGCACTGTTGCCTGGGGAGACAGTTTCTTTTTTATCTGATGCCACTCAATCCCGTTCCTCCAGGTGCCTACGTGGCAGAGGCGCCCGTTGGGCACTCGCCCATCGCGAATCTTCCCACCTCCATCACCGCGTTTCTGGGTTCCACCAAAAAGGGACCTGTCCATGTGCCCCAGCGGGTCAGGGCGGTTTCCGACTTTGAGAATCTCTTCGGAGAGATTGAGCCGGAGGCCAGGCTGGGCCAAGCGGTTCGTCAGTTCTTTTTGAATGGCGGCGTCGACGCATGGGTGGTGCGTGTGGCTAAAAGCGCGAGCTCATCTCAGGTAGCGAAAGCGCTCCGGAGCCTGGATTCCCTGGAGACCTTGAGCCTTCTCGCCCTTCCTGCGGTTGCTGCGCCCGCGATTCTCGCCCTCGCTTCCGAATATTGCCGGGGACGTCGGGCATTGCTTCTCATTGATGCTCCCAGTAAGGCGCGAACGGCGGCTGAGATTCAGAAGATCGTTCAGACAATCCCGCCTGCAGCTCGGAGTCATGTCGCGGTTTATTTTCCCTGGGTAAGGCTTCCCGATCCTCTTAACTTTGGCGAAACACTGCTCACCCCACCCAGCGGCAGCATCGCAGGCGTCCTGGCGCGTCTGGATGCCAAGCGTGGAGTTTGGAAACCCCCGGCTGGGAGGGAAGCGACGCTCCTGGGAATCCAACGGTTGGACTATGTTCCCACGGATGTCGAGAATCAGGCAATGAACACCGCTGGGATCAACTGCCTGCGCGTCTTTGTGGGGATCGAAGCAGCCATTTGGGGCGCTCGAACGCTTGCCGGAGCGGACCTCAACGGATCGGAGTTCAAATACATCCCTGTCCGTCGTCTGGTCTCGCATGTGGAGGAGTGCGTTGTGCGGGGGCTACAATGGGCGTGTTTCGAACCGAACGACCAGGCCTTGTGGACAACTGTGCGGGAGTCAGTCGAGCAGTTCCTGATGGAATTGACTCGCCAGGGAGCCCTGGCGGGCAGCACGCCTTCTGAGGGCTTTTTTGTGAAATGCGACGCCACCACCATGACTCCGGGTGACATTCGGGACGGCCGCTTGGTGGTGTTGATCGGCCTTGCGTGTCTCAGGCCTGCTGAGTTCGTACTTCTTAACCTTGTGCTGAAGGCCCAGGCCTAGCGCGGTAGACGGACGTTTGTGGATCGCTGTTAGGTCCAGCGACTGATGCGACTGTCGAGTTGGAAGATCTGCCCGGAGACATTCGCCATGCTCGTAAGAAAGCGCACGAAACGAGCCACCTCGTCTGGAGCGTTCAGGCGACGCAAGGCGTTGCCCTCTGCGAGGGTGGCGAGTTGGGCTTGCGTCAGCTTTTCGGTCATGGCGGTCTGGAGCAGGCCAGGCATTACGGCATTCACCTGAATGTTGTGGGGCCCAAGTTCCTGTGCGAGGGACTGTGTGAGGCCGATGAGCCCGGCCTTGGACGCGACGTAGTTCGCTTGACCAGCGTGGCCCCGTTTCGCTGCGAAACTGGTGATATTCACGATGTGGCCAGATGCTCTTTCCAGGAAGTGAGCACTCACCGAACGGGAGCAAAGAAACGCGGCGCGCAGATTCGTGTCGATCACGGAATCCCAATCGCTTTCTGACATCTGGGGCAGTAGGGAATCCCGAGTGATGCCAGCGTTGTTGATGAGGACGTCGATGCGTCCCCAGTCCTTTAGGATTCGATTGCAGGCATCACTGACCGAAGGTTCTACTGTGACGTCCAGAGCCACGGCTGAGAGATTGGGGTGTTCCAGGGAAAGCGGTTGGCGGTGGTAGCTCGCAGCGACACAAAATCCGGAGGCCAAGAACTCCTGTATGAGGGATCGGCCCAGGCCCCCAGCGGCCCCGGTGATCCACACCACAGGTTTGGAGAGCGTGGTCATGGAAGAGAAGGAGGTCGCACCCACTCGCCGAATGCCATGACGCCGTTCAGACTTCCGGCATGATGGACGATAGCCTCTGCGACGCAGTCTATAGATCCCGTCCAGGGAAGAGAAATGAGATCGGCTGAGAGGCCGGGGGTTATCTGGCCGGTCTCCCGAGAAAGCCCCAACGCCTCTGCGCCATGGAGAGTCGCCATCGACAGAACTTCGGAGGGAGAGGCTCCCGGGAATGCCCTGAGGAAGGCCTGCATCTCGCTGAAGAGGTTCAGTTGGGCCGGAGACTGCCTGGAGCTTGGATGGCTGGCCAAGCTGTCTGTGCCCAGGCAGAGATTCAACCCGGCCCTTCGAAAGGTCTCCAGGGGAAACTTCGGATGAGAGAAGTAGGCATGGCTCTTGGGACAATGCACCACATGGCAGCCTGCCGTGGCGACCGCCAAGGCCTCAGGTTCGGTGATGCAGTTGGCGTGAGCTATGAGCGTCCGCGGACTCAAGGCACCCGTCGCCAGGAGCCAGCCGAATGGGGTGGTAGATCCGCAGTCGGAGTTGTCCCTTTGGCTTTTCAGCCATTCAAACATGGGGCCCCGCCGATCTTCGAACATCTGTTGCTCCTCTGCGGACTCGCCCACATGAATGGTCCAGATCCACTCTTCCTGCAGGGCAGCCTCCGCCGCACAGCGCACCAGGTCCTGACTGGTGGAGTAGGGAGCATGCGGAGATAGGCCGAACCGATGCTTCCCTGGGAGCAGCGTTTTTAACTCGCTCACCACTTCGCACACTAAGTCCCTCGACGGCTTGCGACTGCGCACGTTGATGATCTCCCGGCAGCTGATCAGCCGAATGGGCACCTCGGGCAGAAGGTCAGGAAGCAGTTCGGGAACGGCCTCGATGTCGCACAGCGTGGTGGCGCCGTGATCAATCGACTGGCGCAGTCCCAAAAGCCAGGAGGATGCGAACTCGGTGTAGCTGCACTGGGACTTTAGACTGATCAGCTGCTGCACCCACTTGGTAAAACCGGAGGGCCGGGGGATCAGACCAGCGAAGCTGGTGTAGTCCAAATGGCAGTGGGCATTGACCAAGCCGGGCAGGAGAACACTTTCTCCGAGGTCTTGGACGGGTTCTCCGATGTCCCCGCGTAGCTCGTGAAAGCGGCCGACCTCCTGGATGCGACCCTTATAAATTCGAACCGCGCCATCCGCAATGGGTGGCGCGGTTCCTGGATAGACGATCCTGGCCCTTAGCAGCACGGGTCTCTTGGTTACGGCGGAGTTTCTCCGTGCGCTCTTAGAGGTCGGCTTCCTGTCGGGCCAGCTTTTTGCGGGAGGCGACCTTGTGCTTTTGCGCCTTGTTCTTGCTGTGGCGCTTCCGAATCTGCTGCTCGATCTTCTTGGTGACCTTATCGATGGCCGCATACAGATCGGCCTCCGAGTCCGTGGCAAAGAGATCAGGCCCACGGAAACCTAGGCGCATGGAACAGTTGAACTGACGTTCCGGAGAACGCGCATGGTCATGCTCCAGCGTCACGCGCGCATCAATGGCCCAGCGATCCAGATGCTCAAGCTTGTCGATCCGGGTTAGGATATGATCTTCGATCGCTTTGGTCAGTGTGACGTTATGCGTGGTTAGGATGAATTTCATAGAGAGATGATGTGTTTGTAAGGAAAGAAAACGCGAGCGTCGAGGTCAGAGAGCCGCAGCATGATGCTCGGCGGTCCGCTACGTGTCCTGCACGTAGGACGCGGGGAAGTCTGGATGAGCTGTGATTGGATCCTGGAGTGCTGAGGATCATAGCTGCTTGAGGCAGTGGGTAAGAAAGGGGAGCAGCTGCTTCTTGCGAGAGACAATACCTGGCAGCTCGTAAATGGCGCTGTCCAACTCGGGATACTTATCGAGTTCGTCGTATTCAATGAGCTCGCGGAAGTCGGCTGACCCCGCCACGAGTAGAAGGGATGTTTGCAGGTCGACATCCGTGACCAAAAGAGCTGCAAAGAAGTAACCCTTCTGCAACTGGTGATCGCTCAGGGCGTGGAGTACCTCCAGCTTCCGCTTCCAAAACTGTTCAAAGCCTATCTCTTCGATCTGAGCGACGCTGAATACCTTGCCGTTCTCCAGATACTCTTTGCAGTCGCTTGTGATAGCAACCGCCGCGGTCTTGCTGACGAGCACACTGCCGGTGGCAAAGAGCCTCTCGGTGAACTGGCGCGCGTTAACGCCGCTCGCCTTCTCGAGCTTGCCTAGAATGTCCTGGTCCTTCTTGGTGGTGGTGGGCGACGTCAAGTTGAGGGTGTCGCTCACCAGCCCGGCTAGTAGGAGTCCTGCAATGTCGGGCGGGATGGGAATCCCGTCCCTGAGAAAACAGTCGGCCACGATGGTGCTGGTGGAGCCGACCGGCTCGTTGCGGAAAAGGATGGGCTGGCTTGTGACCAGTGTTCCGATGCGGTGGTGATCGATGATCTCGATAATCTCCATCGTTTCGGCGCCTGGGACCGCCTGAGACAGTTCGTTGTGGTCCACGAGGATCAGCTTGCGCTCCACTTTCTTCAGAAGGTCGGTTTTCGAAAGAAAGCCGCTCATTTTGTGCTCGGCGCTGAGCACTGGGAATCCCAGAAAGTTGGATGTCATGGCCCGCTTCGCCGTTTTGTCGAGGGGATCGTCCTCATACAGGAACAGCAGGTTTTCGTGCATCATGTGCCGCACGTTGATCGCGGCACGGCAAAGCATCGCTGAGGTGACGGAGTCATGCGGCGATACCAGCAGAGTGACCTCGTTTTTCCTGGCGTAGTCCTCCATGGAGTGGGAGAGCTCCAAATCACCCGTGATGATCACGGCTCGGACCTTCTCCCGGATGGCTCGATCCTGGATTTCCAACCGATCCCCGACCAGTACCACCAGACGGTCCGCAGGGTACTGAGTCAGGCGTTTAGCGAACGACTCCAAGTTCATGGCCCCGACCATCAGCACCAGATCTTCCTCGGTATCGAGGTTCTTACCCACTAGAACCCGGGCGCTGAGAGTTTCTGCTATGTTTTTGATGCTGGCTTGCACTCGCCGCGAGTCGAAGAGACGATTTTTGACCGGGAAGAAGAACTTGTTAAGCTTAAAGACTGATAACAAGCCCGCGCAGGAGCCGTCTGGGTTCAGTACCGGGAGTACGCGTATGTTGTTTGCCTCAAGAACCGACATGGCCTCAGCCGCGGTGGTGTCGATGGGTACGCTGACCACCTGGGTGGCCATGATGTCTTTGACCCGACCAGATACGTCGGGAACGAAGCGGGGAGCGGGAACCCCGAAGGTTTTCAGAACGAAGTCGATGCGATCGTTGGTGTCGCCACAGCGTGCTGCCACGGCTTCAGGCATGCCCGTACGCCGCTTGTACTCGGCGTAACCGATCGCCGAACAGATCGCATCGGTGTCCGGGTTTCGATGCCCGATGACCAGCACTTCGCTCATAGTGATATTGTCGGCCGCAAGCAGATTTTCTGGAACAGAATGCTGCGGACACCCCTGTCTAACCCATTCGTGCCCAGGAGCGCAAGCACGCTGCCAGGCGGGACAGCAGTTCTCATGATGGCAGGGAACTCCTGTTCCCAATAACTAAAACAGAGAACCGGTGGTGTCGTCCCGGAGGTCCTCAACCGACCGGCTATGGGCTGTGATCCCTTCGGGATCAGGAGCGGGATCGGACAGTGGAGCTCTGAGCCGCAACGGCTTCTTCGGCCGCGAACCCCAGAGGGTTCGAAACGGGTAGCCCCAGGTCGACCGAAAGGACCTGTCCGCCATCCTGTCCGCCATCCTGTCCACCATCCTGTCCACCATCCTGTCCACCATCCTGTCCACCATAGCTTTAGCGACGGTGGAAGCTTTAGCGACGGTGGAAGCTTTAGCGACGGTGGAAGCTTTATGCGACGGCGGAAGCCTTACGCGAAGGAGGACACCCGGGGTTGCCGCGCAGTCAACAGGGGCGTAATGAAGTGGGGTGTGCTGCAACCCGTCACTCGGTTCGCTGGGGTTCGGCTGGCCCTGGGTTTCAGGTTGACAGTCCAACGGGCATTTTCTGAAAGTAGCTGATCCCAAATCCACTGGGCTAAAGAAGCGTCATCCGGCGGCCTCCTTCTGCCTCTGATCGGGTTCGGACCTGGCCAACATGGAAAAGAACTCAGACACATTGGGCGTTGGTAAGGCGGAGCCACTTGGAGTGGGGCGCCGCCCGAGTTCGCCCATGCCGCCCAAGAAAACCCTGCACCTGCCGACAGCGCTCCTACTCGTTTACGTTGTGTGGATCCAGGGAGTAGTGCTTCTGGCCGTGGAGCCTCCGCGAGGGCACGCTCGGACCAACCAAACGTCCTACGCACTGCTCCTGGGTGTCGATGGACAAAAGCCTATCCCGGGACCTCCCTATCATCTCAGTGTACAGACCATCGCGCAGATGGCCTTTCGTATCAATCCGACGGTCAGGGCCTCGCGAGAGGAGATGAAGGCGGCTAAGCATGGTTTGGAGGAATTCCGGGCGAATCTCAACCGACTGGAGCCCTTTGTCGAAATGCGCAATAATCTGACGCGCTTTCCTTTTCAAAGGAGCGGCCTCGGGCATGAGCTGACTTCCGTCGTAGGGGTGCAGAAGGAATCCTTTGAGGGTTCGGTCATGAAGTTGGAGGTGGGGCCCTCCTTCTTCACACGTTACGACGAAAAGGGAGATGGAGGTGGCCGTGATCCGAAGGATGGAGAAGCGGGGGCATTTATTGGAACGCGCCTCGAGTTTCCCTTCCTGGGCTCCAGGCGTCGACAGGACCGAATCATCAATCAGGCTTTCCAGGAGTCCACCGCACGAAAAGCTCAGTTGGACTATCTCAAAAGCTATAGGGCCTTGGTGGAGAATGCTCTGAGCTACTATAATCTGGTGATCTACTACCGTCGGCTCGTGGAGGCGTATGCAGGGTGGAGCAAGGATCTCGATACCCTTCTTTCCGACAATCGCCTAAGGCCTGCGGATCGGGCTCGAGTGGAGTCGGTGAGAAGTAGCGCGGAATCGTATCGCGGCCAATACGCGGCCCGTGATACCGAATACCTCAGCATCATGATGGGCTATCTCGGTTTGGATTCAACGAATGCAGTGGAAATCCAGATGACAGAATATCAGGTCAGTCCTTTCGCCGTGTCCGCCCAGAATCAGGAGGGGCTTGACTTGCTCATTGAGAAGGCCCGGCAAAACAACCCCACCTTCGAGGTCCTCGACAACGCCATCCGCAACACCCGCTTGCAGCATGAGCAGGCCGTAAGAGGGAAGTATGATGTGACGACCTTTCTAGAGGGGTCCCTGTATCCGTTTGGCTCGAAAGACTTGGATAGCCGCTCTACCGGCTGGGCGTTGGGCGGCGGGGTCAATGTTCGTTTGAACGATCAGCGCGCACGCGCTGCCACGCGGCTGAAGACTGAGGCGTTGATCCGGCAATTTGAGGCGGAAAAGGAGGCGGAGGAGATCACGATTCGCCGAAAGATCCACAGCACGACCAAAGCGATCTGGGACAACGATGCGAATCGTAATCAGATGCTGGACGTCGCGCGCCGAAAGGCGGCCGAGTATCAGAAGCGATTGGAGGAGTACTTTGCCCAAACCCTCAACATCGATCAGTTGCTTAGCTCCCGTTCTGACATCGCTTCCAACGCAGCTAGCCTCGCCAACGTTGTTTACAATAGCGCCGACCGAGAGGCGACTCTTGTCCTTGCCGTCGGTCAGATTTACGAGATGGTGGGGCTTAAGATTGGGAGCAGCCTCACGGATCCTTAGCGGCATTCGCCACGCGCCCGCCTCGCGCTAGGACGTCTGCGAGTCCACCAATCGACTCCGGGTTGGCCGGCCAGAGTTGCGTGGAGAGTCGACATGAATACAGACACCAGAGTTTGGGTATTTGTATACTCAAGGTCCCGAAAACGGCTCCGAGCTTGCAAGGGCCCTATTGTCTCAGCAAATTCGCGATGCGCCATGTATCGTTTCGCCATCGTTACACAATTCGTAGCGTGAACACGGTCGGACTTTCGTCCACGGCCATCGGCCCAGCACGGCCAAGGTCGCGTGAGGTTCGTGAGACTTTCTAGACGAAACCCTGGTGTACGGATTCGTGCCCACCCTTTCGAGTTATGGGGTTCGCGTCGGAGACGAGCGATCAGGTGATAATCTCGTGAATCACTTCCCCATGCACGTCAGTCAGCCGAATATTACGTCCGCTGAAGTGATAGGTTAGCTTGGTGTGATCAAGCCCTAGCAGATGAAGGAGGGTGGCGTGCAGATCGTGCATTTCCAGCTTGTTGACAACAGCCTTATATCCCCAATCATCGGTTTCGCCGAACGAAAAGCCCGGCTTCACTCCGCCGCCCGCCATCCAGACTGTGAATCCGAACTCGTTGTGATCCCGTCCGTCCGAACCTTGAGCAAAGGGTGTTCGGCCAAACTCGCCAGACCAGAGGACCAGTGTTTCATCCAGCAATCCACGCCCCTCCAGGTCCTGGAGCAGAGCGGCGATGGGCTGGTCGGTCGCTCGCGAGTTTTCTCCGTGGTTTTGAACGAGGCCCCCATGGGCGTCCCAACGGTCTCCACTCACCCGAGGGCAGGTGAGCTCCACGAAGCGCACGCCGCGTTCCACCATCCGCCGCGCCGTGAGGCACTGCTTCGCATAAATACGGGTGGGAGCGAAGCTGGATTCAAATCCGTAGAGTCGCTTGGTTTCCTCGGTCTCACCTCGGAGGTCCAGCAGTTCAGGCACCGTGAGCTGCATTCGCGCTGCAAGCTCGTGATTGGCTATGGCGGACTCAAGCGCGTCGAGCTGACCCGCGCGCTCCAGCATCTGCTGATCCAGGTCGCGGATGAGGGACATTTTCATCCCTTGGGAGCGCGGGTTTTTCTCGCTAGGACGGATATTGGCCAGGGGGGGATCCTTGGCTTCCAGCACGGAAGCTTGGTAGGTCGCCGGCAAGAATCCGCTGTTGAAATTGTCCATGCCTCCAGAGGGAATTAAGCCCCCGTTCAATAGCACGAAACCCGGGACATCCTGATTCGGGCTTCCCAGTCCATAGGTTGCCCAAGCCCCGACGCTAGGACGCCCCTGGAGGCCCGTTCCAGAATGGAGAAAGTAGTTGGCGCTCGTATGTTCTGGAAACTTGGAGGTCATGGACTTCACCACGCAGAGGCGGTCCGCCTGCTTTGCCATTTCGGGGAAGAGATCGCTGACCCACAGGCCGCTCTGGCCTCGCTGTGCAAACTTCCAAGGGGACTTGAGGACCTTCCCTACATTTGCAAACTGCGTTTTCTCCAGCCTCCCCATGGCCTTGTAGGGGTCCTCGCCATGATGCTTTTCTAGGAGCGGCTTGTAGTCGAAGCTATCGACCTGGGAAACCCCGCCATCCATGTAGAGGAAGATGACGCTTCGGGCCTTGGGCTTGAAATGGGAAGACCGCGGCAACAGCGGGTTGGGCTTCGGCGTGCTGGCCTGAGCGAGGGAGGAGCCGTAAAGGGCGGAAAATGCAACACCGCCAAATCCGCAGGCCATGCGTTGGAGCATGTCTCGACGGGTGAGGAGAGGCCGCAGGGGTGATCGCTTTAAGGTGTGTAAGGGGTGCATGCTCGCCTTTCTACTGGATGAAAATGAACTCTTTGGCTCCAAAGAGCGCATGGCAGAGCTCGGTCCACTCGTCAGTGGTGGAGCTTCCCGCTTCTGCCAGGCCCCGTGCGACGCGCAAGGTTTCGCGGCAAGAGGCCAACTCTTTGGTCGTGGACGGTCGGCTGAAAGCGGCGAGGAACAGTTTCTGGATTCGTGCGTCCTCCGAAGTTTGGGAACCTTCGCGCTCGTTGCGCTGCGCCCAGACTTCGGCTTGCTGATGCACGAAAGGGTCGTTCATCAAGAAGAGCATCTGCCCAGGGACATTGGAAAGATTACGCCGTCCCACGGTGGTGAAGGGAATCGGCATATCGAACGCGGTCATCATCATCGGGAGGAAGTTTCGTCGCGCGGAGACATAGAGACTGCGACGCCCGTTCCCGTCCAAGGGACCACGCTCGCTTCGCAGTCCGCGAGCTTCGACAAACTGCGACTCGTGCAAGGGCACCGATACCCCATACATCGACTCGGTGAGTCTTCCAGAGACAGAAAGAATGGCGTCTCGGATGGCTTCCGCCTCGAGACGGCGAAGATTCATGCGGTGCAGAAGCACGTTCTCCGGGTCGCGCGTTTCCACCTCAGCTGACAAAGGCTTGCTGGACATTCCATACGCGCTCGATAGGACCATCCGCTTCACCAGCTTCTTCAACGACCAGTGATCCTCATGGATGAAGGAATGAGCCAAGTAGTCGAGGAGTTCTGGATGCGACGGTCGCTGACCGAGCCAACCGAAGTTGTCCACCGATGGGACGATGCCGCGGCCAAAGAGATGGTGCCAAACACGGTTGACGAAAACGCGGGCAAGCAACGGGTTGTCCGGTTGGGTTATCACGGAGGCGAGCTCGAAGCGTCCGCTGGTTTGCGGGGCCTGGATGGCGTCCGTCCCGGAGAGCGCCTCGAGAAAGCGCCGGGGAACCGTCCCCTTGGGCGTGTGGTGCTTGCCGCGGACCAGCAAAAATTCGTCCACACCGTCCCCATCCCACATGGCGGGAGCCGTTTTAGATTTCCACTGTACAGGCTGCAGGATCGGATCCCGCTCTTCTGCGTAGATCTTGATCACCTGGCTTAGCTGTTCAGGCCAGACCCCGGGTTTGCCGGAGAGGAGTTCTGGATGGCAGGCAAGCCAGTCGGCTAGTTCAAGAGTCTCACCAGAATCTTTGCCGCTGGGCAGTGCGGGAGCCCTCACGGCTGAGGAAAGTTGATCCTGGTACACTTGAGCAGCAATCCCCATCGGTATGGAATTGCTCACAGCGCGTTTTCGTAGGAGCTCGCTGAAGTGAGAGGAAGCACTCCAAGGGGCTGCGGGGGTCTCATCCGATTCGATCACCAGTGCGATGGCCGTTTCGAACCCAGAGCCAGGCGAAAACTCCAACGCCACTCGATGCCCCGCATAGTCCGCAAGATTGTGTGAGACCCAGTGCCAAGAATCTCCAGCGCCCCACTCGCGCACGAGGCCCGTGTGAATCGGGCCGGTTACCAGACGCTGCGAATCGACGACGGCGAGAACTTTTCCAGCCCCCTTTACGAGGTAGTGAACCTTGCCGCCCTTCAGCTCGATTTTCGGGCTTCGCAGGATAGCCCCATCTCGAACCCACCCGCCGTACATGACAGGTTCCTGCTCCACTCCCGATTTCAGGCCTAGTTGGAACCAGTCCTGATCGGCCAGGGCCGAAGGCCGTGAGACCACCCGGAAGGTGGGAGGGGCATTGGAAAAGCCCTTTGCCAATCGGAGTTCGCCCACCTGCGCGGGGCTGGTACCAAAACCTACCCCATCCACCCGCCATTGATCGGGAAGCAAGTTGCCGAAATCGAGGATCCTCCGGCTCCCAGGAGGGACCCCCACGTCGTCCCAAGCCGGATTGGCCTTGGTTCCCGGCGGCACGGTTTGGAATAGGGCCAACGAGGCGAGAGGATGAAGAACGTCAGTACGGTTCGAAGCAGCGTTCAAAAGCGCCAAGGTCCACTGGGCCAGGACCGCTCGGTCTAGGTTCCCAGACGTGGCCACTTCCTGCAAGCGAACGGATTCCGGCCCTGTCAGGTCCGCTGCGGTGATGGGTTTTCCCGCTGCAGGCAGGGCATTGGTTCGGGCTTTGGCGACATCCGACGCGCCCACCAGGTAGTCTTTCAGACGGTCTACGATCGGTAGCTGAGCATCGCGAAGTCGCTCGGCAAGCGCCGGTCTCCACTTCGCACGTAAGGCTTTGAGCCGTTGGGATGCCGTCCGTTCGGTGTCCAAGCTCTCGAATCGCGCCTGCCGCTGGCCCGAGCTGACGAAGAACCCCGCCATCGCGTAGTAGTCTCGCTGAGTGATGGCGTCGAATTTGTGGTCATGGCAACGAGCGCAGGAAACGGTGAGGCTCAGGAAACTTTTGGTGAGAACGTCGATGCGGTTGTCGATGCGCTCCGTTTCGTCGAGCCGCGTGTCCACTGGGGCATGGATCTCTTCGCCTAGGAAGGCCCACCCGGTAGCAAGGACGGACTCGTTAAAACCTTGTTCCGGATGTCGTCGAGGCTTGGGGAGGAGATCGCCAGCCAGGTGCTCGCGAACGAAATCGTCATACGGAACGTCCGCATTCAATGCGCGGATCACATAGTCCCGATACTCGTAGGCATTGGGTATGATAAAGTCACTCTCATGTCCCCGAGATTCCGCATAGCGCATGAGGTCGAGCCAATGTCTCGCCCATCGCTCTCCAAAACGCGGGGAGCTCAGCAGTTCGCTGACGACCCGCTCGCGGGCCGCGTCGGAGGGGTCCTTGATAAATGCTTCGAGTTGGCCGACCGACGGAGGTAAGCCTGCAATCGCGAAGTGGACGCGCCGCAGCCAGACTGACGGATCTGCTTGCGGGGCAGGTCGGATACCCTCTTTCTCGAGCCGGTTGAGCAGGAAGGAATCGATCGCTCCTTTGCCCCACGATCCGTCTCTTACCGTGGGAAAGGTGGGTTTGCTTGGGGTCTTCCAGATCCAGTCGAGCCGCCGCTTTCTCTCTCCCAAATCGAAACCGGCCACATTCGAAACATGAACGGCAACGTCGGTGCTGGGCCACGGGGCACCCATTCGGATCCATTGTTCGATATCAGCCAAGATGGCCGGAGGCAGCTTTGGTTTCTTGGGGGGCATGGTCAGATCTTTGTTCCCATGCGACAGAGCTATCCAGAGCAGGCTCTTCTCCGGATTCCCCGGTATCACGGCCGGTCCAGTTTCTCCTCCAGAGAGGAGGCCAGAGCGGTTGTCCACCCGCAATCCACCCTTGAGGTTCTTACTGGTGGCGCTGTGGCAGTCATAGCAGTGCTCCGTCAATACCGGGCGGATCCGCTTTTCGAAAAAGTCCAACGGAGCATCCATCCCGGCAACGGGTTGAGTGGACAGGACTGCGCCCCCCGTTAGGGCAACGAGTAACTGGATGAGAATCTTCATGAATTGCGCCAGACTTAGTATTCCTTAGAATGCGCTAAGTCGATGGGGGGATCAAGGTAGAGTTGATCGAATTTGTCGTCACAGCCCTTTTCCCAAAACCGTGTGTCCTCGTCGATGGTTTACTCGCGCCCGGCGGACAAACGCCCTAGGCCCCAGGGCATCGAGACGACAAAGCTGCGACGACAGAACGATGTGCTCTATTCATCTATCTCTGCTCTATTTGCTTTGCTAGAGTCCGCCTATTCCTGCGCAGCGGCAGGAATCTGGGCCTGCAGGATACGCAAGCGACCGGCAACGTGGCGCAAGCTTTCGGATGCCTCCCGCGATGACTTGCCCTAGGTTCCTAGGGGCAGTGGGTGCGGGTAGTAACCCGCGGTCTGCTCGGCGATCTGGGTTCGCCTGTGTTGCAGCTCACAGATTTTATGTCGAACTGGATTCATTACCTCACGGTGCCGATGGCCGGCGTTGCGGCAGTCAGCGCCCATGCGACCGTTTATCATTCAGTCGAGAGCGCCCAAAGGGCCTGCTTTCCTGAGGGCCCTTCCTTCGTTGCGGCGGACATCACCCTCACCAAAGCTCAGATGCGATCGATCGAGAAGGCCACGGGAGTTCGGGTTCGATTGAATACCCAGAGGGTTTGGCGTGTGGAGCAGCAAGGCGCCCTCGCAGGTTGGTTCCTGGTCGATGAAGTGCTGGGCAAACACGAGTACATCACCTACGCGCTCGCACTGACGCCCGACGGGGCTGTTCGCAGCATCGAGGTGATGGACTACCGCGAAAACTATGGGTATGAAGTTCGAAACGCGGATTGGCGGATTCAGTTCCTCGGGAAAACGAAGGCGGATCCAGTCCAGTTGAACGCCGACATTAAAAACATAACCGGAGCAACGCTCAGCTGCCGTCACGTCTCAGAGGGTGTGAAACGTCTACTATTCTTGCATGATCTCGTGCTTAAACGCTGAAGTGCGGCGCTGCCGCCCTTTGCTGGGAACCTTCGTGGAGGTGGTCGCCCGTGGTCCGCATCCGGAGCTCGTGCAAAGGGCCGTGGAGGCGGCTTTCTCTGAGATGGAGAGGGTCGCAGCCTCGATGAGCGTTCACGATCCTGAGAGCGAGTTGTCTCGCGTGAACGCCAGCGCCCTGCTGCGGCCGGTTGCGGTGGGGAATGAAACCTTTCATGTCCTGACCTTGAGCCTGGGCCTAGCTCGGGAGTCCAATGGGGCTTTCGACCCTTCCGTAGCTCCCATCCTGGCCCGCTGGGGGCTGCTTCCGTCTTATCTGGGTCGCCGACAGGCGGGTTCCTGGAGCGATGTTCGCCTGCTCCCAGGGTGTCGAGTGCGCTTTCACCGTCCACTCAGTTTGGATCTCGGTGGCATTGCCAAGGGCTACGCGGTGGATTGTGCTGTGAATGCCTTGCGCGCGAACGGGGCGTGTTCTGGTCTGGTCAATGCGGGCGGGGATCTGAGGGCTTTCGGAAACGAAGGCGAGGCCGTCCACGTCCGAAACCCCATGAGCCCAGGTTCCTTGCCATTCATGACCACCCTTCGCGAGGCCGCGCTCGCAACGTCCTCTCCGTGCTTCACGCAACGAACGTACGATAGGGGCGAGGTCAGCCATCTTGTCGATCCACGGAATGGGCAAGCGATCACACGGGCGATTAGCGTTACGGTCCAAGCTTCGGAGTGCTGGCTGGCGGATGCGCTTACCAAGGTGGTTCTCAACGATCCCGCCTGCGCGGAGACTCTCCTGGAGCGCTATGGAGCCGAGGCCCTGGTCCTGAGCGAATGAAGGCCAACAGCGTCAAACTAGATGGCTCACAGCGCGTCGGCTTGCGTGGGCTTGGACTGGCCTTGGTGCTGTCGGGAGCGGCATGGGCCTGGGTTCATCGCCTGGATGAAGGCGGAGAAGCCGCCGCCTGGATGCGTGAACTAAAGCCCTGGATGCTCAAGCTGCATGGCTTTGCCGGCGTGGGGTTCGTGCTCCTCTTGGGCACATTGATCCCTACCCATATGCTGCGTGGCTGGAACTCCGGCCGAAATCGAATCAATGGCGTTTTCTTTTTGGTGGCGATCGCCGTGCTGACCCTTTCGGGATACAGCCTGTATTATTTGGGAGACGAGGGCTTGAGGCTTGGATTCTCCCGGCTGCACCTCTGGCTCGGCCTGGCCTCTCCTCTTCTGCTGTTCTGGCATATCCGATCCGGGAAACCATGAGTGCTCCTCTGCCAACGCCGGGCGGTGGGGCGTCGCAACTAGAGGCGCCACCGTCACCGCCGACGTTTGCGCAGGCACTGGTCTTTTGGTTCCAGCTTGGCTGCATTAGCTTTGGAGGTCCAGCAGGCCAGATTGCCACGATGCACGCTGAGCTGGTGGAGCGACGGAGATGGGTTTCGGAAAGCCGCTTCGCCAACGCCTTGAACTACTGTATGATTCTGCCAGGACCCGAGGCGCAGCAGCTCGCGACCTATATGGGCTGGATCATGCATCGAACCTGGGGGGGAATCGCAGCGGGAGCGCTTTTCGTATTGCCGTCGGCGGTCCTGCTGTGGGTGCTCGGCTGGGTGTATGTCAGCTACGGATCTCTGCCGTGGCTCAGGGGGGCATTCGATGGGTTTCAGCCGGCGGTTGTCGCCATTGTCGCGGCGGCCGTTATCCGACTCGGACGTCGGGCGACAAAAACGCCGTTGATGGTTGCGGTCGCCCTTCTCGCATTCGTGGCTCTCTTTGTTCTGAAGGCTCCCTTTCCGATGGTGCTTTTATCCGCCGCCGCTCTGGGCCTGCTTTCGGAGAGGTTTTGGCCTGGCCGCGTAACAGCCGACGCAGTCGAGTGCCCCTCGGAAAAGAAGCAACAGATGAGCCTAGGACCTGTGGGTGAAGTGATCAGACCTTCTTTGCTGCGCTCGATGAAAGTTCTGGCGCTTTGCGTGGTCCTGTGGGGGACGCCGCTCCTCATTCTTGCTGCGTGGCTGGGCAATGATCATACCGTCGTCAGGCAAGGCTTGTTCTTCAGCAAGGCTGCGCTAGTGACCTTTGGTGGAGCGTATGCGCTGCTGCCCTATGTGTCTCAGCAGGCCGTGGATCACTATGGATGGGTGAGCTCTGGTCAGATGATGGACGGCCTCGGCTTGGCAGAGGCAACTCCGGGGCCGCTCATCATGGTGGTTCAGTTTGTCGGTTTTCTCGGAGCCTGGCGTTTTCATGATCCACTTTCACCTCTCACGGCGGCCACTCTCGGCGCGTTCGTCACCACGTGGGTTACTTTTCTTCCCAGCTTTCTCTGGATATTCCTGGGCGCTCCCTACATCGAAATCTTTCGGAAGAATCGGATGTTGTCGGCTGCGCTTTCGGCGATCACGGCCGCTGTGGTGGGCGTGATCCTGAACCTGGCTCTCTGGATGGGCTGGCATGTCCTCCTGCTCCCCGCAGGGCAGGTAAATGTCTTCGGAATCGCCGTTTGCCTCATCTCTCTCGTCGCCTTGCAGCGCTGGAAGTGGAGCGTGATCGGCGTGATGTTGGTCGCCGGTAGCCTGGGCTTGGTCAAGACTGCGATCGCAAGGTTTGCCTAGTTCAATTGCTTCCAGAGAAAGGTGTAGGCGAGCGCTGACATGAACGCGGCCTGCTCGTTATTGGCCGAGCCACCGTGGCCTCCTTCGATGTTTTCGTAGTAAAGCACATCGTGGCCCTGCTCCTTCATGCGAGCCACCATCTTGCGGGCGTGGCCAGGATGCACACGATCATCGCGCGTGGACGTGGTGAAGAGGACGCGCGGGTATTTCCGGTCCTTCGACAGGTTTTGATAGGGTGAGTACTTCTGGAT
>CAMAVD010000054.1 GCA_945861575.1 Akkermansia muciniphila
CAGCGGTGAGGGCCATTATCACGGTGGTCCCGGAGAGGTTCTCCTTCATCAGCCGGGTGGACAGCCAAGGAGGCAATGTCCGGATTAACTACTGGACAGCGTCAGGAGGCGTGGATCAACAGGTGGAGACCGCATCGGAGGTGGGAGGCCCATGGCAAACCGTGGGAGCCCCTGTAGCAGGTGACGGCCGGCAGCATGAGCTCATTCAGCCCTTGGATGCCTTCCATCGCTTCTTCCGGGTAAGGAGCAGCGCTCCGTAACCAGACGCAAGCGCCGGAAGGCAGAGTGGCATGGAACGGGGCTGGGGCCGCGCTCGAGCGGCTCCAGCCTTTTTGATTGAGGCGCGCCCTCAGTTACGCTGGATTCCGTTGAGGAGCTCGGGCAACAGCTCTCCCAAGTGGGGATCAAGTGTCCGCTTTGCGTGATCGGACCACGCAAAGGAATTGAGGCCGTCGAGCGTCTGGATGACAGCCTTTTTAACTCGCCGCCGTAGTTGGTTCGGGGCATGAGGTGAATGACGATCTGTTGGGCGCTGACTTCGATGACGCCCGGAGATTGCGTCAATTTACGGAAGTGGTCGTGGTCATCGTATTCATCCGTGTCAATCCTGCCGCTCTTCTCCGCTACACCTCCCGTCAGGCTTGCGCCTTGGCGTTTTGTCTTCCTTGCCATCGTATCAATACACCCATTTTCACTCCCGATGAGCCTTTCCATGAACTTGGAGGACGGGGAGGTGAATTCATGGTAATGAGTTCATGGTCCGTGAGCAGGTCCAAACGGAACAGGAAACTCATTATAAGAAGGCAGAGATCTGACCCTAGTGGGCTTTGTAACTGACGAGCAACGACGCAGCTGGCCTGGCACCGCCCCGCCCCGAAGGGCTGGGTCCTCCAGCAAAACCCGAATTTATTTTTGCACGATCCCTAAGGAGCAAAGTTCGGATTCACAGCAGGGTTGGCCGTCCAGATGATGTCCGACGGGGGAAAGATAGCGCCTCCACCGCGGACAACCTCATTGCCTCCTTTCGAATCAACGTGGCCATCGACGAAGGCCAAATTTCCTTTCTTTTGATGCCGCACCGAGAATCGGTTCGCATAGGCGCTCGGCTGCCCCAGTGAATCGTCAGGCTGGAAAGGATCGGCCTTGGGCTCGCTGGCCAGCACACGATTGTCCAGGAATAAAACCGTGGAGGAGGTGTTCTGCACCTCATTAAGAGTCACTGTCCTGCGCGGGGCCAGAATCAGCTTCGAGCTCATGGCGAACGAAAAATAGGCCGCTTCGTCCGTAGCCGAGGTGGCCGCGAATTTGGCTGAGGGGCACTGAAGTTGAATACCACGAGTGTAAAACGTTCCCCGGATAGAAGGGTAGGCGTATTCGGAAGCAGGCGCACTTCCCATTTGAACGGGAAGGCTATTGTACCACACGTCGAAGGACGAAGGATGACGCACATCTGCCCAGGAGTTCAAAACGACGCCGTTCAAATGATAGCTCTCGCGGGGGATTCTGTCCTCGTGCGCATCGGCATAGTCGATGACGGCGAAGGCCCATTGACCAAGGCTGCTCTTGCATTGAATGTCCCTAGCCTTTTCCCGCCCTTTAATCACGGCCGGCACAATTAGAGCGCACAAAACCCCGATGATCGCGACCACGATCAAGAGTTCCAGGAGAGTGAACGCCGCTCCCGCAACTCGCGGCCATCGCCTTAATCCTGCTCTCTTCATAATCCTATCACCTTAAAAAACCGAGGAGATGCTCCCGGAACCCAGCTTACAACCTTCGATGCCTCAGCCCCGTCCGCCTTAACGCTACCCAGGGATTTCCATGCAGGGGAGGAAAGGTCCGAGGTCGCGAGCACCTGGTAAACACCCCCTGCAACGGAGGGCCAACTCAGGGTCATCGCCTGTGTCTTCGGATTCCATTGGACGTCGAGTCGAAGCGGCACTGCGTGGTCGCCATTCCATCCAGGGGAACCGGTATCCCCCCCTTCGGCTGCCACAAAAGCTCCCCGCTCACCGGGAATGGACAACTCTCCGAAAAAGGCCACCTCCGCATCGAACCAATAGCTCACTCCGATCTCGGCTGCGGCAAAGCTGACCGAGCAGATAAAGTCATCGAGGTACGTGGCGGTGGCATTCCACACACGAATCGCCTCACCCATGTCGTCCAGACCGTTTCCATGATAGGAAATCACTTGGAGCTGCGGCGGCAGGTTCCGTGCCCCCCACCAACGCACGAAGGATTCACGCGTCATGTTGTCCACAAAGATGACCGACTCCCCCGCATGGAGGATGACATGATTGGTGATCGTGGGTCCCCCGGTGAAGCTCGGGATCAGCGTGTCATCCCAACGGTAGCCAAACAGGTCCACATCATGATCGTCCAGGTTGGTCAACTCCCACCAGTCGCGATGGTCCAACGCGGGCGTGTTGGTGGACGGCGCGGCCATGATCTCCGTGATGTACAGACGAGGCTTGCGCTCGACCCAGAGCCGGGCCGTCGCGTCAAGCTCACCTAGTTCATTACGCACATGCACGCTGTAGTCGCCACTGTCTGCGAACGTCGCTCCGGTGAGGGTGAAGCTCGCGGTCGTCGCATGAGGAATATCCTCGCCATTATGACTCCACTGAAACGTCGGCTGTGGCAGGGCACAAGTCTCCACGCTGAAGGTAGCGGACTGTCCCAGGGTTATCGTGGCGTCAGCGGGCTCGGTCAGAATCACGGGAGCCCTCCGGTCCGTCATCACCTGAAGCCGCGCAGGCAGGCTTCGTTGGGTCTGCAAACCGTTGCGGACCACGACCTCATACACCCCTGCATCCTCCGACTGAACCGAAGGGATGATCAGGCGGGAACTGGTCCCGGATGGGATGGGAATCCCCTCGCGCAGCCACTGATACCGAGGGCGGGGAAGCCCGAGTGCCTGAACGCTTAAGGTTGCCCTTGCCCCCAAACACACGGAGCCGCCTTTCGGCTGCTCTGTGATCCTGAGGGCTACGGCAGGTTTTGACCGCCCGGGGGAACCAATGTCATCGGCTTTGGCCGCACGCATCGCTCCCTCCTCAAGGCTGCTGGGCACCCCAAACGTTCCCGAATTGGAATCAAAAGTGAAGGTGATTCCGTTCACGTCGACGGCGGGAAAAGCAACGGAATCCACCTCCTCCGGCACACAGTCGGGGGCCTTCCAGAGTTGCACCACCTCCCCCTCTGAAGCAAAACCGAACGGGCGAGGATACACAAAGATCTGCAAGGCAGGGGGGAGCCGGTCGGGTCCCCACCACTCACGGAAGAGGCGCTCGGTCTCTTCATTTGTTCCCACGCTACGCACGCACACGATTGACTCACCTGGAGCAATGCGCACCGCCTCGGGCACTCGCTCAAAGATCGCTGGAAGCGCACAGTCGAAATCTCCGGCATCGCGGAACCGATAGTCCGTCAAATCGATGGTCTCGGAGCCGAAGTTGGTCAACTCCCAGAAATCGGGTCCGGAAATCACGGGAACTCCCTGATGGGTGGTCGCGGCGGAGGACATGACTTCGGTGATAGCCAATTGAGCACTTAGGCTCCCCTGTCCGGCCCAAAACACCAACGCAGCGGCCACAAACGCGGCAAGCCTTGCAGACGTGAGGCAACTCCTCGCGATCCTAGAGCGGCATCGGTCGCGGTACACGGCTGCAAAGCTACGAACGACTTTCATCGGTTTTTTTCTCCCTGCTTAGGGCTGGTGAGTTCAGCCTTTTCCGTCGGAAACGCCAACGCAATCCGACCCAGCCACAGATTCTCGTCGTGGAGCATCCGTTCCTCAAAGCGAACGAAGGTCATCGGTGTATCCTCCAGCGCTTGGAGCCACGATTCAGTCCCAAAGCTCAACATCGCTGCCACAAACGCCTCCGTGATCTCGCGATCCAGGGTGCCCCGTGAAGCCCAAATTTTCCGGGGAACCTCGATAGGCCCCCCAATGGCGACCAGATTTGTGTCCGTAAGCATCTGAAAGGCCTTAGTCCTCGCAACACCGAGATCGAATCGACCGCTCGCCACAGCCTCCAGGACTTCGGCGGTGCTGTTAAGATACCCAATCCGTTTGATAGCCTCCTCCTGGCCCACGATTTTGACATCCTCGATGAACTCCAGGGTGCTATCGAGGTAGGCATATTTCGAGAGCGTGACACCCGTAATGCCTGCCTGGGCCAGTTTTATCTGGCAGCTGAAGCTCGTGGTGGAGTTCGTGTCGCCAAAAGCGACGGAACGGCCCAGGACATCGCGCAGGGTCCCTATCCCACTTCCACGACGAGTGAAAAAAGTGGCCTCCCGGGATGAGTTGGAGGCCACCACCAAGGACTGCAAACGCTGCCCCTGATATCGCTGCTGCAGCAGAAGGTAGGGAAACGCTCCCATCAGCGTGAAGTCCATCTTTCCTTCCACGATGGCATTGTTCTTGTCCTCGACAAATTTGAAGAAATGCAGATCCAGCAGGACCGTTCGTTTCAACAGAGTCGACATCCCTTCCTCGAGCTTGCCTAAAAATTCGGAATAGTGTTGCTGGTCTGACACTGGGGACTCCTGAACGGAAATCCCCACCTTCAACCGCAGGGGCACGCCCCCAGGGCGCACAGACTGGATAGGCCGATTGGCCAGGGCTGCGAGGTCTTCCGAGGAAAGGACAAAGAAGCGCTTTTCCCCGTCCATCCACAGTTTTTCCAAACTCTCGCGAACCATTTGCATCGTCCGCACCAGATAGCCGTCGCTGGCTCTCTTCTCCCGCAGGATTTCCGCCCGCAGTGTCACCTGTGTGTCTCTCTCCTGGCTCACCATCCGGAGCAGCCAGAGTGAGAGGCTGAAGCCGATGAGAAGAGTCAGAATCAAGGTGGCACCCACGGGGTTGCGCTGCCCCCAACGGCGAACCCGGGTCCACGGAGAAGCCCGTCTCGCCAGGATGGGCTCCCGTCGAATCCAATGCTCCAAGTCCTCCGCCAGAAGTAGAGCGGAGGCATAGCGATGCGCGGCATTCTTCTCCAAACACTTCGCACAGATGGTGGCAAGGTCGGCATCCACCCCGCGATTGGCCGCCGCCGGATGCGTCACCTGCTCCGTCGTGAGAAGACGGAGCGTTTCAACCGTTGTCGCCGCCCGGAAAGGCGGACGTCCCGTGAGCAGTTCGTAGAGGATGGCACCCAGGCTGTACACATCGCTGAGAGGTCCCACGCTCCCTCCCTGCGCCTGCTCCGGAGACATGTAATTCGGCGTGCCCAGAATGTCATCGGTACCGGTCAATTCCTGCTGGTCCGTGAGCAGCTTTGCGATGCCAAAATCCGTCACATGAGGCTGATCCTCCGCATCGATGATGATGTTGCTCGGCTTCAGGTCGCGGTGAACAACCCCGCGCTCGTGGGCATGGCTGATGGCCCGCGCCAAGGTCGCCACCAGTCGGGCAACACGGACTTGGGCGGCGCGGGCGGGCGCTGAACCCGTGGGCGTCTTGGAGTCCTTGGACCCCGCAGCGGGCACGAGCGTCCATCGGGGCATCTGATTCCTCAGATGCGCTCCCTCCACCAAGCTCATGGTGAAATACGGAGCCCCTCCGACCTCGCCCACCTCATGGGTGGAGACGATGTTCGGATGTTCCAACTTCGCGGCCAGCTGGGCCTCAAGGCGAAAGCGCGCCAGGGACACCGGAGAGGCCCCCAGATTGCCGGAGAGCATCTTGAGCGCCACCTCCCGGTTGAGCCGCCGATCGAGCGCCCGGTAGACAACCCCCATCCCCCCCTGCCCTATCTTCTCCAGCAGGGCATACTCCCCAAACATCCTCAGATCCGCCCCGACCTTACCCGGCTTGGGATCGGTTTCCTCGGAGGGCGGCTCCGCCTTGGCATAGGACATGAGACAGCGTCGGCACAATCCAACGGGAGAGTCCGCCGCCAGCGGCGCGCCACACTCCAGACATTGCGATTTCGTTGCCATATCTACACACTGAGAACAGGAAATCTCCGAGCTGCTTACAACGATTATTCGGAAAGGATCCGGATAAGGTAGTCCAGCTCCTCATCCACACTCTCCGGCCCCTTCACGGTCTGAGCGACCATCCCACGCATCACCAAACCGAAACGTCGCCGCAAACGATACACCGCCACATCAATACTCCCCACCTCCACCCCCTGCTGCTGGGCCAGGCGCTCCCGGTCGGGACGAGGCTCCTGCCCGGTCATGAAAGGCTTGAGCGCATCAAACAAGCCCTGCTTTCCTGCAGCGTGATACTCCGCCTCCACCTGCAGCAAGGAAGCCCGGAACACTTCCTGAGCCCAGGCACGATCATAAGCCTCCAGCGCAGGCTCTTGGGAAAGGATCAACGTTTCATCCACCGATTCCAAAGGACAAAGCTCCTGCCCACTTCCACGCTTTTGCGCATGGAGTTTCTCCTGGCGATTGATCAAGAAGTTCTTCAGGCAGGCCAAGAGAAACGACCGGAATCGCCCGTGCTGCCGATCGACACGAAGGAAGACATCGCGCTGGATGAATGAAGAAATGAGATCCTGCACAATCTCTTCAGAGTGATGATGATCGTATCCCTTGGAGCGCGTGTAACCGTAGAGAGGCGTCCAGTATCTTCGACACAACTGCTCGAGGGCTTCTGTTGATCCGGCCCCTCCCTCTTGAAGCGGACGCAGCATGCCCGTCCAAAGGGTCGTTGGAAAAAGAGAACCCTCCCGCGCTTGTGAACTCGGATCGGGGAACATCCAGTCTTCATAGCAAGAAGCGCATGGAATACAAGGAGTTTCCCGCTTGAACGATGGCAGCGGTTCGGTCAGCGGTGCAGAAACGCTATACGAAGATGATTAACCCGTAAGCTAGCGTGGGGATTCCGGTTCTCAGTAGTGGAAACCGACGATCCTCCGAATCGCCATGCACACCCGGTTCCGAGGGACTTTCTCATTGCCTCAGCTTCTCCGGACCTCCACAGTTACCTCGCTCTGAAAAAGGAAATTCCTATCAGTCATGTTCGTGACCAGGTTGCTGAGATTTTGAGTCACGAAGAAAACGTCGCCTCATCACACGGTGGTTTCCCCATCGTCGGCATTGGCGCGTCTGCGGGCGGATTGGCGGCGTTTGAAGCGTTCTTCTCCGGCATGCCGAAGGACGCGGACCTAGGGATGGCCTTCGTGCTGGTGCAACACCTCGACCCGAATCACAAGAGCATCCTCTCCGACCTCATTCGCCGCTACACGCACATACCAGTGTCTGAGGTCGAGGATGGCATGGTCGTTCGGCCCAACTGCGCCTATATCATTCCGCCCGGCCGCGACATGGCGTTTTTGAACGGCACGCTGCAGTTGCTCGAGCCCAGCGAGCCGCGCGGTCAGCGCCTGCCGATCGATTTTTTCTTCCGCTCCCTCGCGCAGGATCAGCACGAGCGCGCCATCGGCATCGTCCTCTCCGGCACCGGCAGCGACGGCACCCAGGGCGTGCGCGCCATCAAGGCCGAGGGCGGCATGGTCATGGCGCAGAACCCGGCCTCGACCGAGTTCGACGGCATGCCGCGCAGCGCCATCGGCACCGGCCTCGTGGACTACGAACTGCCGCCGGCCGAGATGCCCGCCCAGCTCATCGCCTACGCCGCCCGAGCTTTTGGCAAGCTCCCCAAATCCACCACCCTCCCGGCCCCCAAGTTCGAGAGCGCGATGAAGAAAATCTTCATTCTGCTGCGCGCCCAGACCAGCCACGACTTTTCCCTCTACAAACCCAGCACCATCCACCGCCGCATCGAGCGCCGCATGGCCGTGCACCAGATCGAGGGGATCGACGGCTACGTCAAATATCTACAGCAGACTCCCGCCGAGGTGGAGGCGCTGTTTCGCGACCTGCTCATCGGCGTCACCAACTTCTTCCGCGATCCCGAGGCCTTCCAGGTGCTGGAGGATCAGATCATCCCGAAACTCTTTGCGCACAAATCCCCCGGCGCGGTGATCCGCGTCTGGACCACGGGTTGCTCCACCGGCGAGGAGGCCTACTCGATCGCCATTCTGCTGGTCGAACGCATGGAGGCCCTCAAGGCCAGCTTCACGGTGCAACTGTTCGCCACCGACATCGACATCCAGGCCATCGCCACCGCCCGCACCGGGCTCTACCCGGCCAGCATCGCCGCCGACCTCTCGCCCGAGCGCCTGGCGCGTTTCTTCACCGTCGAAGCCGACGGCAGCGCCTACCGCATCCACAAGGGCATCCGCGACCTGCTGGTGTTTTCCGAGCAGGACGTCATCAAGGATCCGCCCTTTTCCAAACTCGATCTGATCAGTTGCCGCAATCTGCTGATCTACATGGGCACGGCCCTGCAGAAAAAACTCATCCCGCTTTTTCACTATGCCCTCAAGCCGGAGGGCACCCTGTTCCTCGGCACCTCCGAAGGCGTGGGCGAGTTTGACGGCCTCTTCAGCACCATCGACCGCAAGGCCAAGCTCTATCTGCGCAAGGACGACGGGCAGGGCCAGCAACGCGCGGCCCTCGGGCGCTTCCTGCCGCCCCTGACCGCTATGGATGCATCGGTCGGCTTGCCCGCAGAGCGCGGGGCCGCGAAGTCGGCCGCCACCGGGGCCAAATCGCTGCGCGAAACCACCGAGCAGGCCCTGCTCTCGCAGGTCATCGCCGCCGGCGCGCTGGTCAACGCCCACGGCGACATCCTCTATCTGCACGGCCGCACCGGCATGTTTCTCGAGCCCAGCCCCGGCGAGGCGGGCATCAGCAACATCCTCAACATGGCCCGCGAGGGCCTGCGCCGCGCGCTGACCTCCGGCCTGCACAAGGCGGTGGGCACCCGCGACACCGTCGTCCACCCGGGCCTGCGCGTAAAAACCAACGGCCACTTCACCACCGTCAACCTCACCATCCGGCCGGTAACCTCCAGCCCGGGCGCGTCCTCGGAGGCGCCGCACTTTCTGGTCATTCTCGAGGAAGCGCCGCTCGCGTCCCCGGCGCCACCGCCCGACGTCGCCGCGGGCGACGACCTCGCGCCCGGGGTGCACGGCACCATTTCAGCGGACGCCGCCGAGCGCATCGCCGCGCTCAAAGCCGAACTCCGCGCCAAGGAGGAATATCTCCAAAGCACCAACGAGGAGCTGGAGAGCTCCACCGAAGAGCTCAAGTCGTCGAACGAGGAAATGCAGTCGGTCAACGAGGAGCTGGCCACCGTCAACACCGAGTTGCAGACGAAGGTGACCGATCTGTCGCGGGCCAACAACGACATGAACAACCTGCTCGCCGGCACCGGCATCGGCACGGTGTTCGTGGACCATCAACTGCGCATCCTGCGCTTCACCCCCGCGGCCGCTGCCATCATCAACCTGATCCTCACCGACGTGGGCCGGCCCGTGGGGCACCTCGTCTCGAATTTGGTGGGCTACACCAGCCTGGTGGCCGATGTGCGGGCGGTGCTCCACACGCTGGCGTCCAAAGAGGTGCAGGTGCAGACGATCCAGGGCAAAAACTACGCGATGCGCATCCAGCCGTATCGCACACTGGAAAATGTGATCGAAGGCGCGGTGATCTCGTTCGTGGACGTGACCGAGATCGTGCAGACGCGCGACGCGCTGCGCCAGGCGAACGACCTGCTCCGGCTCGCCGTGGTGGTGCGCGATGCGCACGATGCCATCACGGTCAAGGATCTGGACGGCCGCATCCTCGCGTGGAATCCGGGTGCCGTGCGGATGTATGGCTGGAGCGAAGCCGAGGCGCTGAGATTGAACGTGCTCGACCGCATCCCGCCCGCGCAGCGGGAGCAGGAGGTCGAAAAATTGAAACAGCTCAGTCGCGCGGAGATTCTGGAACCCTATCGCACCCAACGCCTGACCAAGTCCGGCCAGATCGTGGAGATTTCGATGATCGCGACCGCCCTGGTAAACGAGGCCGGGCAGATGTATGCCATCGCGACCACGGAACGGATGGTCGAAAAAGACGCCAAATGAAACCAGAGAACGATCCACCAGACGCCGCCAGCCTGCGCGCGCGCGCCGAAGCCGCCTTCCTGGAAACAACCGCGCCGTCACCGGAAAGTCTGGCGGCGCTCTCGCCTGAAGCCACCGAGCGGATGCTCCACGAACTGCGCGTGCACCAGATCGAGCTGGAGATGCAGAACGAGGAGCTGCGCCGTTCGCAGTTGGAATTAGAAGCGTCGAAGTCGCGCTACTTCAACCTCTACGACCTCGCGCCGGTGGGCTACGCCACCGTTGCGGAAAATGGCCTCATCATCGAAGCCAACCTTACCCTCGCCACGCTGCTGGGCGTGGCCCGGAGCGCGTTGGTCGGGAAACGGTTCAGCCAATTCATCCTCCAGGAAGACGCGGACACATTCTACCTCGGCAGGAAACAGGTCTTCGCCGCCTCCGCGACGAGCGCCGTGCCGGACGCACCCTCGCACTCGTGTGAACTGCATTTGAATCGGAACGGCGGCCCGCCCATTTTTGTCAGTCTCGCGCTGAGCGCGGCCCTAAGCGAGAGCGGCGAGTGGGCGCTGCGGGTGGTGGTGACCGACCTCAGCGCACGGCGGGCCCGTGAAGTGGTCGACCGGCTGGAGGCCAAGACCCAGATGGAGATCCTCAATGCCATTCCCGCCCACGTCGCTCTGGTCGATCCGGAGGGCGTCATCCAAGTCACGAACGAGAGCTGGCGGCGATTCGCCACGGCCAATCTGCTGCAAGGTCCCGAATTCTCCCTCGGCCAGAACTACCTGAAGGTGTGCGAGAGCGCCATTGGACCCTGCTCGGAGGAAGCCAAGGACGCCGCTGTCGGCATTCGCCGGGTGCTGCGGGGCGAAGCCGGTGAGTTCACCATCGAATATCCCTGCCATTCACCCACGGAGCAGCGCTGGTTCCGGCTGATGGCGACTCCGCTGCATGAGGGGATCGGCGGCGGAGCCGTGGTCATGCATCTGAACATCACCGCGCGCAAGCTGGCGGAGGTGAAGCTCGCCCAAGCCGCCGAGATGCTCGAGCGCACCGGTGAACTGGCCAAAATCGGCGGATGGAGCGTGGATCTGCCGACGATGAAACTCACGTGGTCCCGCGAGACGTTTCGCATTTCCGAGCTCGAGACGTTGGAGGAGCCGGCTCTCGAGGACGCGATCAATTTCTACGCACCCGAGGCGCGGCCGATGATTGCGGCAGCGGTGCAAGCGGCCATCGCCACCGGCACGCCCTACGACCTGGAGCTGCCGCTGATCACCGCCAAGGGGAACCACCGCTGGGTGCAGTCCCAGGGCTTTGCCGAAAGGAAGGATGGCAAAGTGGTCCGCATTTTCGGCACGTTCCAGGACATCACCGCGCGCAGGGAGGCGGAAGCCGCGCTGCGCGAGAGCGAGGTGAAGCTCGAGCGCACGCTCGATGGGGCGCACATCGGGCACTGGGCTCTGGATCTGGTCACGCAAGCGGCGCACCGCTCGTTGCAGCACGATCAGATTTTCGGCTACGAGGAACTGCTGCCGGAGTGGACCTATGAGAAATTTCTGACTCATGTGCTGCCCGAGGATCGCGCGGAGGTGGACCGGAGTTTTCATGCCGGCGTGGCGGCAAAAACGGAATGGGGTTTTGAATGCCGGATCACCCGCCGCGATGGTGCCAAGCGCTGGATCTGGGCGCACGGGAATGTCCTCACCAATGCGCTGGGGGAAGCCGGGCAGATGTTCGGCGTCGTGCGTGACATCACGGCGAGCAAGGAGGCGGAAGCCTCGTTACGCGCGAGCGAGAGCCGCGTTCGTTTCCTCGTTAGCGCGGCCAACGTCGGCTTGTGGGATTGGGACCTCGCCACGGGCAGCCTCTATTTCTCACCCGAGTGGAAGGGCCAACTCGGCTATGCGGACCACGAGTTGCCCTCGCGCTTTGAAGAATGGGAATCCCGCCTGCATCCGGAAGATCGTGCGGCCACCTTCGCCGCCGTGGCTGAGTTTCAAGCCGGCAGCCGCCTTGCCTACGACGTGGAGTTTCGCCTGCGTCACCGGGACGGCTCGTGGCGCTGGATATTAACCCAGGCGGAGATCGCCCGTGACGCGAGTGGACGGGCGGTGCGAATGACCGGCAGCCATATCGATATCACCGCGCGCAAAGAGGCGGAGGAGGCTCGGCGCGCCAGTGAGGCGCGAGCCCGCGCCGTCATCGATGCGTCCCCGGTCGCCATGGCGCTGAACGACTCGGACGGCTGCATCACCTTCCTCAATCCGGCCTTCACCGCGACCTTCGGCTATGCACTGTCGGACATCCCCACGCTCGCCGACTGGTGGCCCAAGGCCTACCCGGACCCTGCCTATCGGCAGCAGGTGGCTGAGCGGTGGCAGGCGGAACTCGGCCGGGCGGCCCAAACCGGAACGGCGTTCACGCCTTTGGAACTCTCCATCCGCTGCAAGGACGGGACCGATCGATTTGTAATGGCCAGCGCCGCACCGCTTGGGGAAACCTTTGCCGACATCCACCTCGTGGTGCTGCACGACATCACCGAGAGCAAACGGGCCGAGGCGCGTCTCCGTGCCTCGCAGAAGGACAATGTCGACCTTCGCGCGGCGCTGGATCAGCACGCTATCGTGGCGGTGACCGACGCCCGAGGCCGGATCGCCTTCGTGAACGACAAGTTTTGCCATATCTCCCAATACTCGCGCGAGGAGCTGCTCGGCCAGGATCACCGAATGATCAACTCGGGCCAGCATCCCAGGGAGTTCTTCCGCAAGATTTGGGCGACCATCCAGTCGGGGCGCGTCTGGCAAGGAGGTATCTGCAACCGGGCGAAGGATGGCACGCTTTACTGGGTGGACACGACCATCGTTCCGTTCCTCGACAAGCACGGCGCTATCGACCGATACTTGGCGATCCGAAAGGACATCACCGAACGGTGGAAGGCGGAGGTGGCGTTGCGTGAGAGCGCGATGCAGCTGAGCCTTGTCATTCGAGGGGGAGACATCGGTTATTGGGATTGGAATTTCCCCACCAACGAGCTCGTGGTCAACGATCGCTGGCTCACGATGCTGGGCCTGGATTCCGAGTGTCGTCCGGCTTCCATGGAGCTATGGAACTCGCGGGTTCATCCCGACGACGCTCACAAGCTCGTTCGCCTGGTCGAAGAGGTGATATTGAACCCGATCGGTTTCGACGGCGAAGTGGAAATTCGCGTCCGCCACACCGCCGGCCACTACGTCTGGATCCTCGACAAATTTAGTGTCGTTGAACGCGCGGCCGACGGAAGTCCGTTGCGCGTCGTCGGGACTCATCTGGACATCACCGCCCGCAAAGAGGCGGAGTTTGAGCTGCGCGAGAGCCATGAACGCTTTCGCCAGTTGGCGGAGAATATCCAGGAGGTGTTCTGGATCAGCGACACCGCCAAGAAGCAGATACTCTACATCAGTCCCGCCTACGAAAAAATCTGGGGGCGCACTTGCGCGCAGCTTTATCAGGACCCGCACTCTTGGCTGGAGGCGATCCATCCCGATGACCGCGCACGGATCCTGCATGCGGCGCAGACCAAACAGGTGCTGGGCTTGTACAATGAGACGTATCGCATCCAGCGGCCGGACGGCGTGATGCGCTGGATTCACGACCAGGCTTTTCCGGTGGCGGGTCCGACCATGGAAGTGCAGCGCATCGTCGGCACGGCGGAGGACATCACCGAACGTAGGCAGTTGGAGGAGCAATTCCGCCATTCGCAGAAGATGCAGGCCGTCGGCACTCTCGCGGCCGGCATTGCGCATGACTTCAACAACGTCCTCGCCGCCATCCTCGGCAATACGGAACTGGCGCTGAAGGACACGGCTCCGGAACATCCCGCCCGCGAGAGCCTGGATGAAATTAAAATTGCGTCAGCCCGCGCGAAGGGTCTCGTGCAGCAGATCCTGGCGTTCAGCAGCCGGCAGCCGATAGAGCGGTGCCCGATGGCGCTCGGCCCGCTGGTCAAGGAGGCCGCCAGGCTCCTGCGCGCAACCATCCCTACCGCCGTCCAGCTCGTCACGCTGGTGGAGGCCGAGGTCCCGCCGGTGCTCGCTGACGCCACCCAGGTGCATCAGGTTCTCATCAATCTCTGCACCAACGCCTGGCACGCTTTGGGAGATCAGCCCGGGCGCATCGAGGTGAAGCTCCGGTCCGTCACGCTGGATGCCGCCGCCGCAAGCCAGATCGTGGGCGTGGGGCCGGGGCGCTTCGCCTGCCTTTCCGTCAGCGACAACGGGCAAGGCATGGACGCCGCAACCATCGAACGCATCTTCGATCCGTTCTTCACCACGAAGGAGCAGGGCAAAGGCACCGGCCTGGGCCTCTCCGTCGTGCATGGGATTATCAAAGGGTATCAGGGAGCCATCCAGGTGGCCAGCGAGCCCGGTCAGGGTACCACCGTCACGCTGTATATCCCCGCCACTGCCTCCGCGCTTGGTGTCTCCGCGCTTGGTGTCTCCGCCTCGTCCTCCCGTCGTGGCGAGAACCAGCGCATCATCTACCTCGACGACGATGAATCACTCCTTTGCACCGCCACGCGGATGATGGAACGTCTCGGCTACCACGTTACCGGCTTCAGCCGCGCGGCAGATGCGGTGAAGGCGTTCCGCGACAACCCGGGCCAGTTCGATCTCGCGATCACCGATCTGAACGTGCCGAGCACCACCGGCTTGAAGGTCGCCATCGAGCTTCTGAAGGTGCGGGCCGATTTGCCAGTCGTGCTCATGTCCGGCAGCATCGACGAGGGTGTGCAACGGGCCGCCCGCGAAGCCGGCATCCGTGGCATCCTCTGCAAGCCATTTACGATGGAGGAATTCAGCGAAGTCATCCACCGCCTTGCCACCAATATCCAGCAACTCTGACCCTCACTCGTAACTTTCCTATGTCTCGCATCCTGATCATCGACGACGAACAAGCCATTCGTTCCGTTTTGCGCCGCGCCCTGGAGCGGGCGGGCCATGAAGTCAGCGAAGCTGACGATGGCCAGGCCGGACTGAAACAAATCGCCCAATCGCCATTTGATCTGGTGGTCACGGATATCGTCATGCCGACGATGGAGGGGATTGAATTCATCCTCCAATTACACCGCGAAAAGCCGGGCCTGAAGGTGATCGCCGTGTCAGGAGGAGGCCGCGTGGCACCGAAGGCATATCTCGACATGGCGCGGTCCGCGGGCGCAACGAGCGTGCTGGCCAAGCCCTTCGCCATCGACGAACTCCTTGCCGCAGTGGACGCCGCGCTGAAGGGGTGAGTGCGCGGCTCCGCGCCAGCGGGTCGCCCGGGATCGACGCACGAGGGCACGACATTGCCGGAGCCGGAGCGGATCGGATCGCGACCTAAGCAGAAGGGGGCCTAAGCAGAAGGGGTCAGGTTCCTAGAGGCGTCCACCGCGACCGACAGGTTCGTAGCCCAGGAAATGACGAAGCCAGACTGACTGGATTTGACGCCGAAAAAGGATACAGGGATACGTATCCTTGTGGCCACAAGGAACGGCGCGTTTCATTTCCCCCGTTGCGAGGGGAACCCACACGCATTTTAAGCAGTTTGAAGTGAAAATCCATTGCAGCCCCAAGAATAGGATGGAACTCCGACCCAATCCAAGTTAGGGTTGGGAGTGTCGCCTCCCAAGCCCTTGAATAAGTTGTCACCCCACCGCCGCACCATGAAGTTATTCTCCCTCTTTCTTTCTCTAGGCGTAGCCCTCATCGGCCGTTTCGCTCACGCCCAAACCGGGGTTACGCTCAACGAGTTCATGGCCAGCAACACCAGCGGGATTCGCGATGGCTATGGACTGACGTCCGACTGGATCGAGCTCTACAATGGGGAGACAAACGAAGTGGACCTCGTCGGCTGGCATCTTACCGATAGCCTCGACAGTCCAACGAGGTGGACCTTCCCCTCGACACGCGTCGCTCCGGGCAAATTTCTGATCGTGTTCGCTTCCGGACAGGGAACTCCCGATCCCTCTGGCGCCCTCCACACCAACTTCAAGCTCTCCTCCTCTGGAAGTTATCTCGCCCTCATCCAGCCCAACGGGACGAGCGTCGCGACGGAGTACCGGCCGCAATTTCCACCGCAACGGGATGATGTTTCCTACGGACGTACGCCCCCCACTGCGACGAACGCCCTAAATGGGGCGGCTTTCTTCCTGAAACCCACTCCCGGTAGCAACAACAACTCGCTCACCGTCATTGGCTTCGCCGAGGCCCCGCAATTCAACCTCAAACGCGGCTTTCTTTCCGTCCCCACGGACATTGTCATACAGAGCCCGACCCCCGGGGCAATTCTCGTGGTGACGACCAATGGATCGATCCCCAGCCTCACCAACGGACTACGCTTTCTCCCCACGTCCGAGAGCACGTCCCTAACCGCCACATCGCGGGTCTCCACCACCACCGTGCTGCGAGCCGCGACGTTTAAGCCCAGCTTCCAGCCCTCACGCATCGACACCCATACCTATCTCTTCCTGGTCGATGTGATCCGCCAACCCGCCGCTCCTCCGGGTTTCCCTCGGGATTGGGGGGGCACCACTGCCGACTACGCCATGGATCAAAGGGTAGTCACCAACGCGCATTACCGAGAGGAAATCCTCCAGGATATGCGGAGTATTCCAACCCTCTCGATCGTCGTGAACCCCATCGATCTCTTCTCGAACACTCGCGGGATCTACAGTCTGTCCGAAAACGTGGGTGACTCCTGGGAACGGGCTGCTTCGCTCGAGTTGATCGAGGCCGACGGATCGAGCGGATTTCAGGAGGACTGCGGCCTGCGAATCTGGGGCACAGGGTGGCGCCCACACAGCAGTTCCCTGAAACACGCCTTGCAAGTCAAGTTCCAGGACCAATATGGGGCGAAAAAGCTGACCTATCCGCTCTTCAAGGACGCGCCCGTGCGGGAGTTCGACAATCTGGTGCTTCGCGCTCAGGGCAGCCGGAGTTGGAACGACTTCAGAACGCCCGACATTGAACAGACCCAATACATCCACGATGCCTGGGCGAGAGACGCTCGACGGGACATGGGCACCGTGGATGGCCACGCGACCTTTGTGCACCTGTATCTCAACGGTCTCTATTGGGGGCTCTACAATCCAGTCGAAAAGACCGACGAAGGATTCGCCGAAGCCTACTACGGTGGTGATAAGTCTGAGTATGATGTGGTGAGTCGTCGGTTCGAAGCCGAGCCCCATGCCGGCACTCTGGAGGCCTGGGGAAAGATGTGGGCGATTGTGCGCAAAGGTCCGGTGAACGCCGAGCGTTACAGGCAGATCCGAGAGTATTTGGATGTCGATGATCTCATCGACTACATGCTGCTCAACCAATATGCCACCAACCACGACGGCCCAACTCACAATGGGAATAACATGCGGGCCATCCGTCGACGAGCTCCCGGCGGGCTCTTCCGGTTCTATGTCTGGGACATGGAGTACACGATGTGGTACGCGCAGGAGAACAACCTGAACGTCACGATCGCGGAGACCCCAGCCGAACTATTTCAATGGCTTCGCAAAGATTCGGATTTCCGCCAGCTCTACGCCGACCACGCCCACCGTCACCTGGTCGGTACCGGAGCGCTGACTCCGGGAGCTGCGGGCTCCCGCTGGCTCAGACGTGCCGAAGAGATCTACGGGGCAGTGGTCGGTGAATCGGCGCGCTGGGGGGATGCTCGACGTCCCGCTCAGCCCTACACGCGGAACATTGAATGGCAAACCGAGCTAAACCGGCTAACGCGAGAGTTCTTCCCTCAGCGCAGTGGAATTCTTCTTCAGCAACTGAAGGAAGCCGGGCTCTATCCCGCCGTTCAGCCTGCAGTGCTCGGCTTGCCCGCAGGACCAGTGACACCCGGAACCGCACTCCCCATTCAAGCACCTGCCGGCACTGTCTTCTACACCACCGACGGCACGGATCCGCGACTCGCCGGTGGCAATGTGTCCCCCAACGCCCAGTCGATGATCCCCACCTGGCTGCTCGTGAGCAACACTTCGCCGGCCAAAGTATGGGTTCCCCAGAACAGTCAACTCGGCGACGCGTGGACCCAAAGCAACCCCACCTTCGACGACCGTGCCTGGACGCCCGCCCGAGCGACGCTCGGATTTGACGTCAGCCCCATCTCTGCTGCAACGCCGGTAGACCTGCGAAACGCCACGGCCGACTATTCCGAAGCCAGTCGTGCCATCGAACTCGTCCTGGATACGAACACCACGGCCACCGGCTGGGGTCTCTTCCAGGCAGACTTCGTCAATAAGGCTCGCGGTGCCGTCGCCGTCTTCGAAACGTCGTCGACCGTGGACCACAAAGAAGGGACTGTCCTCACCTTCCAGCTCAAGCACGGCAAAAGCGGAAGCGGGAGCCTGGGACGATTCCGCCTTTCAGTAACCAGTGACGACCGTGATCTCTTTGCAGATGGACTATCCTCAGGCGGCGATGTCGCGGCCAACTGGACATCCCTCACCCCTCTGAGCGCGACGTCAACAGCAGGTTCGGTGTTCACCTTTAACACCGACCGTTCGATCCTGGTGAGTGGCAAAAATGCATCCACGAACACCTATACGATCACCGCCCTCACCGGCCAGCGAAACATCACCGGGATCCGGCTAGAAGCCTTCGAGGACACCTCGCTCCCCAATCGTGGTCCGGGCCGCGGCAGCGATGGCAATTGTTCTCTGACCGACTTCCGGGTTCACGCGTCCCCTGCCCCATTGAATTCCGTGCTTCCCCCAGCCGAAGAAGCTCTCGCCCTGGAGAGCCTGATGCGGGGGCGAAATAGCTCAGCCTATGTGCGAATCCCGTTTCACGTGGAAGCAACAACAAACCTAGGTGCGCTCCGCCTGCAGATTCGCTATGAGGACGGCTTCGTGTGCTACCTTAATGGTCGGGAAGTGGCCCGCCGGAACGCACCCACGCCAGTGTTATGGAACTCCGACTCCACCACAGATCGAGAGCGCGGTCTGGCTTTCGAGCCGGAGATCATCGACCTGACTCATGCCCTCCCGGACTTGCTAGCGGGAGAGAACATACTGGCGTTTCAAGCTCTCAACAACTCGCCAACCAGCACTGATTTTCTTCTACAGGCCGAATTGATGGCTGAAGCGTTGGCACCACTCGTCATCCATGACAACGTAACGCTGAAGGCTCGAGTTCTGCTCAACGGAGAATGGAGCGCTTTGACCGAGGCCACTTACGCCACCCGATCCCCGATCCGAATCACGGAGATTCAATACAACCCTCCGGGCGACGGACCGTTTAACGGGGACGAGTTTGAGTTTGTGGAGGTCCAGAACACGAGCTCGAACCGATTCAACCTCGGCGGCCTCTATTTCTCAGAGGGCATCGATTTTCGCTTTCAGGAAGGGTCCTGGATGGAACCGGGCGAGTTCTGGGTGCTGGTGCGCAACCCCGTCCAGTTCGCTCGTCGCTACCCCGGCATCGCGATCCGTGGAACCTACACTGGAAAACTGGACAACGGCGGCGAGGCGCTCTCGATCGCATCAACCGAACGCGGAGTCCTGTTCTCCGTGGTCTACAGCGATTCAGCGCCCTGGCCGGCCGCAGCAGATGGCCACGGTTTTTCCCTAGTCCCCCGTCACCCGGAAAACCTCGCCAGCCGGGCCGGAAGCGAGGCGTGGCGCGCCAGCCACCGCCGCTTAGGCTCGCCCGGGTCCGCTGATCCGGATCCTGCCATACCGGAAGTCTGGATTACCGAAGTCCTGGCCAATCCGTCCGCAGAGGGATTGGATGCCATCGAACTGCACAACCCTAACGCGCAGGGGGTCGATGTCAGCGGCTGGTACCTGACCGACGATCGGGCCATCCCTCGAAAGTTTCGCCTTCCTGCAGGCACTCTGATTCCCGCGCACGGGTACCTGGTCTTCGACGAGTCTTCCTTTAACCCCGTCCCGCTCTCTCCTGCCTCCTTCGCTCTGGATGCTGAGGGGGATTCCGTCTACCTCTTTTCCAGCGACCTCTCAGGCAACCTCACCGGCTTCAGCGATGGGTTTGCCTTCGGAGTCTCCCCTGCCGGAGGGTCATTCGGAAGAGTCGCACTCAGCGACGGCACTCTAGACTTTCCTCTTCAATCGAATTCCACCCTGGGCACAACCAATACGACTCCCCTCCTGAGCACAGTGGCGATCACTGAAATTGCTTATCGTCCCCTCGACCCTGAAGAGGAATTCATCGAGTTGAGAAATATGTCCTCTGTTGCGGTGCCCCTATTTGATCCGGCATTCCCCACAAACTGCTGGATGCTGAACGGAGTCGGATTCACCTTCCCGACCGGGGCAAGTCTCCCTGCGGCCGGAGTGGCGGTGGTGGTCAAAAGCACCCCAGAGAGCTTCCGCATTCGCTTCGGCGTGCCGCCCACGGTACAGCTTTTCGGTCCCTTCCAAGGAACGCTTCAGGATGGCGGAGAACGGATTGAGCTTCTACGTCCCCTCGCACCTTCGGCCAGCGGAACGCCCTACGTCGTCGTCGACGCCGTTCGTTACAGTGACCAGTCCCCATGGCCGATCGGCGCGGACGGCTACGGGCCCTCGCTCCACCGGATCGACGAGACGAGCCTCGGAGCCGACCCTCGAGTCTGGACCGCTGCGGCACCGAATCCAGGTGAAGCTTACTCCGGTGGGAATCCGCCACACATCGGAGAGCAGCCGATGAACACGACCTCTGTCCGAGGCGAGAACTCAGGACTTCGCGTCTCCGCTGGCGGAACCGAGCCACTTCTTTACCAATGGCGCTTCTCCGGCCACAATCTACCCCACGCCACCAACGCGATCCTCCTAATCACAAATATCCAATCGTTTCAATCTGGGGCTTACTCTGTAACCGTCTATAACAGCGCCGGGGTCGTGCAAAGTTCGACCGCAATCGTCAATGTCTGGCAGCCTCCCGTGATTACCCTGCAGCCGACAGGTCGGATCATAGGGGTAGGGACCACCGTGACCTTGACGAGTGGTGCCCTGGGGACCGGTGCGCTTCACTATCAGTGGCAATTCAACGAAGAAGACCTTCCGGGCGCCAACTCGCCCACACTGTCCCTCAGTCGAGCCCAGGAATCGCAGTCAGGATCGTATCGACTCGTCGTTCGCGACGATCTGGCAACGGCGTTCAGCCAGAGCGCCATGTTACAGGTGATCCAACCGCCGCGACTCATCACGCCGCCGCAGAGTGCGACGGTGGTTGAAGGGCAGCAGGTCCCACTCTTCGTGCGGGTGGAAGGAACCCCGCCCCTGAGCTATCGCTGGCGCAGCAACGGGGTGAATCTGACCAACCTCATCTTGAACACCAAATATTCCGTGATGCTCACCGGACCTTTCAGGGCAGGCGACATCGCCGATTTCAGCGTCACCATCACCAATCGGTTTGGCCCCAAGCTCGATACGCCCAACGCTCGAATCGTCGTGTTGGCGGATCGCGATCGAGACGGGATGCCCGATGCGTGGGAAACCGGGTGGGGCTTGAATCCCGAGGATGCACGGGATGCGGCGATCGATGGGGACCAGGACGGCATGTCGAATGTCGAGGAGTTTGTGGCGGGCACAGACCCCACGGATTCTCAAAGTTTTCTCAGCGCGAGGCTCGAGTGGCAGAACTCAGCAATGGGGGTAGGATTTCTGGCGGTCTCGAACCGCGCCTATTCGGTTCAGTATCGGGAGGAACTGGACACAAAACCCTGGGCTAACGTCGGCGACATTCAGTCACAGGCCACGCAGCGGTCAGTCTTCCTACCCGTTCCGAACCCCGGCAAGCACAGCTACTACCGCATCGTGACGCCACCACAGCCTTAAGGTTTAGTTCGAAACCATGGGCTCGGTGGCCGTAGCATTCCACAGACGAATCGCCTCACCGGCGTCGCCCAGACCGTTTCCATGATAGGGAATCACTTGGAGCTGCGCCGGCAGGTTCCGTGCCCCCCACCAACGCACGAAGGATTCACGCGTCATGTGGTCCACAAAGATGACGGATTCCCCCGCATGGATGATCACATGATTGGTGACACTCTGTCGCGGGGCACGGTTGTGAGTTTACGCACGACACTCATAGGTCAAAAACTTTTGCGTTGACTCGCCCCCTTAATTTCTGTCACCTAATTTATCCAGCATAATCTAGGTCTTTTGACACAGACGCTTGTACAGACTGTGGCCACTGATCCCGAAAGAATGAGTAATTCAACACGAGGTCATTTCGCTTCATTGCCAAAGGATCAAGCTGAGGGGGCTGTGGCCACCTTTGCCACGACCCACTGGAGTGTGGTGATGCAGACCAGACAAGAGAACTCACCGGCTGGGGCGGCGGCTCTCGAAACATTGTGCCATACTTATTGGTATCCGCTCTATGCCTATTGCCGACGGCAGGGCCACACACCCTCGGATAGCGAAGACTTGACGCAGCAGTTCTTCGCTGTGTTTCTGGCGAAGAACTCCTTTGCGGTCGCCACTCCTGGCCGGGGCCGGTTTCGGAATTTTCTACTCGCGAGCTTCAAAAACTTTCTAGCCAACGACCATCAACGCAGCCAGACGGTGAAGCGCGGGGGAGGGCTGGCATTTGTGTCTCGGGACGAGCTTGAGCCAGAGTTGAGCTATCAAAAAGAACCATCGAGCGGCTTCACGCCAGAGAAATTATACGATCAGGCTTGGGCGTTCAGATTACTCGACAGGGCCATGAGCTCGTTGCGGTCAGACTACACCGCTTCAGGCAAGAGCGACGTCTTCGAAGCGCTCCAGATCTTCCTGACTGGCGAAGAAACTGAGATCACCTACAAGGAAATTGGCGCGAAACTCCAGATGAGTGAATCGGCGATCAAGATGGCGGTGTCCCGTTTACGCCAGCGCTACGGCCAACTGCTCCGGCAAGAGATTGCGCATACCGTTGCTGACGAGGCCGGGGTTGAGGATGAGCTGCGCCATCTGATCGGCGCCATGATGAGCAGGTAGAGAGACATTCCTTAGGCTCGGTGGTGGGTTCGGCAAGTAAATCTGTTACTTTCCGCCCGGTTTCCGGTAGTAGTGTGGTGGCGGCCTACTGGAGTATACAATGTCTGCTATTCAGAAATGCCCTAGCTGTGGAGGGGAGATCTTGAACAATGCCCCTTCCGGTCATTGTCCACGATGCCTCCTGCACTTGGGCTTTGGCGCGACGCCGCACGAGCTCAAGGCTTCCGCGCTCGCCCCATCCGGAAGCGGCCGCAGCTTCGGTGATTACGAACTGCTGGAGCAAATCGGGCGTGGTGGAATGGGAATCGTTTACAAGGCACGGCAGCTCAAGCTCAACCGGCCGGTCGCGCTCAAGATGATCAGCGCCGGCGAGTTCGCATCGCCCATACTCATCCAGCGTTTCCACCGCGAAGCGGAGGCGGCGGCCAATCTCCACCACCCAAACATCGTCCCCATCTACGAGACCGGGGAGGTTCTCGGACAGCATTTCATCAGCATGGCGTTGATTGAGGGCATGGGGTTGGACCAATATATTAAGCGCAGCGGGCCAACGCATGCTGCAGCGGGACACGCTGCCCTGTCCGTGTCCCGCGCCCGTGCGAAAGACATTGCCCGCATTCTCGCCAAAGTCGCCCGTGCAGTGGACTACGCCCATCAACACGGCGTGCTGCATCGCGACCTGAAGCCAAGCAACATCATCATGGAGAAGACCGGCGAGCCGCATCTTACCGACTTCGGCGTGGCAAAAGTGCTAGGATGTGGGGATAGCAGCCTGACCGCCAGCGGCGCGATCATGGGTACGCCGAGCTATATGGCGCCAGAGCAGGCTGCGGGTAAGAGTAAACATATCAGCATAGCGGCAGATGTCTACAGCCTCGGCGCGATACTCTATGTCACGCTCACAGGCGTTCCGCCTTTCCGGGGGGATACACCTGTGGGAACTCTGCACCAGGTCATTGAACAGGAGCCGAAACATCCGAGCACACTCAGGGAAGGCATCGACAGCGACCTGGCGACCATCTCGATGAAGTGTTTGGAGAAGGAGCCGCAACGACGCTACTCCTCCGCGTCCGCCTTGGCTGAGGACTTGGAACGGTGGTCACGCAACGAGCCCATCCAGGCAAGATCCATACATACGATCGAGCGCTTTTGGCGATGGTGCCGACGCAATCCAAAGGTAGCAGCGTTGATCACGGTGGTGGCAGTGTTATTAATCACTCTGGCAGCGGGAGCCACGGGTTTCGCGCTCCGCATCCAGAGCTTGAACGATTCGGTAGAGAGCAACAACCAACAACTTCGCAGCGAGGTAATCGACAACCTCGTCAAACTGTATTCCGACCCGAACAGCACCTCCTACACCATCAAGGCCAGGGTGAGGCACGCTTTCGTGGGCCACCCACCTAGTCGGGCCTCCGGTATCCCATTCGAGCTGACCGCGATAGAATACGGCTATGAGCACCCTACAAACATCCTTGGAATTTTTTCGCCTCTTCTTCAGAACTTGGAGGATCGTCTCAGCGGCCAATTGCAGCGACCTGTGCTCATCCATCTGCGCGTAATTCAGTCCTACAATCTTGGTTACGAAGCATTGGAATCTGAACCGCTGACCTTCGGTCGAGTGGGCCCTGCTTCCTACAGTCAGCTTTTGGACAAAGGAACTGGAGTCAGGCTGCTGGCCATGCAGGACCACAGAAATAGGCTGACCGTCGCACTCTTCGCCAGCACGAACAGCGCGCTCGCCCATACCTTGGAATCACGGCCGGGGAGCAAGCTCGCAGAATTACTCCGGAACCGATCCATGGCCTTCGGAAACTCAAACTCCACAACGGGAAACTATCTCGCCCGCTCGCTGCTGGCCAGCGAAGGCGTTTACGCCACGAACTTGTCCGGCTACGCCCATTTTAAGACCCAACGCGCCGTCATTGAGGAAGTTCGCAGTGGACGTTATGACCTAGGTGCGGCCAACAAGGACGTCGTGGACAATTACCCCGACCTCAGGATAATTGAAGAATTGGATATCTCCAACCTCGGTCGATGCTTCGTGGCTGGAAAGGGCCTGGATGAGGAGATCTTTCGCCTCATCAGCAGAATCTGTGGGTAGTCGGTGGTTCCGGAAGTCGACCAAGATTGTGAT
>CAMAVD010000055.1 GCA_945861575.1 Akkermansia muciniphila
AGCAAGATCGTCAGCGGCTTCGGCGGCACCCTCTGCTTGATCCTCAGCTTTCTTTACATTTTGGCCTCTGTCGTTCTCTTGGCCATGACCGTTTCCTGGCATCCAGCAATCGTCCCCTCCTCAACGCGAATCGCCGCCTGCCTCTCAGGTTTTATCGTTCTGTCCTGGCTCCTGGGCCTGGTCCCCTTGCGACTCGGACTGCGGAAAGTCAGAACGCTCGAGGTCTGAGATTGACACAACCAACCCGGCCCGGAAAGAGTGTCCCAATGGCAACTGTTCCCAGCGAATTCAAAGGCGTAACGGCGGTAACAAAAGCAAACGTGTACTTCGACGGCAAGGTCGTGAGCCATACGATCCTGTTCCCCGACAACAGCAAGAAGACCCTCGGCCTCATCTATGCGGGTGCCTTTCACTTCGGCACCGACAAAGCGGAGCGCATGGAAATCGTGGCCGGAAGCTGCACGGTCAAGCTGGATGGCCAGACCTCCGTTGCGACCTACTCCGCAGGGCAATATTTCGATGTCCCGGCCAAGTCGGGCTTCGACATCGAAGTCAAATCAGGCAACTGCGAGTACATCTGCTCCTTCCTTGGATAGCAGTCCATTGGAGTTGGAAGGTCGTTTCTCCAACTATTCACGAGGGGCCAAGGTGGGCGAGAACACGAGGGGGCAACAGCCATTCCAGCATTGCGCAGCGACCTAGCCGCAAATGCTCCGCCCTCAGCTTTATCAAACCACCCTTCTTGAGTTTCAGCGGAAGCCCAGGGCGCCCACTCACCAGGACCGACGCTAGGTCGGTCAGATAAGGTTCATGCCCCACCAGCATCACCCTCTTGTGAGAAGCGCAACGCTCGTTCAGGAAAGTGATAAGTTCCCTAGTGTCCCCCCCAACCGCAAGGGCCTCACAGACGGCCAGTTTTCGCCGAATTCCGAGCACCTCGGCGACAATTTCAGCCGTACGATGCGCTCGCAGGAACGGGCTGGACAAAAGCACATCCACGACCACCCCTAATTCCTCGAGCCTTTCCGCAATTCGGCGCACCTTTCGCTCACCCTGCTCAGTAAGTAGGCGTCGCGAGTCTTCGTCGGACTCGTCTCCGCCCCGTCGCTCCACCGCGACGCCATGGCGCAACATGTAAAGGGTGATCATTGAGTTCTCCTATGAATTCAGGCCGGAATTCGCGGGGTGCTTGCGTCCGGAAAAGGACCAAACTTCTGAAGTTGATCTGCCCGCTTCAGGAACGTACGAGCAAGGCGAGCGCAGCGGGCTTCAAGCTCGCGAATCAAGGGACGAGCCATGCCACGCCACCGGGACTGTTCGCTGCAGAATTGCTTGAGGGTATCGAGAAGCACTGCCGCATCCTGGATCTCCCCCATCTGCGTCTGAAGAGCCTGCATGCGTTTTAGCTTGGGTCGGGATACTCCCGGCAGGAATTCCTGCAACTGCTCCACCATGTAGCGATACTTCTTGAAGGCCACACGCAGTTCATGGATCGCTTCCACCTTTCCTTCCCGGGTCTTGCCTAAGCGGTTGAGCACAATCTCATAGGATCGCGCAAGTCCCTTCAGAAGTGCGGTGCCATTCCTGCTCCGGCCCAATCCGGTTGAGACGCTGTGACGGAGGGCTGCCCTGACATGCTCCATCGCGGGTTTGAGCTTAGCGATACGTGCGGATCGCATCCGCTTCCTCAGCTTCTTGGTAATCTGCTTTTCCTGATCCCGGAGCGACTGACGAAGCGCGCGCGCGCAGGAAGACTGCCGACACCGCTTTTCAAAATAGAGCAACTGGACTTGGACGTCCCGCAAGGGAGCAAAGCGACGCAGTATGCGCTTAAGGCGACAGCGCGCCGCAGCGATGTCCTCATCCCCTAGCAAAGTCCCAAGTAGCTCGAGCAAGGCCAGAAGCCGCCTGGTATCAACCCGCAGGTCATGCACTGACTCCTCCGAGAACCGGACCCGACACCGCTTAAAGCTCCGACGATGCCCTGTCCACGCATCCTTCAACGCACGGCGAAGGTGTCGCTCGACACCGCGCGGAATGGAAGAGGTTCCTGGGGTCATGGAAGGCCTATGGAGAACGAGACGCTCCCCCACCGAGCGGGAGCCCAGCTCTCAGTCAAAGGGAAGCACATCCACCCGTCCCCTGCTCCGCAGTTGCCTAGCGATCATGGAGCACAGCCATCGATCTCCTTCCAGCCTCATGCGGGGCTGCTCCCGCGGGATGGGGTGGATGCCGGAGTGGATGATGTCGGGAGGGGCCCGTCTGCGTCCACGGAAGCGATCAGAACAATCGGAGCCGAATCCGGCTGGGGAGCGCCAGTTTTTTGGGCCCGAGCTGCTTTCTCGGTCTTGTTGGCTGCCGAGGTAAACACCGTCTTGCGGCGCTGACCCACTGGTGCCCTGCTGAAAACAGCCTCGGTAGCCGGTTCAGAGGCCCTATCCTGCTTGGCCGTGGTGGCGGAAACCAAGGGTTTCCTTGCCTTACGACCTCTCGCCGACTGCTTCAACTTGGGCTTCGCTGCTCGGGCCTTAGGCGTGCGTGCCTTTTCAGGCTTCGCCTCGGATTTAGAGGTCTTCTGAAGCGCATTTCGGAGCTTCTTTTCCACCAGAGCAGCATCCGAGGCTGCCTCCTCGTACACGCTCTGAGCCTGGGCCTGCGCCTTCAGAAGCTTCTTGGCAAACTGTTTGGCCTGCTTGGCCTCCCGCTTGGCCTGCTTGAGGCGCACTTTCACGCGCCGCAAAGCGGTGCTCGCGTTCTCGGCCGCCTCCCTCGCTCGAGTCGCCTTCTGTTCCAGGCCCAGGGCTTTCGCTTGCGAAGCCACCCAGTTTCTCTTTAGCAGTGCCAGTTTCATATTTTTTAAACCTATCCCCTTCTATAGTATTCGGAACGCGCCGTCGTGTCAGGCAGAATTGAGGAATTCGTAGGGGAATCCCCTTACAGGCCTCACGAGAGTTGATGCTGCGGGCGTAACTCACCCATCAGGATAAGGTCTTCGTCAGCCAACCTGAAGCCATCCGTGCTTGAGAGCGAAAAGGACCAAGGCAGGGCGGCTCTTGATTTTTAGCTTTCCCTGCAGTCGGCTGCGGTAAGTCTCCACTGTCTTGACGCTAATACGAAGGCGAGCAGCGATCTCCTTGTTCGTGAATCCCCAGGCAACAAGCCGAAGGACACGCGTTTCTTGTTCGCTCAGCGTCGACCCGTCCTCGTCCGCGATAAGGATGCGAATGTTCTTCATAACGCGTAATCGCTTAAGCCGCGAGGAACCAGGTGGGGTATCAACAGGACACCGCACGGCAGCCACTGTTCGAGTCGCCCCCTCGTTCTAGGGGCTGGCCACACTATGAGCTGAACGGCCACCCCTACAAAGGAACAATTGGGTGACAGTTTTCGACCAAAGCCAGAGGCGGACGCATGCCGCAGCCCTCCTGAAGGAAGCCGACGAAGCGCTGCTGAAGATCTCCTAAGGTTCAAAATCCTACTGCCGGATCTTGAGGTTCGAAAAACTGCGAAACTTCCAAGCTGGTCGATCGCCGTGATTCGTCGCATCCTGCTTTTGCTGCATGCGCATCATATTCGCCCGCATCCTTTCGATCCTGGGTCATCCAGCCCTACTCGTGCCCGTAGCCTCCGTCGCTGTGGCAACCGATCGCGGCGCCTCGTCGGCGCAGCTCCGTTCCATCCTGATGATCCTAGCCTCGCTGGTGCTCATCGTGCTGGCATTCTCAGTTTTTCAGGTCAAGTCGGGCCGCTGGTCGCACGTGGACGCGGTTAGACGAGAGGATCGGAAGGCGCTCAACGCAATGCTGCTAGGGGTGCTGCTGATCCCAGGGCTCGTGCTCCTGCGCCTGCCGGATTACCGCCCTGTCGGGGCCGCTCTCGCCTTGGGTGGCGGGATGGTGATGATCGCCATGCTCCTCTCACAGCGACTCAAAAGCTCGCTGCATCTAGCTTTCGGAGCCTTTAGCACCCTCCTTCTCTGGAGACACCCCGCATGGCTCCTGGCGGGAATCGCTCTCCTGGTCGGCGTCGCCTGGTCACGACTCTTGCTCAAGCGGCATACACCTGTGGAAATTGTCTCTGGAACCGCGATAGGAACGGCGGCCGGGCTGCTCTACAACGGGTTGATTCCGTAGCTCCCGCTTCCTCAGAACCCGGGCGGTTGATCCAAATGCCAGGTGGTCGCGTTTTGATAAGCCTTCGCCACAGCCAGAGCATCCCCTTCCCCAAAAAGTCTACCGACGAAACAGAGGCTCGGGGACTGCCCTTGACCTAACGGACCGTTGGGCACCACCACGCAGGGATGCCCAGTCATATTGCTGAAGAGCAGCTGATTGCCCGACCAGCTTGGGGCAATGATGACGTCGACCTGGTCGAACAGAGCCTGCATGTCCTGCATCAGCAAGGTGCGCACCCGGTTTGCCTGCAGATAGTCAACCGCGGAGAAGAACCGCGCACTGCGAAAACTGTTCGGCCAGCTCCCATCCCCTTGCTGCACCAGACGGTCGTCCAGATTGGATCGGGTCAGCTCGTCGAAGGACATCGCCGCCTCCGCCGATAGCAGCGAATACAGGACTCCCTTCGGATGCTTCGGCAGCGTCAACGGCTTGAGCTGCCAACCGAGGGATCTCAGCACCTCCAAGGAACGCAGATCGTTGCTCCGATTGGCATAATTTTTCTGGAAATCCAACTCCAGAAAGCCCAACCGCAGTTGCCGGGCACGCGTTGGATCAGGCCGATTAAACGGAGCCTCGATCACGGTTGGGTCCTGGCCGTCGCCCCCTCGAATAACCGCCAAAACCAGCGCGCAGTCCTCCACCGACCGAGCCAGGGGGCCCAGTTTGTCGAGCGAATAGCACAGCATCATGGCCCCGGTACGGCTGACACGTCCAAACGTGGGTCGCAGCCCCGTGACGCCGCAGACCGTTGAAGGCGAGACAATGGAGCCAAGGGTCTCAGAGCCCAGAGCAAAGGGCAGAAGCCCTGCCGACACCGCGCTGGCAGAACCCGCCGACGAACCGGACGAGCCGGTTTCCGGCTTCCAAGGATTTCTCGTGGTTCCACCGAACCAAATATCCCCCATAGCCAGCTCTCCCAAGCTCAGTTTTGCCACAAGCACAGCCCCCGCTTCCTCCAACTTTCTAACCACCGTCGCGTCGGCGGTGGCAACTTCGTTTGTTCTAAGCGACACCCCCCAGGTAGAGGGCATTCCAGCGACATCGATAAGATCCTTGACCCCATAGGGAATCCCATGAAGAGGTCCGCGCCACTGCCCGGAGCGAATCTCCCGATCCGCACGGCGGGCGGACGCGAGCGCACGCTCCTCGGTCAGCGCGACCACACAGTGCAGGCCCGGACCATGACGCTTCAAACGCTCAAGGCAATGCCGGGTGATCTCCTCGGATGAGAGGCGCTTTGATCTCAGCAGCCCGGCCAAGTCGGCTACCCCCAAGAAACTCCACTGCTGTGAATCGAACGGCCGCTCCCGCTTCGACGGCGGGGACCAGCGAATCGAAGGAGTCGCCCTCGGCATGACAAAGCCCGAAGGCCGGGGATCGAAGCGGAGTGCGGGAAGAAGCGTATTGGGGAAGGAGCGCTGCCGAAGCTCTGAAAGTGCCTCTCGCTGCTCTTTGAGATTGCCCAGCATCTGACGCAGCTCGGCCTCTGTGAACTCCAGCCCCTCGACTCGCGCCGCGCCGGCAAGATCAGAAAGCGCCAGAGGTTCCGCCGCATTACTGCGCCCTGGGACAGCGTCCAGCATGGAGACAAGGCTCAGGACGAGGAGGAGGCACCATCCCCGACAACGCTGCGATCGATTCTTCAAGCAGCCCAAAGCTGCCTGAGGTTCTCACTCTATTTCAAGGCTTAGAAAGAAAGCCGCTCGACCCAGGGGAGGCGTTGCCACCTCGCCCGCTACATTGCGAACAGCCCCACTGGAGAACCCCTGAGGAAGCTTGCAATCGGGATGCAAAGTGCTTTGAGATTACATGAATAAGCATCCAGCAAAAAAACATCCTTCACGAAATCGCTATGACCCAGTCCAGAACCTCCAAACTCAGAATCCTCTGCGGAGTCGTCGTCCCCCTCGCCGCTGTCTTAGTCATCCAACAAAGTGGGCTGGTCGCCGCCGACGCCAAGAAGGAGGACCCGCAACCTGCAATCGTAGACGCAGGCCCAGTCGGAGGCCCCCCCTCCGACGCCATCGTCCTCTTTGACGGCAAGGATCTCTCCAAGTTCCGCGGTGAGAAGCGGGCAGAACCGACCTGGAAACATGCAAATGGAGTGATGGAAAGCACACCTCCCGGCGGCATATTCTCCAAGGAAGAGTTCGCCGATTGCCAGGTGCACCTCGAATTTTCCACCCCATCAACGGTGCATGGAGACGGACAAGGCCGCGGAAACAGCGGTGTCTATCTGATGGGACGCTACGAGATTCAAGTCCTCGATAACTACAACAACAAGACCTATCCCAACGGCCAGTGCGGCGCCTTCTACGGTAACAACCCACCGCTGGTCAACGCCTGCCGCAAGCCAGGAGAATGGCAGACCTACGACATCATTTTCCACGCGCCCAAAAAGGACGCAGACGGAAAGATCATGGCCGGTTCGTACACCGTCCTCCACAACGGGGTCCTAATCCAGGATCACATTCCGGTAGCCGGCGGCCACACCGCGGCCTCGCCGCTCCAAGGCTTCGCCGAGAAGGGCCCGCTCTACCTACAGGACCATGGCAATCCAGTCCGCTTCCGCAATGTCTGGGTACGAAAGCTGAACGGAAAGTGAGGCACGTGCTCATCAGCGTCATCCGCTGAGGTCTCTTTTGCGAAGGAAAAGCCTAGCAGCCTGTCAAAACAGCGCTTGCCCTGTAGGTTTTCGAACGGCCCCCCAGTTGCCGGAGGAAGGTCCAACAGGGGTAAGCCGACAGGCTGCTAGAGCTTCCCGCTCTTCAGAAACTCATGCCTGACCGGTGCCTTGACTCGCATCCCAGTAGAAGACACGAAGGTTACATTGCCCGGACCAAACTCGAGGGTTCGCACCTCGCCGAACGCCGAGGGGATTTTGACAACCCCCTGGATATAGTTTACCTCCGTGGGCCGGTCGGCTCGAAGTTCCAAGGCGGTCACCACACCTTCCCGGCTTAGCGCGTTCTCCCGAGTTGAGACAGCAAGACCGTCAGCGAAATGAGCCGTCACATCCTCCAGGCCGAGGCAGTTGTTGCGACCGTTCCAAGGATGTCCATGACGCCCATGATTCTCCATCCAGAAAACAGTAGTCTGCAAAACGGCAGGATCTTTTAGAGAAAACCAGACATACCCCTGATCAAGGTAGGTGGCTGTGGTCCAGGCCGGGCCCTGAGTTTTCTCCCAGGGCTGATTGACGATCTGGACGAGATCCGCGAATCCATAGTTTCCGGGCAATTTCGTCAAATCCACATCTACGGCACCTTTCCAGGCTGCGGGGACGCTTTTCAGATCGGTCCATTTGGCACCAGGCAGCAGCGCTTGATACTCACGTTGCTTCGGGTCACTAAAGACGCCAGGACAGGTCATGCCAAATCGGATCGCGCTGGTGGCGATGCGCACCGAGCCTTCTTTCTCAGGCATGGCCAAAGTGGCGTGGTGCCCCAGCGGAACTCGGCCGGCAAAGCCTTCGATGATGTGGCGCGAATAGACAACATTCTGCCCCTCAACCAAGGAAAGCTCCTTGGTCACCTGTCCCGCACGCACCTTGGTTTCGAATCCGAGTGTCAGGGTCAGAACGTCACCAGCACGGTGGCTACCAGTAAACTTCCACTTCTCACCCACGATCTCACCGTGAGGAGGATGCTTCTCGCCGCCAACGGCATCGGAGTTTCCTCCGAAAGGCAGGCAGAAGAAATCGCCACGAAGCGGCACCAGAACGGGAGCCGGCATCTTCGTGGGCTTTTCATCCTGCCACGGGCTGATGTGATAGGGCTGGACCGGCTGCGCGCTGTCGCGAAAGAATCTCACGGGAGCCATATGCCCCCCAAGCCTCGTGACTGCAACCTCCACCTCCTTGGTGGACAGGACATAACTGGGCTGGGAGTGGAGGGTTTGGAGCTTGGCGGAATCAGCAGCCGTGGCTGCTGTGGCGGCAGCGATAATCGACAGGGTCATAGGGAGCAGTTGGTTTAAGCGCATGGGCATAGGATAGGTTTCGTTATAAATGATAGATCAGGCGATGAGATCCTGAACGACTCTCCCCGATACGTCTGTGAGGCGATAGTCGCGGCCGCTGTAGCGATAGGTGAGCTTTTCATGGTCCAAACCCATCAGATGAAGGACCGTAGCATGAAGGTCGTGGACGTGCATGCGATTCTCCAGCGCACGCAGGCCGAAGTTGTCGGTGGCCCCGTAGCTCAGCCCCCCCCGAACTCCCCCTCCCGCCATCCAGGTCGTAAAGCCATAGTGATTGTGATCACGGCCTTTGGCTCCCTCGGATGTCGGGGCACGGCCAAACTCCCCACCCCATAGCACCAGGGTCTCGTCCAGCAAACCACGCCCCTTCAGATCACGAAGCAGCGCCGCAATGCCTTGGTCACAGGCGTCGGCCAATCGTTTGTGGCCGCCTATAATGTCGTCATGCCCGGTGTCCCAGGGAATATCATAGTCATCAATCGAAATAGAGAGCTGGACGACTCGGACTCCGCGCTCGGAGAGTCGGCGGGCAATAAGACAGCCCTTGGCAAAATCCCCCGGGCCATAGAGCGCCAAGGTCTCCGGACTTTCTTTGGTGACATCAAAGGCGTCAGGCACGGCGAACTGCATCCGAAACGCCATCTCCATAGCCCCAATGCTGGACTCGAGACCCGCATCTCGCTCCTGGCGCTGGAGTTCTAGCCTATTCAGCTGGGTCAGGAGGTCGGCCTGACGTCTCTGGTCCGCCCGCGGAACCCTGGGATTCAGGTCACGCAAAATGGAGTCGGAGGTCATCTTGCCGAGATTCACATGGCAACCACCATAATGCCCCGGGAGAAAAGCGTTGCCCCAGTTGGACCGTCCGCAGCGAGGCTCTGCCCTGGGGCACATGGACACGAAGCCGGGCAAGTCCTGATTCACGGAACCCAGCCCATAAACCAGCCAGGATCCCATGCTGGGTCGCGTCGGCTGGAGCGTGCCAAGATTCATCATCATGATGCCTCCCGCATGCTCCGGGATATCGGTGTACATCGAGTGAATGAAGCAGATGTCATCGACACATCCAGCCACATGGGGGAAGATGTCGCTGACCCATTTGCCCGATTGCCCGTGCTGCTTGAATCCGAAGGGCGACTTAAACAAACCGCCCTTGGTATTGCGCAGGGACTTGAAGTCCACTTCCTTGGGGCGCTGGCCGTGGTACTTCTCAATATCAGGTTTGTAGTCGAACGTGTCGACATGCGAAGGGCCCCCGGGCATGAAGAGCTGGATGATCCGCTTGGCCTTACACGGGAAATGGGGAGCGCGGATCACCGCTCCGCTCGCAACCGCTGAGGACGCGAATGCGCCCGTTTGCGCCATCACTCCCGCAAGCCCCACCGATCCCACTCCGGCACCGAGGCGTCGAAGCATGGCTCTCCGGGACATCGCGGGGCCGTTCTGGAATGGCAGGTATTGCATAGACATTTTCCACTATCGAACAAACAGCAACTCGTTGCAGCTTAGGAGCACCTGGGCATACTGCTCCCAAGCGGAAGCCGAGCTTTCATCCGCCTTCACACCAGCCCCGCGCAAAAAAGCGAGGCCGGCTTTACGCTCTTGACCCGTCGGGCGACGCCCGTGCACCAGCCTATAGGCTTCCAAGATCCGAGTGTCGTCCCTCGTGGTCTTCAGCCTTGCCACCAAGGCTTTAGCTCGTTCGTTCATGAAAGTATTGTTCATCATGAAGAGAAACTGCTGAGGAACAATGCTGGTGTCCCGGCCAGGACTGGTAGCACGTGCGCTCGGAAGATCGAAGAGTCTCAGAAAATCATCGGACTCCAATCGGTCCCCGTTGCGGCTGATGAGAGTGTAAAGCGTGCGCCTCGAACTCTTCAACAGAGCGTCGGTCGAAGGACCGCCCAGGGTCAGATCAAGCCCATCCGTCGTCGCCAGAAGACTGTCGCGCCAAGCCTCCACATCCAACCGCCGGGGCTCCATGCGCCAAATCAGCCGATTGTCCCCATCCTTCTCAAAACTGCGCGAGTTCATCTGGCTGCTCATCTGATACGACTCCGAAAGGAGGATGGTTCGATGCAGCGCCTTCAAGGACCAACCCGAGTCAATGAAGCGACTTGCCAGCCAGTCCAGCAGTTCTGGATGGGTAGGCTTTTCGCCGGCGGTTCCAAAGTTATCCGGTGTTCGAACTAGGGCCCGACCGAAATGATGCATCCACACGCGATTGACCATCACCCGCGCCGTCAATGGGTTCTCAGGATCCGCGATGGCTTCCGCCAGATCCAGTCGTCCACTGCCTCGGGTGAAGAGCCGACCCGTATCGCCGCCCAGGATTCGCAGAAAGCGGCGCGGCGCCACCTCACCGGGTTTAAGAAGGTTGCCCCGCAGCGCGACACGCATGTTGGCGCTTCCAGAGTCGGCAACCACATGGACCATGGCATACTTGGCAGGTGCAGATTTCTTGAACACCTCCAGACTCTTCTCCTCCTCTGCTAGCTTGCTTTTCTCGTCCTGAGTCAGGTCTCGCTTCTCCTTTGCCGCAGCGTCTTTCATAGCAGCGATCCGCTTCCCTGAGTCCTGGATCGCCTTCTGCCCCGCATCATACGCTTCCACCACGGCTTTTGGAGTTCCCGGCTCCATCTGCTCCTCGTTACGGGTGTTTTGAAACACTCCCGCCAATGAGTAGTAGTCCTCGATCGGAATGGGATCGAACTTGTGATCATGACATCGGGCACACATGACGGTCAGCCCCAGGAGGCCCCGGGTGACGGTATCCACCCTGTCGTCCAGGGTCTCCGCCAAGGCAACGGCCTTCCCTTCCTCCGTTCCGCCATCCGACTGATAGTTCGGTCCGAGCGCGAGAAAGCCAACCCCCACCAAACTCTCCTCATCCATGAGATCTCCCGCAATCTGACTTTTCACAAAGCGGTCGAAAGGCATGTCGCGGTTGAGCGCCTTCACAACCCAGTCTCGATAGCGCCACGCCTCGGCACGCTTCTCCGCACCGTCCAGGAAGTTGCCCATACCGTCGCTATACCGTGCAAGGTCCAACCAATGCCTAGCCCATCGTTCACCGTAGTGAGGGGATGCCAGAAGGCGGTCCACCACACGGGCGAAGGCTTCTGGCCTCCGGTCCTGTTCGAATGCAACGATCTCTTCCCATGTGGGGGGAAGCCCGATGAGATCCAAACTGACCCGCCTCAGGAGGGTCCGACGATCCGCTCCCACCGCGGGCCTGAGGCCTGACACCTCGAGCTTGGACCGGATAAAGCAATCGATGGGATGCGGGGACGCGATCGAGGTTTTGAGTGCAGGCGGGGCGTGTCGCTTTATGGGTTGGAAGGCCCAGTGCTTGCGACGAAGCTCGGCCCAATTCCAAGCGGCCTTCACGGTCTGCACCACGGCTTTCTGATCGGGCCAGGGTGCGCCCATTTTCACCCAGGTCTCGAGATCAGAGATGATCCGGTCGTCCAACTTCGCCTTGGGAGGCATGGCGCTATCGGGATTGCCATAGCCGACCGCCTTGTTCAGCAGACTCTTGCCAGGGTCCCCGGGAACAATCGCCGGCCCACTCTCGCCACCCTTCAGTAAGCCCTCGAGGCTATCGAGACGAAGGCCAGCCTTCAGCTTCTCAGCCTGCGCCGAGTGGCAGGGGAAACAGTGTGCAGCCAAAACCGGTCGGATCTTCGCTTCGAAGAACTCGGCATGCTGCGGGCTGATGTCCCCCGCTCGGATAGTCCGCACTCCGCCCCACAAAAGGGCGAGAGCAGCGACACAGACCCTCAGCGTGGAAGAAGACCACGCGTGGCGCGCCGGCATCGGAAGCATGGGCGACATTGTGGGCTGATTTCTAAAGCACTCAGGCAGGGCCTACAAACAGATTCGTAAGGACTGCAGCAGGAGGGCCATCATGAAAGGATGCCGAGAACGGGCCCGGCGCCGTCCTCCACCAAGCGGACCGGCCGACCGTTAATATCGACTTCCATCCGCCGATGATCGAGTCCCATCTGCCGCAGGATCGTGGCTTGAAGGTCGCTGACGTAGACAGGATTCTCCACCGTGCGGTATCCGAACTCGTCCGTGCTGCCATGCACCACCCCGCCACGCACGCCGCCGCCCGCCATCCACGAGCTATAGCCTCGAGGGTTATGATCGCGTCCCGTGGTATTCTGCGACCAGGGCGTGCGACCAAACTCGCTCGTCCAGACCACCAGTGTCTCGTCGAGCATCCCTCGCTGGCGCAGATCTCGGATCAGTCCGGCGATAGGCTGATCCACCTGCCGGCAAAGCGGCCCATGATTCTCCATGTCCCCATGCGAATCCCACGCCCCATTGCCACCGCCCGCGTGGCAGATCTGGATAAACCGGACCCCACGCTCCACCAAGCGGCGAGCGAGCAAGAGCTGCTTCCCAAACTCCTCGGTCTCCTTCTGCCCGATGCCGTAGAGCCTCCGCACTGACTCGGGCTCCGCTGAGAAATTGCAGGCCTCCGGCGCATGCAGTTGCATCCGAGCCGCCAACTCGTAAGATTTAAGCCGAGCGGCCATGGCGCTCTCCACGTCGTAGTCCTCGCGGAATCTGCGGTTCAATTGCTCCAGCACCTTCATCCGATCGTCTCGTTCCCCCGCACGGGTTCCGGGCGGCGGCCTAAGATTGCGGATGGGGATCTCCCCGAGTTGGAAGGGAGTGGCCGCATAGGTCGCCCCCAGATACCCACCGCTCAGCTGGAGCGGCGAGGAGGCCTTTCCCATATGCACGAAACTCGGCAAATTTCGATTCTCGGTCCCCAGCGCATAGGAGATCCAACTGCCAAAACTCGGATGCTCCACGATCCGATTTCGATGACCCGTCGCCGTTTCAATGACGGCAGGAAAGTGATTGGTCTCATGGCACCACATGGAACGAATCAAGGCGATCTCATCGATCACCCCACCCAGATGGGGAAACCAGTCGGAGACCGGGGTTCCCGATCGCCCATAGCGCGTGAAAGTGCGACGGGACGGAATCACCGGTCGCTTCATCTCCGCCAGATTGTCGCCGAACCCAACCGCATCGATCAGCGTTCCCGCCAAACGATTGTCCTTCGGGTCAAAGGTGTCGATGTGACTGACCCCGCCGCACATGAAGAGATAGATGACCGCTCGCGCTTTGGCAGCCAGATGAGGAGCGCCCGTGATCTCGCGAGCCTTGCCCTCCTCGAAAAGCAACGCGCCAACGGCCGCGCCAGTGAAGCCCGCCCCCATGTGATGGAGGAAGCTGCGACGCGTCCCCGGCCGAATGCGAAGGTCCGCCGGCGCGTTGTGGTTCAAGTCAGCGCACATAGATAAACTCATCCAGATTGAGCAGCGTCCACGCAAAGCCCTTTAACCGGCCCGACTCCTTCGAAACAAGCTCCAAGGCCATCTGGAGTTCTGCCGGATCGGGCAATCTGCCTAGCAGCATCCGATACCCTAAACGAACCGCGGCGGCAGGGTCCTGGGGGCACGCCGACTCCAGTCGTCTGGCCAATGATCCGGATACGGTCTCGATTCGCTCGTTATTCATGAGATAGAGCGCCTGGGTCGCGGTCACCGTTTCGGTGCGACGCGAGCAGACGGCTCGTCCATCCTCCGCGTCAAAGGTCTCCAGAGCGTCCGGCATCGCTGCCATCGAGGACCGGTAACCCCGGGCCAGATACGCGGCCCGGCGAAGGCTTGTCTCTCCCTCCTTGAGGGCTCCAACGGCAGGACCGCCCAGCGACAGGTCGAGGTTACCTGCAGCCATCAGCAGGGAGTCTTGAATAGCTTCAGCCTCCAGACGCCGCAGCGGAAACCGCCAAAGGAGCCGATTGTCCGGGTCCACCGAAGCGTTTCGATTCGCGGTCGCCGCATCCCCCACCGAGGCGCGTCGGTAGGTGTCGGAGGTGACGATGAGCCGATGCAGCCACTTCATGCTGTAGCGCTGCGCGATGAACTCGGAAGCCAGCCAATCAAGCAACTGCGGATGCAGCGGCTGGCCACCCAGGGAGCCAAAGTCACTCAGTGACGCGTGCAGAGGAAATCCGAAGTGCCAAGCCCAGATTCGGTTCACTGCCACTCGAGCAAAGAGGGGATTCTCCGGAGAGGTCAACCAGTCCACAAAGGTCTCACGTCGTCCGGACCGGAACTCGAGTCCGGTCGGTCCAAAGGGGAACCCCGGCGATACCGGCTGAGTGCGCTTCGGCCGAGTGGGATCGCCTGTCACGAGAACGTAATTGGTGTCGGCAGACCGCTTCGAGTCCTCCACCACGCCCCAGAAGCGCGGCAGCGACTCTGGGGCCTTGAGCGAGTCGATCTTCCGCAGAAAGTCGTCATAAATCTTCACCTCCTCCGCCTTCATGAGGGCCTTGATCTTGGGCGGATCGATCCGGAGGATGGGGTAGTAGTCCTCGTAGATCTTTTGCTCGGCAGCGCTCCGCTTCGTCTCTGGCTTTCGAATAGCGGCCTGAACCTCGGGAAGCATGTCCCTCAAGCGCTCTTCGTAGAGGCGGCTGTGAAAGGGCTCAATGAAGCGCCTCATTGCCTCAGCCACCGGTTTCAATGTGTCTTCATATTCCCGAACTTTGCGTCCCTGGGCGAACACCTGCTCGGGCGTCGCGAGATCGACCGGCCGCAGGACAAGCGGATCGAAGAGCGCCTTCATGGCATAGAAATCCCTCTGCGAAATAGGATCGAAGAAGTGGTCGTGGCACTTGGCGCAACTAACGGTCATGCCCATGAACGCCAGCGAGACGGTTTCGACCGCAGCGAAGGCGAGGCCGTGATCCGCATTGGCTCGAGTGATAGCGCCACGAGCTAGAAACCCCTCCGCGAACAAATCCTCCGGACGTGGCTCCACTTTCGTGAGATGCCCCGCCGCCGAGATCACCTGCCGCTTCGAAGCCCGGTTGCCACAGACCTGTGCCCGGACAAACTGATCATAGGGCAGATCCTGGTTGAGCGCGCCAAAGACCCAATCCCTCCAGAGATGGATGCCCGACTCTGAAGGCATGTGCTCATCCAGATCTGCGTAGCGCAGGACGTCGAGCCAGTGCCGACCATAGCGGACTCCATGCTGCTCGCTGGCCAGGAGTCGCTCCACCACGGTATCCTCGGCGGACGGAGAGGCATCGGCCAAGTAGCGATCCTGTTCCTCAATCGATGGTGCCAAGCCCACAAGGTCGAGATGCACTCGACGCAACCAGGTAAGCTTGTCCGCCGGACCAAGGACCGACAAGCCACGGGCACTCTGCGTCGCCGCCAGGAAGGAATCCATGGGATTGGCCCGCTGGAAGGCCCCACCGGGAATCGCCGGGCGGACCACAGGCTTGAGGGACCAGAGGTCCTGAACCTTGGCGGGTGCCGGGCTTGAGAGACCCCGAGGGAGGAACGAACAAAGCGCCAGAAGACTGACCCAGCACCAACCCATGCGAAGCGCAGAGGATCCGAACCAGGATCCAGACGCAGGCGTGGCGGGAGGATGTGCGGCCATCGACATAGCTGAGGACCAAGCAGAACAGAACCGAGGGCAACCTGCAAGCCAGGTCAATAGTCTACAGCGGCTCTTTCCATGAACTGCTGGCAATCTGAGCTCGATCGGAAGTTTCCGTAACCTCTTCAGCATTGTAGGAGACGAGGTAACGAGTCCCCCCCTTCCCTTCCTCATTCCAGTCCCCGGACCACCTCGAGAATCCCTCGTGTCATCGCGTTGACGCTGAAGTGCTCGCGTGCCGCATTCCGCGCTTCGGCTGACAATGCAGCCCGGCGCTCGGGCGATTTGGCCAGGGAGACAAAGGCCGAAGCTAATGCCTCAACCGTGTCGTCACAGAGAATGCCGCCTCCTCCGCGCTCGATGATTTCCGGCGACGCCGATCGCCGTGGCTGCACCACCGGAACACCGGCGGCCATCGACTCCACGAGGTAGAGACCGAAGGCCTCGCTGCAGCGGGCGGGCACGGACAGAAAATCGATAGATTCGAAAAAGCGGATCTTCCCCTCCCGATCCACGTTCGGGAAAAATTCCACTTCGTTGAGCGCGCCAGCAGCACTGAGCTTCTGCCGCACTTGCTGAACGAACTCTTCATCGCCTGGGCCGCAGCCTCCACCCACCCTCAGCCGCAGATCAGGGGCCTCTCGACGCGCAATAAGGAACGCCTCCACCAATCGGTCCAGTCCTTTCTCGGGGCACATCCTCGCGAAATAGCCCAGCACAGGAGGCGCGCCCGATATGCGGCTCTCTCTCTCCGGATATCCCTCAAGCCGAATTCCATTGTGCACCACCTTGACACGATCCGCTCTCACCCCCAAACGAGCACCCATTCGATCCCCAAAGTAACGACTTGGAGCCAGCAGCGCCGACACCTCGCGAGCCCGCAAACCGCACTCCTGCCAGCACTTGGTTCTAAAGGGCTCCGGCAGTGCGTCGAGAAAATCGTCCTCGCCCTGGAGCATGCAGATAACCGGTGCCCCCAGGGCTGCCTTCAGGCGTCGGGCCATCCCCAAGAGGAGAGCGTTGGAGAGGAATATCGCGTCGGGACGGGGCTGGCTCTCAAGCCATTTGACCATCTCCTCAAGTTCGCGGCTTTGACGCCCCTCCTCACCTCGAAGCATGGAGAGAGTCAGATCGCCCAGATCCGCAGCGCGCGTCTTTGCAGCCCGCCCTGAAGCCCACTTCAAAACCCGAGGGGAAGAGAGCAGATTTCTAAACCAATTGGGCGCATGGCTGAAGAGACCGGATTGCTGTTGCAGGTAGACATTGATGCCGCCGAAGAACACAGGCGACCGGGCGCTCTGATCCGCCTCGTCCAAAGTCATCGGCAGGTAGAGCGGCAGCATCAAGGTGTCATGCCCGAGCCGCTTAAGCTCCGACACCAGCGCGTTGTCCCGGAAGCAGTTTCCGCAGTACATCCCCCCTGCCCCGGGCGTGATCTGGACCAAGTTCATCGGGAAGTAGCGGGGTGTTCAGCTCACCGAGTTGGCAGGTCTGGCCTCGGGCCTAGACTCCAGGGGAGCGCCGTAGGGTAAGTCCTCGGGCAGTTCGGCAAATTCGCTGATCGCTGCCCAGAGACGAGAGAAATCCTTGTTCACATCTCCCGACAAACAATCCGTGATATCGCCACCGAGATGCGGGTATTTGTCGGTAATCGTACGGAAGCTGAAGTTGGGATTGTAAAAGGCATAGACCAGCTTCCGCATGTTCTCCAGGCCCTGACGCATAGTGCGGGCATACTCCGTAAAGCGTGAAGGCGCAAAATCCCGCTGGACCAATGCCTCGTGAACCAGATCACCCGCCATGACGCCGCTCTTAAAGGCCAACATCAGCCCCGAGGAAAACACGGGGTCCAGAAACGCAAAGGAATCCCCGACCAGCAGCAAACCCTCACACCCGCAATGACGCGAATGGAAGGTGTACTCGTTGGTGATGTAGTGGGGACCCACCTGCTTGCCAACCGACAGATGATCCTGGATCCAGAGATTTTGGGCGATCTCCCGCTTGAAGATCGACTCCGGATCGCGGACCCCCTCGCGGCTAAGATACTTTCCTTCTGCCACCACACCCACGCTCACTCGGTTATTATGCTGGGGAATATACCAGAACCATCCCTTCTCGGGAACGAAGGCGACGGTGGTCGTCCCCTCATCAATACCGTTATCCCGCTTCGCACCTTCATAATAGGTCCAGACGGCTACCTTGTTGAGATAGGGGTCCTTCACCCGCCATCCTTGGCGCACGGTGCTAAACGCCTCCTTACCCGTGCAATCGAGCGTCATGGGCGCATGATAATCCACCACGCTGCCGTCCACGTGCCGGGCACGCACTCCAACCACTCGATCCCCCTCTTTCAACAGTTCAAGAACCTCGGTCTGCTCCCGCACCACCGCCCCATGCTCCCGCGCGTTGTTGAGGACCATTAGGTCAAACTCAGAACGCAGAACCTGCCAGGTTTGCGCCACCGTCTCACGGTCGTATCGGTTGAAGAAGTAAAACGGCTGCGAGGCACTGCCGTTCGGTGAGACGAACTGCACACTGTACTTCTTGATGAAGTTCGAAGCGCGCAGTTTTGGAATCAGGCCGATGCGCTCCAGGGGCGCGTAGGTAAAAGGAATCAGCGACTCACCCACATGATAGCGGGGAAAGCTCTCGCGCTCCAGGATCAGAACGCGATGGCCATGGTCGGCGAGGACCGTGGCCGCGCTGGCACCGGCCGGGCCGGCACCGATGACCAGGACATCCCACTGTGTCTCGTGTTTGATCATGACATTCTAGGGGTTTCGGAGGAAGGCCTTGTTCCGGAGCCCTGAGGGGCGACGGGGGGCAGTATTTCAACGATTTCGGCAAACGGTCCGCGATCCGGCAGGGATAAAGTGTTTCGTCGGCCCCAAACTACGGGACTGCCTAGCATCCGCAGGGCCTTGCGAATAAAAGCATCGGGAACCACTTTCAGAAACGCCTTTGGCCGACTCGTGTAGCTCACCTTGAAGTCTTTCAGGATTTGCCCCAGAGGGACGCGTCCCTCAAGGATCGCCCTGCGGGCACACGACGGAAGCAGATCGAGCTGGATCTTGATCGCTCCAAACTCCACCGCCTCATTGCTGTCGTTCAAATGCAACACCACCTCACGAAGATAGCTCTCTCCCCGCGTCTCGCAACGGAGCACCTCCAAATGAAGCCCCGACCCATAAAACTGCATGAGAGCCGAGGTCATATCCCCCTCGTGGACCAGGAGCTTTCTTTCTGCCTCGGGGAGGGTTTCCGGGAGTGCGATCTCGACCAGGGGCAGCGCTAAACCAGCTTGGGCATAGAAGTCGTCCAGGGGATGAATCAGTGGCAAGACCGCTAGGCTGCCTCTCGGGGGTTGAATGGGGGCTGAAGCCGACATCGGTTCACCCTCAGGCATAACGGACATTCATGTGCTCCGGCAAAAAGAACTCATGCAAGAGTCGGTCCACCTGCAGAAGTCCATCGCGATTGAGCCGGATGGTGTCCCCAGCCACTTCGGCAAAGCCCCACCCTCCCAAGGTCGCGAGCCCCTGCGCAAAGCGCACCCGGGGATCCACGCCGAATTTCTGAGTGAAATAGTCTGCGCTGACGGAGCCTGTTTTAAGTTGGAGGATGAATTCGCGCAGCAGTCGCTCGTCGGCAGTAGGCGTCAAGGCCCGATACACACCCGATCCCCCAGATGCCAGAGCCTGCACGTAAGGATCAAAGTCATGGAGGTTCTGATAGTGGGTGCCGCCAATATGCCCGAAGCTGGCCACTCCCAGTCCTAGCAGGTCTGCACCCGCCCACAGCCGGTCGCGATAGAGAAACTGTGTCTTCTCCTTGCTCTTGACCACCGTGTAAGCCGTGGAGACCGTATAGCCAGCCTTCTCAAATTCGTTGAACGCGTAGCGGACCCACCCGCGCTTCGTTTCCCAGTCCGCCACCGGGGCCACCAGCTTTCCCTCCGCCTTCATCTGCTTGTAGATGGTGGTGTTGTAGGGGATTTCCATCTGATAGACCGTGACGCTGTCGGGACTCATCTCGATGGTTTTGCGAACGCATTCCTTCCAGTTCGCATCCGTCTCCTCTACCATGCCCGCAATCAGATCGATGTTGATCTGGGGGAAACCAATCTCTCGCGCGTAGCTATACGCACGGGCGATCTCTTTGCTCAGGTGGGCACGTCCGTTGATTTCCAGAATGTGGTCGTCGAAGTTCTCTACGCCCAGGCTCAGGCGCGTCACGCCCATCTCGCGGAGGGCTTTGAGTTTGTGGTCCGTCAAGGTCCCGGGCTCCGCTTCAAAGGTAACCTCCTCCACCTCGTCCCAAGGAAGCAGCCGCTTCATACTGTCGGTCAGGTGACGGAGCTGATCGACCGACAGATAAGAAGGCGTGCCGCCTCCGAAATAAACGAAGCTCGGTTTGCGTCCGCCGATGAAAGGCTTCTGCGAATAATAGGTGAGTTCCCGGATAGCCGCGTCGATGTAGCTACGAATCGCCGCCGAATCCTTGTCGGTGTAAACCCGGAAGTAGCAAAAGTGACAGCGCTTGCGGCAAAAAGGAATGTGCAGATAGACGCCCAGAGGGGTTGCCGGTGCCGGCGGACGCTCCAGTGCTGCGGCGAACTCGCCGACGGACTCCGTCTTCCAAAAGGAGAACGGGGGGTAATTCGACACGAAATAGTTGCCGACGGTCGTTTCCTTCTGCAGGGCTGGCGCTTGGCTGGCACTTGCCGGAGGAGGTTGTACGGTGATCGAATTCATTAGAGGTCCCCCTTCGTTCCAAAACAGTAAACCATGCCGTCGTCGGCACCCACAATCACACGCTTGTCCACCACCGCTGGCGAACTGCCCACCGGGCGGCCCACCTCGTAGGACCACAATTCCTTTCCGGTAGCGAGGTCCACCACATACAAGAAACCGTCATCGGAGCCCACCACCACCTTGCTGCCCGCCACGACCGGAGAGCTGTCCACCTTTCCACGGGTGCTGAAAGTCCAGAACGCCTCGCCGGTCTTGCGGTTCAGGCAGTGCAAACGCTTGTCGCGCCCCCCCACCACCACCTGAGTCGCCGTGAGAGCTGGCGAGGAAAAGTAGGGGAAGCCACGATCCCGGTAGCTCCACACATTCGTGCCTTTCTCAAGATCATAGCAGAGGAACTCGTTCTCATAATGGCCCACGAACGCATACGGCCCGCTCAAGGCTGCCGAAGCGGCGATATAGGCCCCGGCGTCGAACTGCTTCACCACACTTCCATTGGTCAGCGAAATCACATGCACCAAGGCATCACAGCCGCCGAAGACTGTCCGGCCATTCGCCACGGCGGGAGTGCCATTGATATAGTTACTGCTTTCGAAAACCCAGTTGCTTCGTCCAGTGATGGCGTCGAAGCAATAGAGCTTGAAGTCGTAGCTGCCCGCCAGCACCCACTTAGCATCCCCCTTGGGAGACGACACCCAGGTCGGCCCTCCTAGAATCTTGTCCCCGGTTTGAAACTTCCAGAGCAGTTTCCCAGATCCCGCTTCCAGGGCGTAGAGATAGCTATCCTCAGAACCGAAATAAACGCGTCCGTCCAGCACCAGGGCTGAAGACTCAACCCCCCCTTCCGTTTTGAACGACCAGCGCTTAACACCCGTCTTGGCGTCGAGGCAATAAAGGCTTTGATCGAGGGAGCCCACATAGACAGATCCGGCGACCACCGCCGGAGAAGACTTCACCGGGCCTCCCGTTTTGAACTCCCAGAGCTTCTCAGGCTTGTCCGGAATCGTGGTCGAAGCAAGTCCCGCCAGGGAAGGTTCCCCACGGAACATGGGCCAATCCCCACCCCTCGCCGTTAAAATGCCGAAGACCGCGACCAGGGCGAGTGGCCAGAAAACCAGCCAGCCAGCACTTTTCGTCACTCCGTCCGTTGTTGTCATAAGCAGGCGCATCGAAGCTAATACACTGGTTAGCATTATGTAAGCGCAGGGACCGCTTGGCAAATTAATAATACCTACACGTATGATATTGTGCGCCTCTGAGCAAAACGGTCGCCTTCGACGACGGAAGAAGGAAGGTTACTTGGAAGCATTTTGCAGCGCACCGGGTAATCGTGATCGGCTAGGTCGCTCTCGCCGCCGAGGCGTTGGCCGTGGCGGTCATCAGGTATCTGCGCTTGGGTTCGACCGGCGTCGCTGCTCGTGTAGAAGACGAGGTAACGAGGCTTCCCCTCGGCCCTGCAAGCTTCGACCGCGAAATCACTCCTCCTCCCATCTACGTGTAGTAGTAAGTCTTCCCACTTGTCACAAAAGGAGCTTCGACTAGGCTTCGGTCGTAAACGCATTGAAACCAATCGAATGAGCGCCACTACCACCATCCAAGTCCGGGAGGCTGCCCTCTACTTTCTTCCGATAAGGACCCGGGTGCCCTTGAAGTTTGGCACCGAGGTCGTGACTTCAGTCACCTGCGCCCGGGCCCGAGTTCGGGTTTCCGGAGGGAGCGGAGGGCTCGTCGAGGGATGGGGAGAGACCCCCCTGAGCGTTCAGTGGGTCTGGCCCAGCTCCACGCCCTATGAGGAGCGACACCAAGCTCTCCGCGACTTCACAGCCATCATTGCCGAAGCCTGGGCCGGCTGCGGGCATCAGGGCCATGCGCTGGAGATTGGCTATCGCTTTCTGGAGGAGGTCCTCCCCGGGCTTCTTCGCAGTTTCAACCTGAACGAGAGGGACGGACGCGAGCCTATGCCGCATTTGGCAGCGCTGGTCTGTGCTTCCGTTCTGGACCAAGCCGTGCACGACGCCTATGGCCGCGCCGTGGAGCGACCGGTCTACGCCACCTATGGCCCGCCCTTCCTCTCGCGCGACCTGAGCCATTTCCTGACTCCAGCCGCCGGCAGTCGCGTCTCCTTCCGAGGTCTTTTCCCGAAGGATTTCTGCCTGCCTCAGCCGCGCCAGCAGCTACCCGCGTGGCATTTAGTGGGCGGGGTGGACGCTCTAGAAGCCTCGGACCTCACCGGCCAGGAGCCCGCCGATGGACATCCCCTCCTTTTAAGCGACTGGATTCAGCGAGACGGACTGAAATGTTTGAAGGTGAAACTGCGTGGCAACGATGCCGACTGGGACACCCAGCGGCTACAGCGCGTAGGACGGATCGCTTTGGCAGGCGGGGTTGATTGGCTGAGTGCAGACTTCAACTGCACCGTGAGAGAGCCGGACTACGTGAACGCGATCCTGGACCAACTCAAAGACGAGTCACCTCGGCTTTACGGCATGATGCTCTACGTGGAGCAACCCTTCCCCTACGACCTCGAGAGAGATCGGATCGACGTACACAGCATTGCGAGCCGGAAGCCCCTCTTTCTGGATGAGAGCGCCCATGACTGGCGCGTGGTGCGATTGGGGCGGGAGTTGGGGTGGAACGGGGTGGCCCTGAAAACCTGCAAGACGCAAACGGGTGCGCTGTTGAGCGGCAGCTGGGCAAAAGCGCATGGGATGTCGGTGATGGTGCAAGATTTGACCAATCCCATGCTAGCCCAGATCCCGCATGTATTATTGGCAGCGAACATGGGGACCCTGATGGGCGTGGAGACCAACAGCAGTCAGTATTATCCTGAGGCCTCGTCGTATGAGGCGGCGGTGCATCCTGGTCTGTATCAGCGGCGTGAAGGCATGGTGGACACGAGCACCCTGTTTGGCAGCGGATTTGGGATGAGAGTAGACGAGATCAAGCGTCCCCTACCCCGTCCCGACGGGCAGTGGGCGTGAGGGGGACGCACATCGTTCTTCGGGCTACCAATACTTGGCTTTGGACGGAATGATCCACCGCATCCCGCCGCGTGGGTCTGGAATGTCGGCGTGATAGCGCGGAATGACGTGGAAGTGGAATTGCGGCGTGGTTTGTCCGGCGGCAGGCCCATCGTTCAGGCCTAGGTTGAACCCGTCCGGGACCGAAGTCTGAGCCGACAACCTCTGTTGTACCCAGCCGACCCAGTCGAGCAGCCCCACTCGTTCCTCAGGACTCAATTCAGCGAACCGAAGCAACCGTTTCCCTGCGGGCAAATGCTCTATCCAGATGCACATCACAGCTCAGCTGGAAATTTTCAACTCGCCTTCCGGTCTAGAATTATCCAGCGTGATTGTGTTGGATAACGGAGGGACGCTGCCGACCACATCTTTCGTGCTGGCCCGCTTGCCCTCAAAGGAGGTTTGTATGTTTCCGCTAGGTTGTAGGCCGCGGCTTTTGCTTGGAGAGGTTGTAATTACTAAACAAGCGTCCGCAGTCATTTCGAATGAGGATGTCCAGGGTGCGCTCCGCCGAGTCACCCATGGGGACTGGGGAGAGATTAGAGGGGACGATGTCACACAAAACGAAAAAGCGCTCCAAGACGGAGGCTGCCTGCTGGCAGTTTTTCGCAGCGCCAATGGGACCGCGTTTTGGGTCATCACAGAGATTAAGCTCTCAGTTACCACGGTGATTCTCCCAGAGGAATACTGAGCGGGCGCAAAACACGGAAAGCCTGTGGTAGACTTCTGCCAGTATAGCATTCCCTAGCCGACGTTGTTCCGTGCTCTGTGAAGGCAAATTCTGATGATTCCGCAAAGTGCCCTTAATGGAGGGTCAGACTGGCACTGGCAGTTCAATCTAAGATGTTGCTATTTCTAAAGCTGCGCTCCGAGATTCATCTAGACCGGACAGGCCGAAGCTGCGAGTTTTTGAATCATTGCATGACTTATTGAGGAGCGGAACTTTCTGAGAAAACGTTCCAAAGGATCGATGTGAAATTCGCGCCAACACTGCCACGAACTCATACACAAGCGCTCAAGCGCTGGGCGAAGTGCTGGGGGACGCCCGATATCGTTCGGCAAGTGCGGATCTCTTACTCGCCACGTATGCGGCGATCACTTGGGCGTGTGCGCCCGAAGTCTGGGATCATCACGCTGCATGCGGGGCTAGCCACAGCCCCTCAGTCAATCCTTCTTGAGGTCCTTTGCCACGAAGCCGCACATGTCGCTGCCTACATAATCCATGGCTCTCGCGCGAAACCACATGGTCCTGAATGGCGCGAGCTGGTTCGCGTTGCCGGATACAACCCTACCACCCGTCTGGATTGTCCAGGGTTACCGGTAAAGCGCTTACCTCCTCGCGTCCATTTTCCCCGGAAGTCTTGCCGCTGTCCGGCCTGTGGAACTGTCTACTACGTCCGCCGGATTAGTTCGCGGGATCACTGCGGCGTCTGTCTCAACCGGGGTCAGAAAGTCAATCTCCTGACGCATTCGGCCAGCTGAATCTAATCTATGCCCAG
>CAMAVD010000056.1 GCA_945861575.1 Akkermansia muciniphila
GATGACGGCGGCAAGCATATTGACGATGTACCCGCCAAAACAGAATCCCACGGCGCCCAGCTTTCCGTTGCTCAGTTCGTGAGATCGAAGAAACTTCGCCGCAGCAACGAAGTCCTGCTCAATTTTGACCTTATCCATCGAACTCTGCAACGCGCGGCCATCGTCATCGTTGCCTGGGTAACCGCCTCGCGAATGCAGAGCGTCCGGCGCGAACGCAACAAAGCCCGCCTTGGCCACACGCCGGGCAACGTCCTTGATATACGGATTGAGCCCCCGGTTCTCATGCACCACTAGCACCACCGGAGCCTTCCCCTTCAAGGCTGTTGGAACCACGAGGTAGCCTCGCCCTTCGCCATGGCCGTCAGGGGAGGGAAAAACCACGTAACGAGGTTTGATCTCGGGATCATTGAACGAAACCTGCTCCGCATTGGCGTAATCGGGCATCAATGTTGCCAGAAGAACGCTCATCGTGAAACCGGTCGCAGCCAGCGTCGAGAGCCGGTTCATAAAAGTACGCCGGTCGATCACGCCGTGAGCGTATTCGTCATACCAGTCGAATGCTTCCTGCGGAATCGGATGATGGGCGGCCGCGTTGGATTCGACGGTGGGCATGGAGTTCATAGCGCATCTTCTAACCGAAATTGCCGCAGACTCAAGAGCCAAAGTCTCATCCGCCGGGTGGCAATTACCAACGTCCGCTGCTCGATGCGCAAGGGGCCAGGTGAGTCACGGTTTCAACGGATACAACGGATACAAGGGTGAGGAATGGGATGCCTGTCAGAAGTGCTCCCTGTCGTGGCTTGCGGAACGAGGGTTGTTGAAGTAGTCCATACAGGTATGCATCCAATTCTCGTCCCTCCTGGTGGCGGCAAACCAGTGAACGTACTCGGCATCCCGATGCTCATTCGCATTCCTGGAAGCGCGACCGGCGGAGTGGTCAGCGCAGTGGAGTCGCATGACGTCACCGGGGGGGGACCGCCCCCGCACATCCATCATCGGGAAGATGAGACATTTCAGATCCTCGAAGGGGAGTATGAATGGACTGTCGGTGGGGAAACGTTCATGGCGCAAAAGGGGGCCACGGTCTTTGCCCCACGTGGGGTCGCTCATTCCTACCGCTATCTCGGCAGGACGCCGGGCCGCCTGATGTGCCTGATTACGCCCTCGGGTTTCGAAGGTTTCTTTGAGGAGATCGGAGCCCTGACTCCGCAGCAGCAGCAGGACATCCCGAGCGTGATCGAGATCGGAAAGAAATATGGGCTGGAGTTCCCACCACCTCCGAGTTCGTGAGGAACTTTCTGCCCCTCGTCTCTGCGGAGTTTCGGCGTTGGGCTGGGTCGAAACGGCCAATCGCCTCCTGGGTATCCCTGCCCAGCTTGAAGGTCTTCAAAGCCACGCGCGGCCGCACCGACGCTCGACAAGTTTGAGGAGTGTAGCGCGGGAACCCACCACCGCCAACCGGTCGTCGAGCAGCGCCACTCGATACCAGAAGGTGGCCTGACTGGCAGATCCGTGAAAAAGCAAACGCCATCAGCAACCCCTGTTGCTTGCGGTAGTCAGGCGCCCTGAGACGGCGTGCGGCGCAAACGGAGCCACTCGCGGATGATTTCGAAAACCGCCGGAAGTATGGAGACAACAATGATACCCAGGATGACGAGGGAGAAGTTCTTCTTCACGAAGGGATGACTGGCGAAGAAGTAGCCGGCTGGAGTAAGCAAACCCACCCACAGCACGGCACCTAGGACGTTAAACATCATAAAGCGCGCGTAGGTCATCGCTCCGATACCTGCTACGAACGGCGCGAAAGTGCGGACAATGGGAACAAAACGCGCAATGATGATGGTCTTCCCGCCGTAACGCTCGAAGAAACGGTGTGTCTGATCAATGTGTTTTTGCTGGATGAGGCGCGGGAACTTTTGAATCAACTTATGGCCGGAGTACCTTCCAATCGAGTAGTTCACTGTGTCCCCCAATATTGCCGCCACCAGAACCAATCCCATGGCGACAAAGAGGTCCAACCGACCATTAGCCGCAATAGCTCCGACGGCGAAGAGCAGCGAATCGCCGGGCAAAAACGGAGTGACGATCAGGCCCGTTTCACAAAACACGATGAGAAAGAGAATCGCATAGACCCACCCGCCATAGTCCGACACCAAGCCATCCAGGTGGGTATTTAGGTGCAGAACGATATCGAGCAACTTCTTCAACATTTCCATGACAACTGGAAGCTATGAATCGGCCTACTCAGAGACGAGAAAATAATTCGAATAGCCGATGGGGATTCTCCTCACGGCACCAAGGGAGCATGTAGCTTAAAGTAGCGCTGGGGGATGGAAAGCGGTTCATCGGGAAGGATGGAGAAACTGTTGGTGAGGATCACCGTCGCCACCTTTTGCCACGGCCAGGCAGTGTCCACAGTTCCTGCCGCCAGCAGCTCATAGGTGCGCCCGGGGGTGCCGTAGACCACCTTGCCTACACCGATCGCCGGAAGGGGTGTCAGTTCCAAGCCTCCCGGATCCATCACGAACTCCTCAGCCACGAACCCCAAGCCGGGCCCGACTGCCGACCCGATCGACTGAAAGTCGCTCTGCAAAGGGACTCTCGCATAGAGTTCGAGACCCGCAGGAGGTGTCGAAAAGCCATACCGATCGACCCGATAGCTATGCCAGGCGCGTCCGTGTACAACCAACTGGTCGGCCCTCATCCTGGCTGTCGGAAGCCCTGGAGTGCCTGGAAGGATGTTCACCAGAACACCCGAGGTCACCAGGGCGACGGATCCAAGCTCGAATGTCCCGCCATTGGTCGCCACTAAACTCGAGCGACGCTCCCCATCTACGAAGTTTCCAAGCATCGGGAACTGAACCGAGCTACCTATTCCACTCGCGAGCACACGCACCCATCCACTCTCAATGTTGGTGAGCCCGGGAAGAGAGATCCCTCCGCCCAAGCTCGCCTCCAAAGCGAGGGGTAGGCAATCGCCACCGCTCATGTGAACTAGGTTTGGGAGGTGAATGACGCTCCCCGTCCCACCAGCTGTTGCATGAGCAGACTGCCTTGATTCCTAGCCTCAAAGAGAACCTCGAAGCGCGCGGCGTTGGACCGGAGCAGGGACGAAAGATCCACAACGCTGTTGGTTCCATCCGCGAGCAGCTCCAAACGCCCTTCGACCACGCGTTGCAGGAGGGATATGATCGACCAGCTTGGGAGTGGAGGCCACCCCTCCGCGAAGCTCCAGAGCCAGGATACAGCAACATGCCAGAACAAACCCGAGCCCTCGGGGCCAATGAAACAGAATTCTCATACAAATCCTAGCATGCAGACCCTACCTCAGAAAGAACTTCAACGCGATAGGACTGTTGACGGAAACTTGTTACGGCATCACGCCTTGGCCCTCCTTCGCCCTTTGAAGGGTTCTTCCGCTACCAGGTCCACTCTCGCGAAACCCAACTCGAACTTGGATCAAACAGCTCAGGACTAGGCTCCCGGCGGGCTCAGGCTGGCAATCCGCTTCGCGTTTAGGCAGTGTTTACGCATGACCCCACGAATTCGTCTGGCGCTGGTCGCAGCGCTTCTGTCCTGTGATCTGACCTACGCGGCGGAGCCGAGCGTCTTACCGCTCATCCACGACCTGGAGTATGCCCGGGCAGGGAATCTCTCACTGAAACTCGATCTCCATCTGCCTCCCCAGGGGACCAAGGCCCCTCTCATCGTCTGGGTGCATGGCGGTGCCTGGAAAAGCGGTTCCCGAAAGAGCATGCCGCTCACAGCACTCGTCAAGGAAGGCTACGCTGTGGCCAGCGTGGACTACCGCCTCTCAACTCAGGCGACATTTCCTGCCCAGATACACGACATCAAGGCTGCCATTCGCTTCCTGCGTGGGCAGGGCCACGACTGGCGATTGCGAACGAAGACGATTCTGCTCGCGGGCGATTCAGCGGGCGGACATTTGGCAGCGCTCGTAGGCGTTTCCAATGGACACTCGGAACTGGAAGGCGACATTGGAAACGAGCGTAATCAGAGCTCGGCCGTCCAGGGAATCATCAGCTTTTACGGTGGAGCGAATCTCACCACGATCCTCGCGCAATCAACACCACACGGCCTGAGCGTGCGCGTGCCCGCGCTCGACCTGTTGCTCGGCGGCCAACCCGACCAGAGGCCCACGCTCGCCCGGCTCGCCAGCCCAGTGTTCCACGTGGATAAAAGCGATCCCCCGCTGCTTTTGCTTCATGGGGATCAGGATCCCCAGATGCCAGTAAGCCAAGCACTTGAACTGTTAGGTGCCTACGCGAAAGTGAAGGCTCCCGTGCAATGGGAGATCGTTCACGGTGCCGGGCACGGAGGTGCCATCTTCTACGACGAAGAACGCCTTTCGGTGGTGAGGAAATTTCTTCAGCGCCACTATTGACTCGCTAGCCCGCACATTTCATGTCCCAGCCGGAGCCATGCTGGACCGTGGAGAAGTCTCTTTGCTCTCGTCTCCTACAAGAGCAGCTCCAACGGGTTCCTCAAGCGCAGACACGGGATGACCACCGCTTCTATGGCACCCCTTTGTTCTTGTCCCAGGGGGTTCTCACAGACAGTGTTATAGCCTTACTGTGAAGCGACCCCATTCCATCGGTCTGATTGCTGCGTCCGCAGTCACAGCGTCTTGGGCTTGCTCCTTAGTTTCGGTCTCGCTGGCTCTCGTCTTCGTGGGAACATCCCTGGCGGAACAACCACGGCCCGTGCTCCTCACCCCTTCGGTAAAGGCAGACATCCACCACTACTGCGTCTCTTGTCACAACGCGGAGGTGAAGAAGGGTGGGCTGAATCTGGAGCATCTCATCCGCGAAGAGGTCACCCAGCATTCAGATGTGTGGGAACAGGTCATTCGCAAGATGCGCTCGCGGCAGATGCCACCCATCGGCAAGGAACGTCCCACCGACAAGTCCTACGATGAAGTGGTGACTGCCCTGTCCACCCAATTGGACGGGCTATCCAACAAGAATCCCAGTCCCGGCCGCACCGAGACGTTTCGCCGACTCAATCGCACCGAATACCAAAACGCCATCCGCGATCTCCTCAGCCTGGAGATCGATTCCTCGGCACTGCTACCAAAGGATGATGCAAGTCATGGCTTCGACACCGTGACTGTCGGAGAGCTCTCACCGACACTCCTGAACCGCTACATCGCGGCATCGGAAAAAATCAGTCGCTGGGCCGTAGGTTCGCCCTATCGGCAACCCAGCGGCGACACCTATCGCCCCCGGCCGGATCTGACCCAGGAGGCGCACGTTGAAGGCCTTCCTCCAGGCACGCGTGGCGGCATGGTCATCCAACACACCTTCCCCCGCGATGGCGACTATGAGATTCAAATTCGTCTCACCCGCGATCGCAACGAAGAAGTTGAAGGCCTCACGGAATCCCACAGCGTCGAGGTGTTGCTGGACAACGAACCCATGAGGAACTTCACAGTCGCACCTCCGAAGGGCGACAAGAACTTCGAAAAGGTTGACGCGCATCTCAAGGCTCAAATCCGAGTCACCTCTGGACCCCATCGGCTCGGCGTGACCTTCGCAAAGAATTCCTCCTCGCTCCTGGAGCTCAAGCGCCAGCCGTATCAAGCCCGGTACAACATGCACCGGCACCCCAGACTCACGCCGGCCATCTATCAGATTTCAGTAAATGGACCGTACCATTCGACGGGACCCGGAGATTCACCGAGCCGTCGAAGAATCTTCGTTGCTCAGCCAGCGAATCCTGCCGAAGAAGACCAGTGTGCTGAGAAGATTCTTGCCAGCGTTGTCCGGCGCGCTTACCGCCGCCCCATCGACAGCACCGATCTTAAAAAACCCATGGAATTCTACCGGGAGGCAAAGCTTCAGAACGGCTTCGAGGGCGGCATCGAGGCAGCCCTCAACGTGATTCTGATCAACCCGGAGTTTCTCTTCCGCATCGAACGTGATCCTCCAGGCGTGCCGCCCGGCACCGTGTATCGCCTCACGGATGTGGCGCTGGCTTCGCGTCTCTCCTTCTTTCTCTGGAGCAGCCTTCCGGATGATGAGTTACTTGGCCTCGCGGAACGCGGAGAACTGCACCGACCCAAGGTCTTGAAACAACAGGTGCTCCGCATGCTCGCCGACCGGCGGGCTGGAACGTTCGCCAGCAACTTCGCGGCGCAATGGCTCCAGTTCCGCAACCTTGAATCCTTCACCCCGGACCTCCGTCTCTTCCCTGACTTTGATGACAATCTGCGCCAAGCCTTTCGCCGTGAAACAGAGCTACACTTTGAAACCGTCTTGCGTGAAAACCTCAGCGTGCTAGCCCTGCTGAGATCCAACTACACCTTCCTCAACGAAAGGCTCGCAAAGCACTACGACATTCCCGGCATCTACGGCAGCCAGTTTCGTCGCGTCGCTCTGACAAAGGGCAGCGTACGCGGTGGTCTGCTGCGGCAAGGCAGCGTACTCACGGTAACCTCCTACGCCACGCGCACCTCACCCGTGCTTCGCGGGAACTGGATTCTGGGTAATCTCCTCGGCACCCCACCCCCACCCCCGCCTGCCAACGTTCCAGCCATCAAAGAGAACACCATTTCCGATTCTCTCCCGATGCGATTACGGCTGTCCGAACATCGAGCCAATACTGCATGCGCAAGCTGCCACAATCTCATGGACCCAATCGGCTTCACGTTGGAGAACTTCGATGCGATCGGCCGCTGGCGTGTGGTGGAGGACGGTCAGGCCATTGACGTGACAGGCGGGCTGCCGGACGGGAGTCAGTTCGCGGGAGTGGCGGGACTCGAGGCAGCCTTGCTCAGGCGTCCCGATCTGTTCGTCAGCACATTGACCGAGAAGCTGCTTACCTTTGCACTCGGTCGCGGTTTGGAGGCCTCCGACGCGCCCGCCGTGCGAAGGATTGTCCGAGACGCCCAATCAAGCGACTATCGCTTGTCATACGTCATACTAGGAATCGTCAACAGCGCCCCGTTCACTCTGAGGAAATCACAATGAATTTCATCACCAAGAAGTTTCTTCCGCGACGCACATTCCTGCGCGGGATGGGCGCGACGATGGCATTGCCGTTGTTGGAAGCGATGGTACCCGCCGCAACCCCGCTCGTGAAGACCGCCGCACAGCCAGTGCGTCGACTTGGCTTTGTCTTCATGCCCATGGGATGCGACATCACCCGATGGACGCCCCCTGGCGACACCCTTGATACGCTTTCACCGATCCTCCGTTCGCTGGCCCCGGTGAAAGAACATGTCACCGCCATCACCAATCTGGAACTCCAGAACGCCTACCCCGGCAGCCATGCCACGTCCAACGCCGCCTTCCTCAGTGCGGCCAAGGCCAAGCTGACGGAGAGCACGGACTATCGCCTCGGTACCACCGTCGACCAGATTGCTGCCCAGCGCATCGGCCAGGGAACACAGCTGCCGTCCCTGGAGCTTGCGATGGACCTGCTTACCGTGGTGGGGCAGTGTGACAACGGTTATGCCTGTGTCTATCAAAACAATCTTTCCTGGTCCTCGCCCACCACGCCGCTCCCGGCAGAGGCGCATCCACGGATCGTTTTTGAAAATCTGTTCGGCGATGGCGGCAACCTGGTGGAACGCCGTGCCGCCCTACGCAAGAAGGCAAGCCTGCTCGACGCGTTCACCGAAGATCTTGCCCGCCTGCAACGCGGCCTGGGTGCTGGCGACCGCGAACGCGTCGCCAGGTATCTTGACACCGTACGCGAAGTGGAGCGCCGCATCCAAAAAGCGGAGGCAGACACGAAGGAGAACCCATTGCCGGACTTAGATCGCCCCGTGGGCGTCCCTGCCGCCTATGCCGACCACGCGCGTTTGATGTTCGATTTGCAGGTCTTGGCACTGCAAGGGGATGTCACGCGAGTCATCACCTTCCAACTGGCCCGCGAGACCAGCAATCGCACTTATCCCGAGATCGGCGTCTCCGATCCCCATCATCCCCTCTCGCATCATGGAAACGACCCGGCCAAAATCGAGCGGATGTCCAAGATCAATGCTTTCCATGTCTCCCTGTTCGCAGAGTTTCTCGGGAAGTTGAAAGCCACGGCAGAAGGAAACGGAACCTTGCTCGACCACTCGCTTTATCTTTACGGAAGTGGCATCGGCAATCCCAACGTTCATGATCACACGAATCTACCCATCCTGGTTGCGGGGGGTGCTGCCGGAGGAATGAAGGGCGGACGTCATATCCGCTACGCCAAACCAACGCCGCTGGCCAATCTGCACCTGACGTTGCTCGATAAAGTGGGTGTTCGTCTCGACTCCTTCGCGGACAGCACTGGCAGGTTGCAGGAGCTGTCCCAGCCGCTTACCCTTTGATTTTCGGAGCCTAGATGAAGCGACTCAGCACCATTGGCCTGGCACTGATGCTGGCAGGTTCGTGTCCCGGGTCAGGCAGCTCCCCACTCGCCGACGCAGCCCAGACATCTGATCACCGTGCCATCCGCAGGCTGCTCGCGCAACAGGCGGCTGTGAACTCAGCCCAGGGCGACGGAATGACCGCGCTACACTGGGCCGCTATGCGTGACGACCTGGAGATCGCGAAGATTCTGACGCGGGCCAGGGCGGACGCAAACGCGACGAATCGGTATGGCGTCACCCCGCTCTCCCTAGCCTGCCTAAACGGGAGCGGCCCGATGGTTCAGTTGCTTCTTTCGCACCAGGCTGACCCGAACGCCGCCCTACGTGGTGGCGAAACCATTTTGATGACCGCAGCCAGAACAGGTAATGCTCAGATCGTGAAGGCGTTGATCGATCGCGGGGCGGCAGTGGAGTCGAAAGAACGGAGGGGGCAGACTGCATTGATGTGGGCGGCGGCGAGTGGCAATGCCGAGGTGGTGGATCTGCTGCTCAAGGCGGGCGCGGACGCCCGGGCGACACTGCCGGACTCCGGATTCACCCCGCTGCTCTTCGCCGTGCGCGAAGGCCGCGCGGAAGCCGTTACACTTTTATTGAAGGCGGGCGCGGATGTGAACGCTGTCACCGATCCGCGCAGACGGGACCCCAAAGGCCCCGCCAAAGGGACGAGCCCCCTGATTCTCGCGGTTGACAATGGACATTTCGAGCTGGCGCTCTCGCTGATCCACCAGGGAGCCGATCCAAATGATCAGCGCTCTGGATACACTCCCCTACACGTCCTTACCTGGGTGCGTAAACCGAATCGAGGGGAGGACGACGGCCAACCGCCGCCCCTTGGGTCCGGAAGCTTAAGCAGCGCCCAATTCGTTCGGAAGCTGGTGGCCGGTGGCGCAGATGTGAATGCACGGCTAAGCACCGGAAAAGGGGGAGCAGGTCTCTTTACAAAGAGCGGTGCGACGCCTTTCCTGATGGCCTCCGCCACGGCTGACGCTCCGTACATGCGGTTGCTTCTCGAGCTTGGCGCGAACCCTTCTCTGGCCAACACGGAAGGTTGCACCCCGCTGATGGTCGCCTGCGGCATTGGGGTAGGGAGCGCCGCCGCCAACGAAGTCGCGGGCGAAGAGCCCGAAGTTCTCGAAGCGGCACAACTGCTCCTGAAACTGGGGGCGGATGTAAACGCTGTTGACTCCAACGGGGAGACTGCCATGCACGGAGCGGCCTACAAGAACATGCCGAAAGTGGTAACCTTCCTCGCTGACCACGGGGCAAAGGTCTCCATCTGGAATCGCAAGAACAAGTATGGCCTGGATCCGTTAGGAATCGCCGAGGGGCGTCGTCCTGGCAATTTCAAGCCAGATGCCGACACCATCGACGCGCTGCGCAAAGTCATGAGCGCAGCGGGCGTGACACCATCAGACGCCGTGCCCAATGAACGCACGGAAGCGAAGTATCCCCCTCCATAGCATGGCCAACAGAAGGTTTCATTTAACGAAGAGCGGAAGAGTCCAAGCCGCCTTTAAACTCGCGCGTGAACGTTATGCTGAACGGGGCGTCGATGTGGGGCTCGCACTTGCCCGGCTCGCCACTCTCCCCGTCTCACTTCACTGTTGGCAGGGTGAGGATGTCGGAGGGTTTGAAAACGCCAGCCATTTCAGGGGACAATATCTTGCTCAGAAAACCCTTTATCTTCACCACGGAGAATATCGACGGCTTTGATTTCTAAACCGACTGTCAGCCGCATCACCCCTTTCGAAACATATTGAATCAGCCACAGAAACTGGCAGGGTAATTGGGAGATTATCGGGCGGTGAACTTCATCCCGACCGAAGAGGCCCAAGCGGTAGTCTCGGTTAAGTCGTCCGGCAAGCAAGACCTACAGTTTAAGTCCTGATCCACGCACATGAGTTTTAATCGACACATTGAGAATCCAGACGTCATCTTGATTGGCAGCGGCGTGATGTCCGCCAATCTGGCAGCCCTCCTAAAACGACTCGATCCTAAGCTCACCGTGCAGCTTTACGAGGCCACCGATGGTCTGGCCCAGGAGAGCTCCGACGGCTGGAACAACGCAGGGACAGGGCATGCCGGCATCTGCGAGCTGAGCTACACCCCAAAGCGTGAGCCGGACGGTTCGGTCAACGTGAACAAGGTGATCGAGATTTTTGAACAGTTCGAACATTCCAAGCAATTCTGGAGCTACGCAGTGGCGAGCGGGATGGCGGATCGTCCGAAGGACTTTATCAATCCCGTCCAACACATCAGCTTCGTCCACGGAGAGACCCAGGTTGACTTCCTTAAGGCGCGGCATGCCGGAATGTCGGCGCATCATTTTTTTGCTGATCTGGACTACACCACAGACCGCGCGAAGATCGCCAGCTGGGCCCCGCTGCTGCTGGAAGGACGTGGAAATGTCCCCATCGCGGCGACAAAGATGGACAGTGGCACCGACGTAAACTTTGGTGCTATTTCTCGCAAGCTGCTGCAGTGGCTTGGGACCCAGGACGGTTGCGGCATCGCGGCGGGACACCGCGTGATGGGCCTCAAGAAAAGCGGTGCGGGATGGGAAGTGTGCGCTAAGGATCAAAGGACGGGCGAGATCCGTGTGAATCGCACCAAGTTTGTCTTCGTTGGTGCTGGCGGAGGCAGTCTACCCCTCCTGCAGAAGTCCGGAATTCCCGAAGCCAAGGGTTTGGGCGGCTTCCCTATCGGCGGCCAATGGCTCGTCTGTGACAATCCGGAAATCGTCAGCAAGCATCAGGCGAAGGTGTATGGCCAGGCGCTCGACGCCGCGCCAACCATGGCGGTTCCGCATCTGGACACGCGGATTCTCGACGGAAATAAGACACTGCTTTTTGGGCCATTTGCCGCTTGGACAACCAAGTTCCTCCACAAGCATGGAAGCATCACCGATCTGCCCTTTTCGGTCCGGCCGGACAACCTCGCCACACTAATCAAGATCGGCATCCACAATCTCGACCTTGTTCGTTACCTCGTGCAGCAGGGCACACAGAGCATGGCGGATCGCATGAAAGTCCTCCATGTATTCTATCCCGCCGCACAGGCCTCCGACTGGAAACTGATCGACGCTGGCATCCGTGTGCAGGCGATTAAAAAGACGGATGGGCAGGCAGGCATAGTCCACTACGGCACTGAAGTCATCACCGACGCGAACCGCACCATCTCCGCGCTGCTCGGGGCTTCCCCCGGCGCATCCGTCTCGGTGAATATCATGCTTGAGGTCATCAAGAAATGCTTCCCTCACCTGCTCTCCAGTCCGGAGGGAAAGGCGCGGATGAAGGCGATGATCCCGACCTACGACGAGGACATCAAATTGCCTGCCAATGCAGCACGCTTCCGTGAGGTCCAAGAGAAGGCAGAGAACATTCTTCAGCTACGCTGAGGGTAAGCGCTCGCACGACGACCGCGTTCGCCTGGCCCGGCGCCTGACCAACACGGTTTGGGAATGATCGCCCCATGAACACCTCCGCACCGGCTCCCTTCGTCAGGCTTGGCTCCTTGAAGTCCTTAGAGGAGTTCCAGACGTGTTGCAAGGCCCTCGGCATCGAGCTACCCACGGGAACCTGCGAGAGTGAGGGCTCACCACTCAACGCGGTCGCGCCAGTTGTGATCAATGGGAAGCGCCCAGGAAATCGAATCGTCATTCATCCGATGGAGGGTTGGGACGGCACGACCACGGGGGGAGTGAGCGATGAGATGCGGAGGCGTTGGCGACGCTTTGGTGAGAGCGGGGCGAAGATGATCTGTGGCGCGGAAGCGATGGCCGTGCGACCCGATGGTCGCGCGAATCCGAACCAGCTCATCTTAAACAAAGAGAACAAGGACGGCGTCGCTGAGTTGGTGTGCCTTTTGAAAGAAGCCCATCAAGAGCGCTACGGCTCGACAGACGATCTGGTCATCGGTTTCCAGCTCACGCATTCGGGTCGCTTTTGCCGTCCCCATGACAAGAGTCGCTGGGAAGCACGGGTGGCGTTTCGTCATCCCATTCTCGACCGCAAGTTTCATGTCACAAGCGACGACCAGGTATTCACCGATGCCGAGGTGGAAAAGTTGATAGAGGACTATGTGCGTGCGGCCCGGGTGGCATGGGAGGCAGGCGCAGACTTCGTAGACCTCAAGCACTGCCATGGCTATTTGCTGCACGAGTTTTTGGGTGCGCACACGCGCTCTGGAAAATATGGGGGAAGCTTTACAAATCGCACACGAATTTTGCGGGAGATCGTTGCTGGCATCCATGCGGATGGGAACCCCATCGACTTCGGCGTCCGTTTAAGTTTGTTCGACAAGGTGCCCCATCGGCCTGATCACGCACAGTCGCAGCCTGGCAAACTCGGCCCTGGAATACCGGAGGATTTTTCAGCGTGTATGCCATACCGCTTTGGGTTCGGGGTGAACGAGGAAAGGCCAACGGAGATCGATCTAACCGAAACCTTCGCCTTTGTGGCACTCTGCGGCGAACTGGGGATCAAGGTACTGAACACCAGCGCCGGCTCCCCCTACTACACACCCCATCTCCAGCGCCCAGCCGCCTTCCCGCCAAGCGATGGGTATCAACCGGCCTACGATCCCCTGATTGATGTCGCACGTCTCATTCAGGTCGTGCGCGAGGTGAAAGCGCGGGCACCCCAGGGACTTTACGTGGTTGGATCGGGCTATACGTATTTGCAGGAATTCCTCGCTCCCGTCGCAACGGCCGTCGTTAGATTGGGTTGGGCGGATGCCATCGGACTGGGGCGCGCGGTGCTCTCCTACCCTGCGATGTTAACCGATGCGATCGCGAGACGCCCGGTGGAGAAGAAGTTGATCTGCCGGACCTTCAGCGACTGCACGACAGCGCCCCGCAACGGCCTCATCAGCGGCTGCTATCCTTTAGACAAATTTTACACACAGCGGCCTGAATTTGCTCAGCTGAAGGCGATCAAGAAGAAGACCGGAGCATGAAATCTGACCGAAGGGACCTGCCATGAAGCCCCTCATCTCACGGCCCGAAGATCTCAGACCCCAAACCACGTGGCTCGATACCAAATGGGCTTGGACCAGCGAGGAGGAGCTGATTGATCACACAACAAAAGGCCGACTCTGCGCCGCGGCCCTGTTGCCATTTGATGCGGGAAAGCCCGACTGGAAAGGATTCGCTGCAAGTATCCGGTGGATGCAGACGGCGGCTGACCACTATGGCGTCGAACTCGTCGTGGTGCTGAATGCCGACACGGGCTACATCTTCGATCTTGATGACGCGCTCTACGCAGAAGTGCTGCAGCGCTTCCGCGGGGAGTTTCCCGGCGCAAAGTTTATCGCGGGCGTAACCGCCCGTGGCGCAGAATCAGACACACGTTTCAAAGCCGAACGTTATCGCCCCCTGCTCGATATTGTTCAACAGCACGAGAACTGCGAGGTGATGCTCATGACCTCTCCCGGGCTGAACGCACTACCTCCTGAGCCACGGCGAGATGCCTACTATGAAATCGCTGAATGGCTCATCCGTCCGGGGATCGTTCACGCACTGGAACCGTCCTTTGTTCCCTGGGCCACCCCGTTTGAGCCGTGGCTGCTGTGGCAACTCGCAGAGCATCCGAAATTTGTGGGTGGCAAGATCAGCACACTTGATGAGCCTCATTTTCTCTACTGGGCGGCCATGAGCCGCGACCTCGGTCTCGCCTTCGCTCCGCACAGTGGCGACGACTTTGGAATTGCCACCGCCATCAAGCTCGGACTGCCGCTTCTGATCGGAGCCGCCGTAAGCGCGGCTCCGCTTATTTGTGCAGCGAAGGATATGTGGCTGCACGACGACGCTCCGCAAAAACGGTTCAAGACGGGCACAGGTCGCTTTGACACCCGTGTCTATAAGGTCTTCGAGGCATTTCAATCGCTGGAGGATCAGGTCTTTCGTCTCGATGCCAAGCTAAGCGCGTCTGCCTACAAGCATAGCACCGCGCATGTGCTCCATGAGCTGGCCCTCATCGCCTCACCCGAAGTCCATCCCGCATGTACGGACCTACGCGATGCCCATGAAGGGGCACGAATGCACGAGGCGCTGCGGCGTCCCAGACGGATGGCGGAACGCATGGGCATTGCCTGGCCGCATTCAGCGACTACACCAATTACAAGTAAGCCAATTAACCCACTATGAAACGAGTCAAACTAGCCCCTCAGGCACCTGAGTTCTCGCGCCTTGTCTATGGCACCTGGCGAGTGCTCGACACCAAGCCGACACCCCAAGACATCAATCGCCGGCTTCATTCGTGTCTGGAACTTGGCATCACCACCATCGATACCGCCGAGATTTACGGCCTGTACGAGGTCGAGAAGGTTCTAGGCGCAGCGCTCGCTTTGTCCCCGGGATTGCGGGATAAATTTGAAATCATCACCAAGGCGGGGATTTACGTCCCCTGTTCCTATCACCCCGAGCGCCGTACCGCACACTACAACACCACAGGGCCGCGCCTCCTGAAAAGTGTTGAGAAGTCCTTACGCTTCCTTGGCACCGACCATGTCGAACTGTTCCTCGTCCATCGCCCCGACTGGCTTACGCGGGCGGATGACACAGCGGCTGGGCTGAAGGAACTCTTACACTCTGGGAAGATCCGATCGGCAGGTGTGTCCAACTACAGTGTTTCGCAATTTGAGTTGCTGAATGCCCTCATGGACCAAGCACTGGTGACAAACCAGATTGAGTTTCATCTCCTGCATCCCGAGCCCATTCATGACGGCACCTTGCATCAGTGCGAGAGACTCGGGGTTCTCCCCATGGCCTGGAGCCCACTCGCTGGAGGACGCATTTTCGATATCAGCACTCCCGCTGCAACCCGACTGGCTGAGGCCGCGAAAGCCATGTCGTCCCGTTACAAAGGGGCAACCTTGGAACAGTTGGCCTACGCCTGGATTCTAGCACATCCAAGCCACCCACTCCCGGTTATTGGAACCAACAAGCTCGAGCGCCTTCAATCTGTAGCGCAGGCCGATGACATCGTGCTAGAGCGTGAAGACTGGTATGCGCTCTGGGAGGCAGCGCAAGGCCGCAGAATTCCTTGAGACCCACTCATGGCAAGCTGATTCGAGCCCCGGTAAAGACGGCTCCGTCGAGGCGGTTCAGCGGACGTTTGGAGCTCCAGCAGATACCTCGATAGACAAGAATGCGAAAGAGCGGATCGTCGTGGGTCCAGGTGAAGTGGCAGGGAATGAACACGAAAACCCGGCCCCCACCTCGTTCCACGCTCCATGCTTGGGGTTGGGCTGCCCCGTCGGCGTCCATGGCTGCGATGGTCACTGTGCCCTCGCCTCCCCCAAAAAGATTCCAGTAAGGTTCCTCGGGACGGTTATTGGATGTAGGAAATCCCAGAGCAATTTCATGCCCGGTGTATTTCAGCTGGACGTCACCGCGCATCCACTTATTTCCCGTCCATGCGCGCCCAATACGATCGGCAAGCGCCTTAGGCTCACTGTTTCCGTTCATGGAAAAATGAAGGAAGACGAGGCCCCCACCCCGTTTCAGAAAGGCGTCAATCTGCGGCACCCTGGTCGAATCCCAGACGGGATTGTTGTGAAAGAAGGCGATTACGTCCGCCTTGGCAAACTGAGCCTCTGTCGGCCATTTATCAGCGGGCTCCGTGGTGACATCGGGGACGCCGGCTAGGATGCGTGTCCAGCGCTCGCGCCAGACTGGATAGTCATGAAAACCAAGGCCGCTATGGCCGGCATCCTTCTCTGCAGCACAGAGCACGATGTGCAAAGGACGTCTTCGTTCCGCCTCCGTCATCGGCTTCACCGCAGCGAGGATCGCCTCGGCCTCTTTCTTCGACCGGGGCCCGGGCATCCTGATGCCCTGCACAGTCTCAGGGCTGGGCCAGGGCTTAGTGATGTCGGAGGATGCCTCGGTAGGGGCGGGCAGCTGCTGGGCCTGGGCCTGGACCAGTATCAGAGCAAGCCCTATCAGTAGAATGTGTTTCGTCATAGAGCAGGTTCGATATTCGAGTCAGTCGTCGTCCAGTGAGGTGTTCTTGTATCCTAGGCTACTTGTCTGAAAAGAGAATCCAATTCAAGTCAAGGACATTGCCCTTATGCGCAGGATGGGTCTTGGCGATGAAGACAAGGTCGTTCAAGCCGCCAGGGTCGTGAACCGGTAGGAGAATTTCACGGAATTCACCGACGCGATCCACCGTTTCCGCGTTCGCGATCAAGGCTCCTTCTATCGATCCAACACGAACCTCGATCGCAACGGGGAGGCTTGTCAGAGGAGCAAGCTGGATCCTGAGACTCCTTATGCCCGCGAGATTCACAGTTGCAAACTTCACCCACCCGGTGTTCGACAGCCGGGCTACCAAGCCGTGACCGCCTTCGAAGAAATCCACCATGAGCTGAGCTTCGGAGAGAGTGTGCTGCGGGTGCGGAGGCATAGGGACTTGCGCCCCCCACACCCCTATCCCCCCCGAGAGAACTTTCACCGCAAGCCTCTGCTGCGCGCTGGGTTCCTTCGCATATTTTCTAGCAACCTCCAAGTAGGCTGGACCAGCAGATCGATCGCGGACCGTGTGACACGCGAAGCAGGTCGTACGCTTCATGAGTTCCAAACCCGGATGCACGGCATCGCCACTCCGCGCTGCCCGATAAGCACCCTGCACAACGACGCGCTCAGGAGTGATTTGCTTTGCCTCGCTACTGCCATCCTCGCTATCGCTGACACGTACTTGAAAGTTTACCGACTCGCCATGGTTAAAAAAGGTTCCGTTTAACGGCGACATGATCGACACTGTCGGCGGGGAGTTTCCAACCGTGATAACCGTGCGAGCTTCATTCACTTCCCCCGCATCATCCGAAACGACTCTTAGATGGGGCGGATTCCTCATTCGGTCCTGGCACTACGCGGCTGTCAGACAGTGCTGGAGTTCTGCTTCGTGCGGTCAACACAAACATAGCTGGCTATCCTCCAAAGTGTGCCGCCTTCGCGGCCAGCTCTTTCAACAAACGTCCGCAAACCAGATCGCACAGCTCGAAGAGCGACTCGTCGGCGATGAAGTAGTTGACGGTAAGTCCCTCCTTTCGACGCGACACCATGCCGGCGTCCGCCAGCAGACCCAAATGTTTCGACACATTGGCCTGACCTGCACCGGTGGCCTCCACCAACTGGGTCACTGTCCTTTCGCCACCGCGCAATTCATTGAGCAGCCTTAGCCGCATCGGCTCCGCGAGCATTTTGAAGCGGGCCGCCACCAACTCCAGCGCCACAGGTGGCAGCTTTTTGTGACCGGGCGCTTTTTGAACGAATGCAGGCCTTGTCATATCACTACAATAGCATATAGTTGTATATCGATATGCACAGACTAGCCAACACGCGCGCTGAACACAAACGGAATATTGAGCCAAAGGAGCTTGAGTCATGGCTTGGCCGCAAGGAGGGCCCGCAGCTGGTAGACGTGCGGGAGTATCCGGAATTTGCGGCCGAACATATCGTCGGGGCACGGATCTTGCCCCTGAGCGATCTGGAAAGGCGTTCCGTGGAACTGGATCGCACCCGGCCCGTCGTCTGCGTGTGCCGATCAGGCAAGCGATCGGCCCAGGCGGTGGACGCGTTGACAGCGCTAGGGTTCACGCAGGTCCACGAGCTCGACGGGGGTATGGAGGGGTGGAACCAGGCCAACCTGCCCCTGGAGAGGGAGGCGCATGCGCCCTGGTCGCTGGAACGACAAGTAAGACTGACCGCAGGGCTGCTGGTGCTGACCGGCCTGGGGATGTCTCTGATCTGGCCCCTCGCTGTAGGGTTGTCATGGTTCGTCGGTGTGGGACTAGTATTCGCCGCCGTGACGGATTGGTGCGGCATGGGTTTGTTGCTCGCAAAGCTGCCTTGGAACAGGCCATCCGGCAAATCTGGCACAACGAGTAAAGTCTAACCGCCCTCAGACCACGGAAATTTAGCTCGTCGGAGGACTGGGGGCGTTTCAGGAAACTAGGTGCGCGGCGGGGCAGGCCGTGGACCTCCTCTTGAAGCATCGCGGTTGCCTTCGCCCCTTGACCCCGGACCGTCAACAGGGCCACGATCCATCTGTTGATTAACTCCGAGAGTTATGCACGCGTCCATCCCCTCACGATCTCTCGCCCCTGCCCTGCTGTTCCTAATTGGACCTGGGCTGGGATCGCCTTTGCCATCACCGGCTCAGGAGGGACAGTTATGAACCCAACAGTATACGCTCTCCTGGCACGATCCCCAGTGCTGACCGGATACTTCGTCCTGTTACTTGTGCTTCGCTCCGTTGATTTGACTGCGGCAGATTCGCTTCAGGTGGCCAAGGGCTTTTCGATTGCAAGGGTCTCGAGTGGCGACATTCGCTTTCCCATGTTTGCGACTCTAGATACGGAAGGGCGGCTCTATGTGACAGAATCCTCAGGCCAGGATCTCTACCTGGAATTGCAGAAACAGGTGAGAAGCTGCCGTATCAGCCGTCTGTCAAACCCGGACGCGCAGGGACGCTACCAGAGCAGGATCACGTTCGCGGAGGGACTGGTCCCCTCGATGGGATTGGCCTGGCGGGAAGGAAAACTCTACGCTGCGGACCCGCCAGATCTGATCACTTTGGAAGACATCGATGGAGACGGTCGCGCGGATCGTCGCACCGTGATTCTCAGTGGATTCGGCCACAGCGACAATGGCAGCCTCCATGGACTCACCTTCGGCCCTGATGGCTGGCTGTATTGCACGACAGGCCAACCCGATGGCTATCGCTTCACCCGAGCAGACGGGTCGGTACTGGAAGGACGCAGCGGTGCCTTACTGCGATGTCGGCCTGACGGTTCCGACATCGAAGTGGTCGCGCGCGGATTCGAGAATCTGATCGAGGTAGTCTTCCTTCCCTCCGGCGAGATCATCGGAACCGACAACTGGTTTCAGCTGCCGCACAACGGAATTCGCGACGCCCTTGTTCACCTGCTCGAAGGAGGCCTCTACCCTCGGGAATCAGATCGTGGCACACTCCAGCCCGTCACCGGGGATTTGCTCCCGGCGATGGCACTGTATCCAGCTGTGGCATTCAGCGGCCTAGAATTGTATCACGGCCCTGGCTTCCCTTCGTCGATGCGTGGCAGTCTGTTTTCAGCTCAACACAACACTCGCAAGATCGTGCGCCACGTGCTGAAGCGCGTCGGTTCGACCTTCAGACCGGAGGATGAAGACTTCGTCTGGACAGAAGATCCGGACTTTCATCCCTCCGACGTCCTGGAGGACAAAGACGGATCGCTTATCGTCGTGGATACCGGCAGCTGGTACGTGCATCACTGCCCTACGGGAAGGATTCGACACAGCCCGGCGCCGGGCGGCATCCATCGGGTGCGTTGGAACGGGACGCTCCTAGGCAGCGGGCCGAGCTTGCCCCCAAAAGCGCCCTTCGAACAGCTGGCCGGAGAGCTCCGCGCTCTCGCCCGCAAGGGTGACAAAGCCCTGGCTCCGCAACTGCCAGCCCTACTTACCCACGAGGCGACCTACGTTCAACTAGCCGCTGCGGAAGCCCTGGCTCGCTGCGGGACTGCGAGCGCCGTCCCTGGCCTTCTCGCCCGCTTGACCGAGCCTGCGGATCCGTTGATCGAGCACGCTCTGGTCTACGCACTCTTTCGCCTCGCGGGCCGCAGCCATCTCCTCAGTGCGCTCGAACACCCGAGCCCTCGCGTCCAACGGGCGGCCCTCATTCTACTGGATCAACCCCCGCACAACGCGCTGCCAGCTCAGGCCCTAACCGATCGCCTGTTTGCTATCGACGCGTCCTTGCGCGACGCAGCGCATGCCGGGCTGCGACGGCATCCCGAATGGGCCCACATGGCCCTCCCTCTGATGGAACGCCTGCTCGCAAGCAGCGAACCCGCTTTGTGGGAGTTGGAATCTCTCCAGAAATTCGTCGTCTCCTTCGTGCAGCAACCTGCCGTGATTGCAATGGTAGCCCGTGTCGCCTCGGCAGAAGCCGGCGTCTCCGACTCGGTGCGCGTGGCCTTGCTCAGCGCCATGGGGAAGATAAGTCGCGACAAGCTGCCGCCTCCCTGGCGTGAAGCATTCACGAGCACGCTACGTTCCATCGCATTGCCCGTGCGAATCGAGTCGCTCCGTGGTGTAAGCTCGTTGCGTCTAGAAGGAGCGGACGACGCTCTGAGATCTCTCGCCCTCGACACGGCCCTGAGCTCTCCACTTCGCGTCCAGGCCCTCAGAGCCCTGGCCCGACAACGCCCGGAGTTGAGTGACGCGGAGTTCGCGCTCGTGGAAGGTCAACTAGCAAAAACCAACACGGCGTCACAACGCCTAGCCGCTGTCGAAGTTTTGACAGCGGCCCAGCTCGCCACGTCTCAGTTTCTGCGCTTCACCAAAGCGGTGGAGACGGACCCCCTGATCTCGCCACATTCGGTCCTCGGGGTTTTGCCCGCTACAGGGCTCACCATTTCTGACAGCGATCTGCTACTTCACTATTTGAGAGAAACACTCAATTCGGGATGGCAATTCACAGACGGACAGCTGCAAGCAGTCGGAAAGGTAATCCCCGCTGAGCGAGCTGAGGCCTTAAGGGATCTGCAGAAAGTCGCGATGCGAAGCGCGCAACGACAGCGTGCTCAACTGACAGAACTAGAACCACTCTTGCGAGGGGGGAATCGCGACCGTGGACGCACAGTCTTTCAGGAGAAGGCCGCGTGCTTCAACTGCCACCAGATTCGAGGGAATGGAGGAATGGTGGGACCAGATCTCACACGCATCGGTGCAATTCGTGCGGGGCGGGATCTTATCGAATCCCTCGTCATGCCGAGCTCCACATTTGCGCAGAGCTACGAGACCTACGCTCTGACCACCGCCGCTGGGGACAGGATCAGCGGGGTGCGGGTGCGTCAATCAGATGAGTCGATGGTGCTCCGCGATGCCAGCGGGGCCGAGACTCGGATTCCGGACACTTTGGCCGCGGAGGTCGAACGTCAACCGATCTCTCTGATGCCCGAAGGGCTGCTCAGCGGTCTGACTCAGGAAGAGATACGGGATCTGCTAGCCTTCCTCCAGAGCTTGAGGTAAGGCCATGACTACTCGTGGTGTCTCAGGCCAGAATACCCTTAACGATCTCACCGTGAACGTCAGTCAGGCGGAAATGACGGCCTTGGAACTTGAAGGTGAGCTTCTCATGGTCCAATCCCAAGCAGTGAAGCATAGTGGCGTTGAAGTCATGGATGTGGACCGGATCCTGCACAATATTGTAGCAGAAGTCGTCGGTCTGTCCGTGGACTACCCCGGACTTAATTCCGCCTCCGGCCATCCACAGAGTGAAACAGCGCCCATGGTGATCTCGCCCATGGTTATCTTTGGTGAGAGATCCTTGGCTGTAAACCGTGCGACCGAATTCCCCTCCCCAGATAACGAGAGTGTCCTCTAGCAGCCCGCGATCCTTTAGATCCTGAACCAGCGCAGCGCTGGGTTGGTCCACGTCGCGGCACTGACCGCGGATCTGACGTGGGAGGTCACCGTGTTGATCCCAACCCCGATGCATCAATTGCACAAAGCGAACCCCTCGCTCCACCATCCGGCGGGCTAGTAGGCAGTTGCGAGCAAAGCCACCGTCCGTGGCCCCCTCCTTGATGCCGTAGGACTCCAGGACATGCTTTGGCTCACCGGCGAGATCCGTTAGCTCCGGCACGGAAGCCTGCATCCGATAGGCCATCTCGTACTGAGCGATGCGCGCGTTGATCTCCGGATCACCAAAGCTTTGAGCCGCCATCACATTAATCTGCCCCACACTGTCGAGCATCCGCCGGCGCGCCTCGTTGCTCAACCCTGGCGGATTGCTGAGATAAAGGACGGGGTCGGATCCGGACCTAAATCGAACTCCTTGATGCTGGCCCGGCAGAAAGCCATTGCCCCAATAGCGGGTCGATAATGGTTGGTCGGTCTTGTTTCCGCTGCCTTGGGAAACCATGACAACGAATGACGGCATCTGCTGATTCTCACTACCGATGCCGTAGCTGAGCCACGCACCGAGACTCGGCCTGCCCGCCTGCTGATGTCCCGTCTGTATGTAAGTAACAGCAGGGTCATGATTGATCGCCTCCGTGTGCATGGATTTGATCAGACACAGGTCGTCCACGATCCTGCCGGTATGGGGGAGAAGCTCGCTGACCCAGGTGCCGTTCTTCCCATGCTGCTGGAAGGAAGACATAGGGGCCACGCAGGGGAAGGTGCTCTGCCCTGAGGTCATTCCCGTCAGACGCTGCCCCATACGAATGGATCCGGGCAGCTCCTTTCCGTGATGCGCTTTTAGTCCCGGCTTGTAATCGAAAAGATCAATGTGCGAAGGACCGCCGGACATGAACAGATAGATGACGCGCTTGGCCTTGGGTGCAAAGTGCAGACTGGGGAGTATCCCATGGCTACCACTCGGCTGCCCGGGGCTGGCAAACAGCTGGGGGTTGAGCAGTGAGGCCAAACCCAGCGTACCGATCCCACCACTCATCCGTCCAAAGAAATGGCGCCGATTCAGGAGAGATTGCAGTTCGTGATGCGCATTCATAAATCAGCCCTTGGTGATGGTTTCGTCGAGATTGAGGATCGCGTTGGTCACGAGCGTCCACGCAGCCAACTCGGCGGGATCGAGTCCAGCTCGAGTGGGTGACTCGCCCACACCCAAGAGTTCCGCAGCCGCCTTGCCGTCCGCACGATAACGTTTCAGCTGCTCGTCGAAGAGCTTGATCAACACCGATTTCTCGGCGGCGGTCGGCAGCCGTGAGAGTGCGAGCCGGTAGGCAAGATTCACTCGCCCGTCCTGATCCTGGGCCTCGACCATCAGTCGCTCGGCAAGCTTTCGAGACGCTTCCACGAAGGTGGGATCGTTCATCAAAAGCAACGCCTGAAGCGGGGTGTTGGTGCGTTGGCGACGGACCACGCAAGTCTGCCGATCCGGCGCGTCGAGCGTTCCGAGCGCACTGGGGGGCGACGTCCGCTTCCAGAAGGTATACATGCTCCTCCGATAGAGATCCTGCCCCTTACTTTGGACATACTTCTGGGCGGTGAAACTATCATTATCCTCGCGAGCCATGAGTTCTTCCCAGAGTCCCGGCGGCTGATAAGGAAACACACTGGCCCCACCGATCTTGGCGTTCATCAAGCCGCTGATCGCCAGCGCTTGGTCGCGGATGAACTCAGCGGGAAGCCGCAAACGGGGGCCGCGAGTGATCAGCTTGTTCTCGGGATCCAGCTCAAGAGCTTCTGGCGACACCGTCGAACGCTGCCGGTAGGCCGCGCTCGTAAGGATGAGACGCTGCATCGCCTTGGTGTTCCACCCGCTGCCGATGAACTCCGTGGCAAGCCAGTCCAGGAGCTCGGGATGTGTAGGCCAGTCCGCCTGCGAGCCAAAGTTCTCCGAGCTGCGCACCAGGCCCGTTCCGAAGTAATTCTGCCAAAACCGATTCATGATGACCCGGGCCGTGAGTGGCTGCTCGGGGGCAACGAGCCAGCGGGCGAGGCCGAGGCGATTGCCCGGCAGTCCTGGGGCCATGGCAGGCAGGGAGCTCGGAATGCCTGCCTCAACCTTTTCACCCTTCTTGTCGTAGTCGCCTCGGATGAGCATGAAGGTCTCGCGCGGTTTCGCCAACTCGCCCATGACCATCGTATTGGGAATCGCTTTGTCGAATTTATCGCGCTCGCGCTTGACCTTCGATACCGATTCCGTGGCCTGGGTCCATTGAGGCGCGTGGTTCGCGCGAAAGAAGTCAGCCATGGACTTCTTCTGCATGTCGGACCGTTTCTCCAAATCAACCTGAGCTACGCGATACACGCGTTCGTTGGCCAGTCCAGCCACCTCGCTCGCCGCGAGTGCACGGCCGTAGATGCGAAGGTCGGCGAGAGCCCCCTGAAATGCATGAGAGCTGGGACGCTTACCCACCAGGAACGGTCCGGGCGTGAGGAGTGTTCCCGTCAGGCTGTCGTTGGTGACTTCCAGCGGCGTCTCTTTTCCGTTGATGTAGATCTTCACGCCCGCAGCCTTGCTCGATCCATCGTAGGTGGCGAAGACATGGGACCAGCTCTCCTGGGAAATGGGTGTCTTAGCAAGCACCCGCAAGGCGTTCCCCGGCCAGGAATGGATCAGATGGAGGTGCAGGCGATTGTCGCCAATGAGCAGGTCGAAACCGCGAAGACCGGGCGTCGATTCCATCTTTGAAAACATAGCGCCGCCGGCACCTGGTTTAACCCACGCGCCCAAGG
>CAMAVD010000057.1 GCA_945861575.1 Akkermansia muciniphila
CCCGGACCGAAGGTGTCGCCAAACTCGCCCACATAGACGAACTGCACCGTCTGGGACTCGCGCACAATGAGCTGTGCCCCCCGCTTGATAGCCTTGTCGTCGTCGGGAAAGCGATAGCAAAGAGTGTCCCGGGAATCGTCCGTCCACTCGATGATCTCGAGAAGTTCGCCTTTGATGAAATCCAGAATACCCATGGGCGAAATATGACCTTTCCACCAAGGACGTCCACACCGAAACCATCGGTTCTCATTGTGGCAGGGAGCTCCTGTCCCCCGGCTACTTCGATCGTTTCTTGGGAGAAAAGCCGGGCGGCAAGCCACCGGAAGAGGGGGGAGGCTCCTGGGGTGGCGGCAAGGAACCCGTTTCAGGCAGTCCCAGTCGCTCCCGGGCCTTCTTGGCAGGACCGGTCTCGGGATACTCGGTCGCGATGCGACGAAGCCAGGCCAGGGTCTGATCCGGCTTATCGAGCTTGCCGGAGTAGAGATTGGCCAAGTGAATCGCAGCCCAACCCCATCGATCGCCATTAAATTTGTGCTGAAGCAGATCTTCGTATTCCAGGGCAGCCGCGAGATAGTTCTTCAGCTCGTTCTCGTAGATCTCAGCTATCCGGATCTGGGCGTAGATCTCCCGGGGGTTTTTCTTAAGAAAATCGCGGAGCATGCCCACGGCGTCCATATAGTTCCCCTGCATCGCCGCGGCTTCCGCCCGGTCGAAGTCCGGATTCTGCATCCCCTCCAGATTGTCGTTATAGAGAAAATCCGTGGTGCGCGTCGCAAACCAGTGGCTGATATCCCTCGAAAGCATCAGTCCAAGCCCCAACACCGCCAGAAGACCCCCAAATCCGAACATCGACATTCGGCTCTGGGCCTCCTTGTTATTCACACGAATGGAAGCGGTTTCGCCCTCTGTATTCGTCACCGAGGTGGTGGCCGTCGCGAGGCGATAGCTCCGGATAAAGCCTGTGGTCGTCCAGACCAGCAAACCTGCCAGAACGGTGTAGAGGGTAATTTTCAGCCAAGGCTTCATGTCATGATGTCCGTCGGGGAAAATGTAAGCGTTTCTCATCGGGCGGAAAGGGATTTCTGAAACGGAGTTTACCCCCTCCCCACCCGGGGGTTGATCCCCCTCCCCTTCTGTGCTTGGCTAGAGGTGCATGAACGCCTGTTCCCCCTCTCCGACCGCCGTGGCCGCCCTCGCTGCCGCCACCCTGCTTCTTTCCGGCTGCGCCACTTCCGAAGAGACAGGCCGATCCCGACTCAGCCTGCTGCCTGTCGGCCAGGAAATGGCCCTCGGCATCCAAAGCTTCGACGAACTGAAAAAGACCACCCCTATTAGCAAGGACGCCAAGGCCACCGCCATGGTTCAGCGGGTGGGAAAACGCATCGCGGACGCCGTCCAGATGCAAGGCGCCCAGTGGGAATTCGTTCTCTTTGAAAGCAAGGAGCCCAATGCCTTTTGCCTCCCCGGCGGCAAGGTGGGGGTCTACACCGGGCTTTTGCCCATCGCTCGGGATGATGCCGGCCTCGCAGCCGTGCTCGGCCACGAGATCGCCCATGCGACGGAACATCACGGCAACGAGCGCATGAGCCGAGCAATGCTGATCAACGGGGTTGGAGCCGTCGCGAACGCCAGCCTGGCCAGCGGAGGCGCAAACCCCAGGACGGTTGCTCTCTTTCAAAACCTTTACACCCCCGGCACCCAACTTATCTCGGAACTCCCTCATAGCCGGGGCCAGGAAAGCGAAGCGGACAGCGTCGGGCTAAAATACATGGCTCGAGCAGGCTATGACCCCGAGGCGGCCGTGGGATTCTGGCAACGTTTCGCAGCCTACAATAAATCGGCGGGCGGCGGTGGGACCTTGTATTATCTGCGGACCCATCCGACCGATGAGCAGCGCATCCGGAACATTCAGGCATACCTACCCGTAGCCAAGGCCGAATACCGCCCCCGCTAAGCCGTCCTAGAAGTGGGAGCTGATCGCCGAGGCCTGCGGAGTCTTCAGCTATGGCATCGCCCTCCCGCCGCACACGCGCGTCCGTGGATTGGTGACCGGCCGACAGTGGGATCACACCACCCTGGTTCAGGCGCTACACCCAGAACCTTGCGAAATTCGACGACAAAGGCAATCGCCCCGCCCTCGCAACGCTCAAACTCTTCCGGCAAGTGGTCGGCGACCTGAACCGTGGATGGCGCATTCACAAAGGGATCTAGCGGTGTGAATTCAGCAGCCCATCTGCTGATAACCCATACTGGCAGTCCCCAGAACAGGTCACCTTGCCAATTCTGCGACTGCGAACCTGTCGGCCGCGCAATTTCCTTTCGGTAGAAGTCTTGAGCATCAGGTCTGCGGCTGGTTTTGTGATTTTATGTTGAGGTAGATTTTTCCGGTCTCCCATGGACCGCTGATCTCGACGAGCAAAGCGGTGACAAGGCGAAGAACGGAGGCTTCGTTTGGGAAGATGCTGGCGACAGGAGTGCGGCATCTCATAATCGAGGCTCCCACACCAAAATCGCCTATTTTCATGACGCTCTAATCGACGCTTCCATTTGATGTGGAGTCACTAATGTTACACATTGCAATAGTGGAGTCATCCTCTATGATTGCAAGATGCTGTCCAGACGCTTGAGCGTACGACTGAATCATCTCCTTCGGCATTCGCCCGCCGTCGCACTACTCGGGCCTCGGCAGGTTGGTAAAACAACACTCGCGCTGGAGATCGCTGAGGCTCGGCCTTCAGTCTACCTCGACCTCGAGGATCCGGACGCACGCGTAAAACTATCCGATCCGGTCCGTTATTGCGCCGACCACGAGGGCGATCTGCTGGTTCTCGACGAGGTCCAGCGCCTGCCCGAACTCTTTGAGCGACTGCGCGGGATCATCGACCACAATCGACGTCAGGGAAAGCCGAATGGTCAATTTCTCCTTCTAGGCTCTGCCGCTATCGACCTACTTCGGCAATCCGGTGAAAGCCTGGCCGGTCGCATCTCTTACCTCGAGCTAGGCCCCTTCGACATCCTGGAGGTCACTCCCACTGAGATGGAAACCTTGTGGGTACGTGGCGGATTTCCACGCAGCTTTCTCGCCGACAGTGACACCGTCAGTATGGAGTGGCGCCGGAATTTCATCCGCACCTACCTTGAACGAGATGTTCCACAGTTTGGCTCGCGTATTGCAGCGGAAACGTTGCGGCGCTTCTGGACGATGCTGGCGCACAATCAGGCGCAAATTTTGAATGCTGCCAATCTCGCGCGCGCGCTGAGTGTTGACGGCAAGAGCGTGGCCGGTTACCTCGACCTACTGGTGGACCTACTGCTGGTGCGTCGCCTGCCCGCGTGGCATCGCAATGTCGGAAAACGTCTGGTGAAATCCCCCAAGGTCTACATCCGCGATAGCGGCATCACGCACGCGTTGCTCGGAATCCGCGACAAGGAAGCGTTACTCAGTCATCCGGTGGTCGGTCAGACATGGGAAAGTTTTGTCAGTGAAACACTGATCACCACCGCGCCCGATGGCACCGAGGCGCACTTCTACCGCACATCCAACGGGAATGAGATCGATCTCCTACTGACCTTGCCTGGCGGGGCTTTGTGGGCTATCGAAATCAAACGCAGTTCATCACCCAAAGTGGAACGCGGGTTTCACCTCGCATGCGCCGATCTCAAGCCCGACCGGCGGTTTGTAGTCTACTCGGGCATGGAACGGTTCGGCCTCGACTCCGATACGGAGGCGATCGGCTTAAAGGGACTCGCAGAGGCGTTGCAGTCGGTTCAGTGACACCCCACACACCGCGCCAAGGAAAACCGGTCTTGGGCTTCCGGCGCGGACCGCCCATGCGACGTTGGAAGTCGTAGTAGTTGAACTGGAGTTTTCAGGCCCATCGAAGCCGGCCCAGGAGCTGGGTTCCACTCCAGCTTGTCCTCGCTGCAACAAGCCCATCCTTCTGATCGCCATCTGGCGCGCGGGCAACCGGGTGCCCGCTCTCGCCGATCCAAGGGGGCCTCCATGAAGTGAGCGCTTCAACTTGGGCCTCACAACTACACCTCTCAAACGCGAGTCTCTCTCGTGGAAGCAGAGACTTTCCTCACCACTCAAGCATCACCGCAGACGATCCACTTTTTGACGTTCAGTTTGCCACCAAACAACCAGACCGTCGTCCTCACTGCCGCGAATGAGAATCGAGAGAAAGTCCAATGTGTTCACAACCGCACCAAGCGGGTCAGCGCCGTATAGCTTGGCGACCTCCGGGTGGACATGAGCTATTGAGAAGTTGCACGCCCATCGCTGCTTGTCCTCCTGCCAAGTCACGTCTCCCACGAACAACTTGCCGGTGGAATGTTCGCCGCCGATGCGAAACTGCAATTCGCGCTCCAGTCTGAACTCGATGGTGGTGGATGCCATAAGTGTAGTCCCGCCTAACGAAACTGCTCAGGGACGCGCCGGTATGGACGCTGAACCTGAAACCTGAATGCGATCGGCGCGTTTACTGAAGTAGCCTGTAGGCAGACGGCTCATGTCAGAAACCTCAGAACTCTCTGTGCCTCTCTGACCTTGTTGCTTGCGGCACGGTGCAAATATCTCATCGCCTCCTTCTTGTCCTGCTCGACTCCGTGGCCGCGCCAGTAGTGCCTGCCGATGAAGTAGAAAGAGCGGTGATGACCTGAATCGGAAGCGCGTCTGAACCAGGTGAGCGCACCAGAGTAGTCGCGCTCCTCGTAGGCAATCTGGCCAAGGCTGAACATCGCTCGCACGTCGCCGCGCCGTGCCGAGTCGCGATACCACCGATGGGCGCTGTCGAGGTCGCGCTCAACGCCTACGCCGTTGAGGTAGAACCAGCCCATCGCCAGCACGGCGTCACTGTGTCCTCTGTCTGCGGCCTCCGCGTTGAGAGCAAAGGAACGGTGCCCGTCCTTCGGCACGCCGCGCCCCAGCAAGTAGTCGAGCGAACGACAGTAGAGGCTGTCCTGCTCCCAGTGTGTTGTGGCGACGGTCATGTCCGAGGGCGTAGTCGGCCTAACGCTCCCACTGAGCCACAGCCCGTCGACCGAGAACCAACTCGGACGAAACCAGTGATGTAGGAAGGGTGGTCATGTGGAAAAATCGGAGGCTAAGGGCTCACGTATGACGTGATAAATGTCGGCTCAAGTGGCTTGTTCCGCTCTCAGGAAAGCTTCTTCAAAATCGACTTGGCGAGGAACTCATTGATCTCGCGATGTCGTGGCACCGGCTGCGCCATGTGCGTTTTCGGATTTTGATACCAGTCGTGCTTTCCCCCATGCCGAATCAGAACGCAACCCATCTCCTCAATCTTTTGGACCAAATCGCGTCGCTTCACGCGACCTCCAACTCCGCTACCTTCCGTGCGGCGGGAATCTGCCCACCGGCCAAATCCGCATACAAATCACGAAGGTGCTCTCGGAGATCCTCCAGCGACTCCCCCTGTGTCATGTAGTCAGGGTACTCCTCAAGGTAACCCAACCACACTAGGCCATCCTGCCAATGAATGAACCTAAGAACTTTCATGAGATGAAACTTACACCCGAGGTTCTTTTGGATCAACGACAATGTCACAGCCGAATGACCCATGGCACGCGATCACGCCAACCCCATCGATTACAAGCATCCCCACCCCGCCATGGCTCAGTTCGCCGATCTCCTGGCTCTGAGTTACGATGCCAATCGCACCTGCCACGCTTTTGGAAACCGCCTCCAACACTCGGTGCCCCACCTCCCATTGTAAGCGGACGAGGAGATCACTCCACAGGATTGAAGCGTTCCGGATGAGGGGCGAGTTTGAGTTCGTCCTTCCCTGAATCCGGAGGAGATACCTGGCAGGAAAGCGGGGGCCGAACTTTTCACACCCGAGGACCGCCGCATGTGGCGCTCCTGATTTTAACCCCGCCAGCCGCCTGATGACACCGCGCTCAACAAATCTAGAAAGGACGCGCTGGGATTGCTTTGGCTTTCCAGGAAGCTGGCAGCCCGTTGCGCTCCCCAAATCCATCCTACATGGTAGGCACGCGACACTTCGGCAGCACAACACGTGCTGGAAACCTCGGTGGCAAGTCAGAGCCAAGGCCTCACGCATCACGATTCCTCGCCTCGTTCCTGGGCAAACAGCTCCTCCGATAGCGCCTTCTAAACACAACGATCGGAGTGCCCAGCGAGAGAGGAATTACGGGGTATGGTGATGCCATATAATATGGGGCTGGGTAAGACCTCTTCTGGGTGCGATTGGGAGTGGCGGTCAGTTTTGAGCAATGGCGAGGTCTTTCCAGTAGGAATCCCATAGATTGTTGGAACGAGCCACTCGCAGACCGAGCATGGCTTCGGCGTTGGTCTCCCTCCACCAACAGCCCGCTAGTTTGAGACGTTCCTGAATCACATGCCTGTGACTGCTTTCGATCTCACCTGAGCCAATGGGCAACTTCTTTGCTCGTGCTCCAGCGTAGTCCAACTGATCCAGGCGATTGCTCAGATAGCGGTGAGCATCACGAACAGGTGCCTCTTTCTGACCTTCAGGTTCAAGATGCTCGGTCATCGAGTGGATTACCTTGCTGCTGTTGTTCTCCAGAAGCCTTCCTTGCTGACAATGGCGCCACTCCTTGGCCTTCTCGGGTTGGATCACCGTGGCTGCGGCTGCCAGATACTCGCTGACGTGCCAGAAGTCGACGAGGTACTGCCCTTGCTCGCCAAACTGTTCCTTAAACTGCGTGGTAATCCACTCAGCCCCGTCACCCACTCCATGAACCTTCGTATCGGCTCCGAGGCCCGCCGATTCCGCCACCTCTCGCCAGAGTGCTCCAGCAATCCCAACACTGCCCAAAGTAGCCCCGTAGCAAGGAGTGACCGACTCCTTCTCTCTGGCCATGCAAAGGCGCACCTCTCGCCAATACAGTTGTTTGCCTTTGCGCCGGTCAGGACCTTCGGACGCAGGTTCAACGATCGGAATGAGACTTCCATCGAGTTGGGCCACCAGCGTCGATACGCTCTCTTTGGGGGGTGAGATCTTTACCGCACTGAGCAGAGCACCGTGCTGGAGACTGTGTCGACGATCTGGTGGAGCCTTTCGAGCATGGCCGGGCGCTTGGCTAAACGCTCATCGAGTTTGCGACGCGGTTTGGAATCTGACTTTCTCAATGCAGGTTCATTGTTCATGAACCGTTCTATTTATACAGTGGCTAAATTTGTACAATGCCAAAATGTCACACTTGTCGCTTTATTTTCGCGAGGCGAGGAGTGAGTCGCCGAGCGTACACTTGCGTTGGCGAGTGTCGATGGAGGCAACCGGTGAGCCAATGCTCGGTCTGCGCGAGGATCGTTCCACAGGTCTCTCAGCCTCCTGCTGAGGGACCCTCGGGCTCGGGATCCCTCAAAACTGACCGCCACTTCCAATCGCACCCCATGATCGCAGGGTCGGCTTCAGCAGCGGTAACTCCCTATTCCTGGATCCGGGCCGGCGAGTCCGGCCTTATGGCTGATTCCAGCGGAAGCAACCACCCTTTTAACGCCGCCTTTTCGGCAGGGTGTCAGGGCGGTGCCGGAGGCGGCGGTCTCACCGCGGCAGTGATCTCGGCGATCGCTGCTGGCGGACCTCTAGGAACCACCAGTGCCACCAGCACATTCTCCACACGGTGGGCGTCCTTCGGTTGTGGCAATTCGGGAATGTGGATTCAAGGCCCGAACAACACGGTGCCAACCGAAACGCAGTGGAGCCTTCCGGCGACCAACTGGGTCATGGAATGCTGGGTGTTGCCGGTGGGAACCGGGGGCTCGGCGAATCGTCGAACCTCCCAGTTCATGAGCACGGGCACCGGGCATTTCGGTGGAACCCCGCGCGGAGCGGCCTTCCGCACCACCTACGATGCCGACAACGACACGGTGACGATTTCGGCACACGCCATCGGGCCCACAGCGGAAAGCAATTTTCCCATCGGCGAGACCGTGAGCTCTGACAGGAGTCGTTGGATCCATGTGGCCGTGGTCAACGACAACGGAGTCAGCACCTTCTACGTGAACGGCGTCGCCAACGGGGAGGGTGCGGCGTACAACACGGGTCCCATCGTCGGAACAGTCCCCTACATCGGATCGGGACAGGACACCGGCAACCCTTTCAGCGGCTACCTCGACGAACTGCGCTATTCGACCTTCGCCCCCGGCGCCTTCCAGGTGAGCGATCTCCTGGTCCTGCCCCCGGGACCCGGGCTCATCAAGCGCCCCGAATCCATGACGGTCTGGAATGGCGGTCCTGCCCCGTTTGAGGTCACCACAACCGTCAGCCCGGACAACAGCTTCCAGTGGAGGGCGGATGGGCTCGACCTCCCCGGCCAGAACCTTTCCGAATACTACATTCCGGCGGTCACCGCTGCGGATACCGGCAAGCGCTACAGCGTGGCGGTCAGCGATGGCAACACGACCATCACAACACCGGATGCCCTCCTGACGGTCGTTGCCAACCAGACCGAAAACAATGACTTCTACCGCGCCGGCATTCAGGCAGAATCGAGCCTGATCGCTTACTTCCCCGTTGACGGCGACGGCGGTGCCAGTCTCAGCAACACCAAGAACCCCGGTGCCGGTGCCGAACTGAAAGGCACGGCCTCGTACGACGGCCGTTCCAATCGATCCTATGGTCAGCGTGCCCTTCGGCTCAAAGGGGATGGCGATGCCACACCGGCTGCCAACCCTGGATTCGAATTCACCGACGGAACCGGCAGTATCGAAGCGTTGGTCTATTTGGACAGCCCAGTGACGCAGAACCCGAAAACGCTCTTCTCCGTGGCAGCCGACACCGCCACGGTGTACTACGCGTTCGAAGCCAGCCCCGATGGAACCGCGCTCGTCTATCGGAATGACGCCGCGGTTACGGCCAGTTGGTCGGTATCACCCGCCCTTCTGGGTCGGCTCGCACACGTTGCGTTCGTGTTCACCCCCGGAAAGGTGACCGCCTACGTTGATGGCGTATCGCTCGGGACCAAGGATCATGCGAACTTCGGAAACACCTCAGGGCTTCAGGCCAACATCGGCTCGGTCGGCGCGAACACCGAGGGGCTGCCCGCCAACGCTTGGAACGGGACGATCGATGAGATCGCCATCTATAGTGACGCTCTCTCGGAAAACGCCATTGCAATCCATAACTCCCGATTCATCTATGGAACCGCGGTCACTGCGCCCACGATCCAAAGCTCTCCCAGCGGCACTCGAAACCTGCTGGCGGGCGGTGCCCCCGTGTTCCGCGTCACCGCCTCTGGAACCGCTCCGTTGGCCTATCAATGGAAACTCAACGGGAACCCGATTCCCGACAACCCGTCCGCGAACACTCCGTCTCTCACCTTGCGGAACTCGACAGTGGCTTCCTCGGGTGATTACACCGTGACCGTTTCGAATCCTCAACGCGGCACCACCAGCAATCCGTTTACCGTCAACTTCACCGCACCTCCGGCAGGTGACAATTACGCCTCGTTCGTGCTCGCCGACCACCCGCTGAGCTACTGGCGGCTCAACGAGAGCGCTGGAACCGTCCTGAAGGACTATGCCGGCGGACATGATGGCGTGTATTCGAGCACCGTGAGCTTAGGCGTGCCCGGCCCCGACACGATCCCCGACCTGGCGGCAAGGTTCAGCGGATCGGCAAGCCCGGTGGCCAATGCAGTCATTCCTTACAGCCCGAATCACAACCCGACCGGACCGTTCTCAGTGGAGTTCTGGGCCAAACCGAATGTCTCGGGCAACATCGCGCGAGCGGTCATCGGCACACAGAACCGAAACACCGGCCGGGCCGGATGGGCCGTATATCAAGGGTTCAACGTCAATGGATGGGAAGCTCACCTCGGCTTCGCCGAAACCGTGCTCTTCATCCAAGGCAGAACCGCTCCGACCGCCGGTCGATGGGATCATGTCGTGGTGACCTGGGATGGCAACACCATCGCCCGGATCTATGTCAACGGCGTAGACGATACGGCCAACGCCACCGTCAATGGGCCGCACCGCAACAACCTCAGCCAACCCCTGGAAATCGGCAGCCGGTTCAACGGATCCGTTCCTTACAATGGAACGGTCGACGAGGTTGCCTTCTACCAAAGCAGGCTAACCCCGGACCAGATCCGACAGCACTGGAGCGCGTCATGGGTGAACCCGGTGATCACACAGCAGCCCCCGGCAATTCTCAACGCTGTGGAGGTCGACAACATCACGATCGCGGCGAATGTGACGGGCTATCCGAACACCTTTCAATGGTTCAAGGATGGTGTCGCGCTGGCTGCGGCCACCAACCCTGACGGCAGTGCCCACTATCCCCAGGGTGTCACCTCCCCGACCTTGGTGATCGCCCAGAGCACCCTGGAGGACTCGGGATCCTATCAACTCGAGATCACCCACCCAGTGCAGAGCATCGCCACGGTGAACGTCGCGCTCACGGTGGCCGCAGATCTGACATCGCCAACCGTGCGCTACGTGACCGCTGACGCCAGTGCTTCCCGGGTGCGCGTCGTGTTCGATCGCTGGGTGACCCCCGAAACCGCCGGCGTCCCGGCGAACTACGTGTTCGACAAGGGTGTGACAGCCACCGGCGTGGCCTTGACCACCGATCCAGCAGTCTTGGATGTCATCACCACCGAGCTCGCGCCCGCCACGTCCTACACTCTCAGCATCACTGGAGTGAGAGACCAGAGGTCGAATCAGAACCTCATTCAGCCGAACAGCACGTCCTTCAAGTCCTACGTGCTGACCACCGGCACGCTGGCGTTGGATTTCTACGCCAAGATTCCCGGCACCAGCGTCGAGAGCTTACTCAACAATGCTCAGTATCCGCACGGAGTCTACACCAACCTGGTTCTCACCACCTTCAGCACTCTTCCGCTGACGGCGGGAAACCTGAACAGCAACCCTGGTTTCGGACCCCGCAACCTGGGTGACAACTACGGCGTGCGGGTTTACGGCTGGATCACTCCGCCGAAGAGCGGCAACTACACGTTCTTCCTGCGAAGCGACAACGCGTCGGAACTTCTGCTGAGTGCTGACGAGAGCGCAGCCACCACCCAAATCGCCTTCGAATCCGCTTGCTGCGAAGGGTTCAAAGAGCCGGCAGAGGGAGTCAATGAAACCTCCGCGCCTCAGCCACTGGTTGCGGGCCAAAAGTACTTCATCGAAGTTCTCAACAAGGAGGGCGACGGTGGCGACTTTGTCGAAGTGGCTTGGCGGGAAGAGTCTGACACCACACCCGCAGGTTCTCTGAAGCCTATCGCCTCGGAGTTCCTGTCGTCGCTGGCTCCAGCTCCGCAGGCCCGATTCAACGCCCCAGTGTTGGCCGGAGGTCAGGTCGTAATCAGTTGGACCGGCACCGGCGTCCTGGAGGAGTCGTCTGATCTCACGACCTGGACTGCCGTAGCCGGAAATCCGGCGAGCCCCTATCAGGCCGCCACCCCCGGAACGCGCAAGTTCTACCGCATCCAGGATTAACCCTGGTCCGACGCTAGTTCAGCCGGCCGTTGGATCCTGTTCGCAGGGTCCAACGGCCCGGTCGTTTTAACCCTACAAAGGAGAATGGAGCGGTATCAGGATGCGCAACAGCTTGGATGGGGATGGCTTGCGTCAGATTGATGCCGGGCCATTCTCCTTTGTAGGTTTAATCCTCAGTCCGATGAGTGTAGGAGCCGAGGTAACGAGGCCTCCCCGTGTTCGGTCGCAGTCCCCTGCTGCCCTCTCGCCTCACTTCCCCGCCCCGTTCCGGTCCGCCCTTCCATCTGTGTAAATCCCGCCGCCCATCCGTGGATCAACCTTCCCCTCACTCCCGAAGACAGGTCACCGTGCAGGTTTTTGAAAATGCGAGCCTACCGCCACGCCTCAACTCTGGAAGGGGTCCTCCACCACGACAACATCCGCGCGCAGAGTTCAGAGTTCAGAACCTAGGAAGGTTATCTTCCGAAGCTCCGGTCGCCGGAGCTTCCTCTAGAAGCGAACATCGCCTGCACAAGAGCCGCAGCTACTTCAACACTTTACAAACCCCAAGGCTCTTGTGCGGGCGGTGTTCGCTTCTAGCTGGGAATCTCCCCAAACTCCGCATCGTAGGTTCGGCCACAGCCATTGCATTGCGCTTCGGTCAACCCGGCCTCGGGTTGCCAGGAATACACCTGACCGCAGTGAGGACAGCTCACCTCATAGCCAACTCCAGAGGCGCGATAGGTTGCCAACTGCTCATCGGTCACCGATGCCAAATCGCCCGCCTCCAGACTGGTCAGAGCCCGAACATCCACCTCGGAGAGATTGGCCAGGCGACTCGCCTGAGCATTGATGATCCCCTCAAACAAATTGCGCACGAGGCGCGCATTCCCGAAGCTCGGGCCGCGGGCCGCATGGGACTTCCCTAGCGAATGTACCAATTTTTCACGGAGCCCGGGAGTCAGCGACAGGCTGCTCCTACGACACATCAAGCTGAAGATACGACAGAGCTCCGAGGGCGAATAGTCCGGAAAGCTGACCAACCGATTGAAGCGAGAGTGCAGCCCAGGATTCGAGTGAATGAATCGTTCCATCTCCGCAGGATATCCTGCGACGATGACAATCAAGCGCCCCCGGTCATCCTCCATGCGTTTCAGCAAGGTTTCGATCGCCTCCTGCCCAAAATCCTCATGCTCCTTCACAAGACTGTAGGCCTCATCAATAAAGAGGATGCCGTCCAGGGCCGAGTCAATGACCGCGTTGGTCTTAACCGCGGTCTGCCCCACATACTCCGCAACCAGAGCCGAACGATCACACTCAATGACATGCCCCTTTCGAAGCATCCCCAGCGATTTGAAAACGCGTCCCATCAAACGTGCAACGGTCGTTTTCCCCGTGCCTGGATTCCCGGTGTAGACCGCGTGATAGCTCGTGGGAATCGCCTGCATCCCCTGCGACACTCGGAGTTGCTGAATCTTCGCAAAATTCGCCAACTCCCTCATCTTCGCTTTAACCTCAGCGATCCCGATCAGAGCGTCCAACTCGCCGAGCACCGCCGAGAGCTCCTCATGAAGAACCCGCGGCCCCTGGCTGCTCGACTTCTCCCGAAACTCCCGACAGAGGTGTCCGATCTGCGCGAGAAGATACTGGTTGAATCGGCTCTCCCGAGGAGTAACCGATCCGTCCAAGGCGCTGAACGCCTGTAGAACTTCCTGAACCAGGGACTCGAAGTAGACCGCCACGAGCACCGGAAGCTCCAGCTTAGCGATCACTCGGGTGATTTCCTGGAAGGATCGATCCAAGCCCTCCCGCACCGCTCCTCCGACGGCATCATGTAACTTGCTTACCTTCTCACGGGAGGCGTCGATGTACTCGCTGATAGCGTCCTTGACGTGCAAGGTCCGCGCCGCCGAGGCCGGACGGTTCAGGCTTTGAAAGCGGTCCCGGAAGTCACGGCGGAAGTAACCCGGGAACTGGGCGGCACTCTCCTCGGGTCGGCTGCTGTAGAGGCAGGAAACCCAGAAATGAGCTGAGGCATCCGCCAAAAGAGTAAATTCCGTCCGCGGATAGAAAACGGACCAAGCCCCTCCAACGATATGTCTAAAAGCGTCAAAAAGTCTGTCCAGGAGGTCCAATGTCCCCTCAGCGGTCTTTTCGTAGGACAGCTCAGGGGAGGTCAGTACTTCGAGGTATTCCGACATCAGCTTGGCGCTCAGGAGTGCGCGGGCGAGTGCCTCCAGTGGCTTTCGGGCGCAGCCGGTAACCTCCGCCACCTCGTCCAGACGGGACAGGATCACCTTGAACGCGTTGAGATATCCGGCGTCAACCGACAGCACCCTGTCTGCAGCAGCCGTCTCAATCAGGCCGAGCTCTTGAAAATAGGTCACCACCTCCAGGGTGTTCTGCTTATTGAAAAGGACCAATCCGGCGTGCTCGAGGGGATGAATGCGACGCGTTCCCGGGTCACCAATGACCGCCGCCAGCACGCTGCCAGGGACCAGCGGATGGGTCTTAAGGTCTCGAACGAGGGTGTTCATGTATCGGAACCCGAGGGGCTCATCTCCTCCATCGGAGCGAACCGCTAGGCCATCAAGGTCTGAAAGACGATGACCCAGCCGGACCCAGGGGAGCAAATAGATTCAGCTTAGAGCTGGGCGCAACGAATTCTTTCGAACAGCCCGGCCTTGGCATTCGTCCATTTTACGCTAAAGATTATGAGCATGATCAGCGATATCACCAACGGACCGGCCCCCGTGAGACGCAGAACCTTCCTCAAAGGCCTGGGCACCGCTCTCACCCTGCCCGTTCTGGAGTCGGTGATACCTCGCTCCTCCCGTGCCGCCGCTGCAGCCGCTGCGGCCAAACTCCCCCGGCGCACCGCCTTCATCTACGTTCCAAATGGGGCCAACATGCCCGATTGGACTCCCAAGGGCCTAGGCAGGAATTCGGAGTTTCCCATGATTTTGGAGCCGCTGAAGCCTCACCAAAAGGATCTTCTGGTGCTCAGTGGACTGGGACACGACAAGGGTCGCGCGAACGGAGACGGGGCCGGTGATCACGCCAGGGCCTCTGCCTCCTTTCTCACCGCCGCACAGCCCAAGAAGACCCAGGGAGCCGATATCCATGTCGGAATCTCCGTCGACCAAGTCATGGCACAACAGATCGGGCACCACACCCGTCTCCCCAGCCTCGAGTTAGGCTGCGATCGCGGCCAGCTCTCAGGGAACTGCGACTCCGGCTACAGCTGCGCTTACTCCTTCAACATCGCGTGGAAAACCCCCAGCACACCGTTGCCCCCGGAGACCAATCCCCGCCAGGTATTCAACCGGCTGTTTGGCAACGGGCTACCGGGCGAGATGGGCCGCCGAGACGCCAAGCAGGCACTCTACCATAAGAGCATTCTGGATTTCGTGATGGAGGACGCGCGGAGTCTCCAAGGCAAACTAGGAGCTACAGACCGTCGGAAGCTGGATGAATACCTCACCTCCGTCCGCGAGCTGGAGCAGCGAATCGAACGATCCGAGCGCTTCGCCGCAGCCATGCCCACGCAAAGCATCCCGAAAGGTATCCCAGGGGAGAATGCCGATCATATCCGCATCATGTATGACCTGCTGGCTCTTGCATTCCAGACGGACACCACGCGTATTGCTTCGTTTGTCGTAGCACATGACGGCAGCAATCGTCCCTATCCCGAGCTTGGGGTCACCGACGGACACCACGACCTCTCCCATCACGGTGGCGACAAGGAAAAACGGGCCAAGCTCGCCAAGATCAACCGCCATCACGCCAGCCTTTTCGCCGAGTTCCTCGGCAAGATGAAATCGATCAAGGAAGGCGAGGGCTCTCTCCTGGATCAATGTCACATCGTCTACGGAAGCGGGCTGGCTGACCCAGATCACCACGCACACACTGACCTGCCGGTGATCCTGGCAGGGCGCGGCGGTGGCGCGATCAATCCCGGACGGCATGTGAAATACGAGAACAATGCCCCCATGGCCAATCTCTTCATGAGCCTGATCCATGAGATGGGCGCCAAAGCCGATCGTATGGGCGACAGCACCGGAACGCTTGGGCAGCTCAGCTAGCCCGGATTTTTCATAGTCCCATGCTACGAGGCGCATCCACGCTGAACGTTGGACGATGGGCGCTGAACGCTGAACGCTGGACGCTGGACGCTGGACGCTGGACGCTGAACGTTGAACGTTGAACGCTGAACGCTGGACGTTGAACGCCATTACTCCACCCGGGACTGAGCGCGCTGCTCGGCAAAGAAGCTCTTGAGCATCTCACGACATTCCGGTTCGCGGACGCCTGGAGTGATGGAGCATCGGTGGTTCAAGGTGGGGAACTGAAGTAGATTCATAGCACCACCCGCCGCCCCGCCCTTCGCATCTCCTGCTCCGAACACCACGCGCTGAAGCCGGGTATGCACCACAGCGCCGGCGCACATGGGGCACGGCTCCTTCGTCACATAAAGGGTGCAATCGGTCAACCGCCAGTCCCCCATGGCCTCCTGGGCCTGCGTCAGGGCCAGCATCTCCGCGTGGGCGGTGGCATCCTTGAGCGTTTCCACCTGATTGAAGGCCCGAGCGATGATGCGTCCCTCCCGCACAATCACAGCACCCACGGGCACTTCTTCTTGCGCGTAGGCCCGAGCCGCTTGGCGGAGTGCCTCGCCCATGAAGTATTGGTCACTCTGCAGATCAATGATCGGATCTTCAGTCATTGGATGAGTTGTCTGGGGTTTTGATGGCGAAGCTACTCTGCCCTTGGCAAGGCGGGAGACACGAGTTGATAGAAACGAAGAGCGCTCGTGTCCGCACCCTCATCGAGTGCCTCTAAGGGGCCGGTCATCGCCTGACTTTCGATGTCTCTTAGCTTCCTCCAGGGATGAGCTGGATCCAGCGAATCCCTCTGCAGAACGGAGTAGGTAACCCCGGCCTGAGCGACAAAAACTCCCACAAACACGAGCAAAGCCAAATGGCTCAGAAAAAAATTCATTCCGAACATATCTGTCTCACAGATCGGCTATAAACTCAAAACATAGAGTCTCAGGCCCTGCCGCCCAAGATCCGAGCCATGTCATCCAACCAGGATCGCTCCGGAAGAGCGTAAGGACGGAAGACCTCCATCGAACCAATCTGGTCGTTGTAATACAACGCCCGATGCATCCCCAGCACACTCGCCTTGGGACTATCGATCAGACTGGCAGAATCATTCGCGCTCATCTGGAAGAGCACGCGCATCTCAAACTCGCTGATGGCCTTGCGACTCAGGAATCGCCCCACGTTGTTGTAGCCATCGAAGGCCGCCAGGATATGGATTCCCACCGCAGGCCCTTCAGCGATCAGTTTTCCAAGGATCACGGCAGGAGACTCTTGCCCCCCAGGATCGCTCGAGAAAGCAAACTCGTCCTCGTTGCGAAGCTTCTTGTAGCGCTGCAAGCCATTGATCAGGACGTAAATCGAGGGTGCGAGACCCCCATCGGCCGATTCGCTACGAGCACGAAGCTCGGAGGACAGATCCTGGAAGATCTGGGACAGGTCGCCCTGGGCTGACATCGCGACGGGCTGAGGAATTCCGGCGACCAATCGCTCCACATAGGCGCGCTCCGGTGTATCGGCAGCCGTCCCATCGAGGAAGACGAAACGCGCTCCCTCAGACGAATGCTGCAGTGCCAAGGAGACCATCACCACGGAGAGCATCGCCAACGCGGCCTCTTCCCGCTGGCCAACCATGAGAAGATTCTTGGCGCTCTGACGCGGAAAGCTCAGCTCGGTCGGGCCTTTGATACTGTTGGGAGCCCCCAGCCAGGCCCTGGGGACACCCGAGATGGCTCGCTGCCCATAGCTCGATAGAAGGGTCTGGAGTAAGGTATTCTCGCGCACATCGGCAGCGGCGTCGCCTTCATAGACGAACGGCCCAGGATACGGCCGACCGGAGGCATCCGCGCGAGCCCGCACCCGCCGGAGCTCCGCATCTCGAGTTTCATCGGACATCCACACCACCTGGAAAGGACTATTCGAGGCGACCGCTCCCGCAGCATCGTTGTAAATACCTTCCCCCGGGCGGGAAAGCAGCCTCGGGGCAGGATTGCTGTCATCCATGATCAGGTAGGCATCCGCCTCATTACACTGGAGAGCAATACGAATTACCATTTGGCCCAGGGTGGCGCGTGCTACGGTGTAAGCGCCCCCCAAGGTCTGGGAGCCTAAAATGACATGCATGCCGAAGGCACGCCCTTGGCGCACGATTCGATCAAGCAGCACCGAGGCACTCTGCGACACCTTGTCATCCTCGACGAACAGCTCCTGGAATTCATCGATGAGCAGCAGCACCCGGGGCATGGGGTCCCCGTCGGTCGCCAGCCGACGGTAGGCCCCGATTTCCTGAGCGCCCACTTTACGAAACAGATCACCTCGGCGTCGCAGCTCATCATCCAGCTTCTGCAAAACGCTCAGCCCAAACTCGCGATCGCTCTCAATCCCGATCACCCGCGCATGGGGCAGGCGCTCGGCGGCGTAGCACTTAAACTCCACACCCTTCTTAAAATCCACCAAGTAGAACTCCACCTCGTCCGGGCTGCACCACAGGGCCAGGTTCGTGATGATCACATGAAAAAGGGTAGACTTGCCGGACCCCGTCTTTCCCGCCACCAAGGCATGCTGCCGGGTCCCTTTGCCAATCGATAGATACTGAAGCTTGGTCGCACCCGTCCGGCCGATGGGCACCCTCAGCTCCGATCCCGTCATCTCGCTCCACATCGCGTCAGCGCCCGGCGCGATCTGCGAGAACGGGACCTCAACGCGGTTGGAATCCAGATTAGCCTTACCGATGGCCTGAATCAATGCGATGGCCAGTTCCGCAGGGGGTGGCCCGTCTAGAAGAACATCCGTCCCTGGAAACCCCTTCCCGGTCAAAACCACTTCCGCTCCACGGCAGGTCAAACAGACGCTGCTCCGTCGCAGTTCGTCCGCCGAAAAATCAGGGGGCATGGGATGGCGCTGATCCCAGTGGATCAAGGTATGCACGCCGCACTTAGCGCCGCTGGTGGCGATGCTCAGGAGCCGTTTGGCAGCGGACTCGCTGAAGCCGGCGGGGAAATCAGCCACCACCAACACTTGATACTTCTCAGCGATCGTTCCTGCCTGCCGATTGTATTCCGCGATGGTGGGATACTCATTCCGGAGATACATCTGGATGACCTTCTCCATATGCTCCGTCAGCTCTCCCAACTGACGCTCAATCTGGTCAGGCTGCGTCCAGATCTTCTGGTGGATGAGATGCTCCGCCTGATCGGACAGATGCATGATGCCGGCGAAGTTCTGGCCAAGCCCAACAGGATCAATCACCGTGAAGGCGATACGCCCCGGGGGCGCGGCGGCCAGAAGTCTTAGCACCAGATTGTTGAGCGCTCCAATGGCCCGAGCTGAGCCTGCAGCGTCACTCTCAATAAGCACAGACCCTTCCGCCGGATAGTTGAGAAGCAACGGCAGAGAAAGCTGAGCGGGCCCATGGAGCGCAAAGCGGGGATCTCGGGGAAGACCACCCGCAAGGGTGCTCAGATCGACCCGGAGCTGCCCCAGCATCACAGCGCCGGAAAAGGCGGCTGGTGGACTCCATCTCTTCCAAGAGGGATGGTCCCACGACGGAGCTAGCCCGGCACTCTGAGTCTCGAGTTGACGCGCATGTTCGAAGAGCTGTGGAACCACCTCATTCCAGCCCGACGCATATCCCGCCAGCAAATCCTCCCGCTCCTGCCGAACGCGGGACTCGGTATCATCGCATCGACGAACGATCTCGCCCTTTCCAGCCTGGGCGGCCTGGTTCCATCCGTCGACCGCGCTGCGATGGCGCAGCTCCGCCCTTTCCCGCGCTGTCTGATATCCAAACTCATTGGCCGCAACCGCACGCGCATACTTATTCTCCACGGAAAAGCGGAAGGAGTCGCGGAGCCCCTCGCCAGCGCTCAGAGCTTGGTTCCACTCCTCCTCCACCTTCTGGGTAAGGGTGTCGAAGTCTGCCTGCAATCGAGCGATATCGGCGTCTCGACGCTCCCTAGCCGTCTGCAGGCAGGTTTCATGGAGCGCTCGCGCTCGATGAATGCCACCGGCGATGGCCTCCGCATCGGTCCGCCCCTGCCCCTTTCCCACCCGGTGAAGAACGAAGCCGAGCGCCACAACGACACCGCAGCCGATGCCCATATCTCGGAGCGACACTCCTTGAATCCCCATTTGCGGAAGCACCGGCACAGCAAGAAGGGGCGCTAAGGCCAGGACCAGCCATGCGGGACCATATCTGAAGAATGCCGGAAGCAGCCGCCGTCCAAAACGCTTAAGCCGATCCTCGGTGGCGCGGAGGAGCGCCACCAACTCCTGAGCCATCGCGTGCTCGTCGCGACCCGCAATCACATCGCCCAGGGAGGGGCCACCGTCGAGCATGCGACGAAAGCTAGCGTACCCCTGGAAAGCGCTCACGGCCAACTCTTCCAAATCCGCCAGACGCTGACCTTCACCCGTCATGGATTCGTCAAACGTCACGAAGGCCTTCTCCGCAGCCAGTTTGCCAGAATCCCAGTGACGCCGAGCCTGCATGCCTTCCATCTGGAGCCGGTACTTCAGCCGCCCCTCAGATTCCTCTGCCCGCTTGACGGCAGTCCGAAGACTCGCCTTGTAGGCATCCCCCAGCCGATCCACGCGAAGTTCGAAGCGCAGCCGGGCAGACTCCAAGGCAGCCGCCAGGGTCTGATCGGCCTCCTGAGTGAGGCGGGCCAACTCAATCTCGGCCTCACGTCCGCCTTTCTCCCGCTGGCGCTGAAGGGCGGTGGAGCGAGCCTGAAGCTCTCGATCCACCTTCTCCTCGCCGGCTGCAAACCCTCGAACCGCGGTTCGAAAGGCTTCCAGACGCGCCAACGTCTGGCTGAAAACGAGTTCCTTACTCACAGTCTTTCCTTAGCTTAGCCAGGACCCGGTCGAGCTGTTCAATCGCCGCACAGGCAATATTTACGCTCGATACCAGCTCGTCCATGTAGCGTCGCTCGAATTGCTCACTCTTGGAATCTCTCCAGGTGTTGCGGGTCTCGCTCCATGCGTTGGTGATTTCCTTCGTCAGGCCTGTCAGGCGGGATCGATTTCCAAGAAGGCTCATGATTCGTGATTGGCCGGTTCGGTGTTCGAGGGAAAAGCGGCGGCGTCGGTTGACCTCAGGGAGTTGGTTCGCCAACCGGGGGCGCGGGAGGAGGCGGCGGAGCCGAGGTGGCCGATGGCCGTGACATGTCCGCATAGTCCTGGAGAAGCTTCACCACCTCGGTAAGATACGCCACGGCACCCGGCATATCGCTGGTGAGCAATGTCTGAAGTTTCTCCATCTGCTTCACCAATGGTTCGAGCACGCTACCAAACTCTCGCTGCCAGTATTTCAGAGCCCGGAGCTTCTGAACAGCCTCGTCCATGGCCGCTTTCGCTCGCCGCGCGGTCATCTGTTGCGCCACGCTCACCTCCTCATTCAGATTCGACATCCGGGTTGAAAAAATGGCCTGCTGAGCCTCTTCGTGCTGACGCCTACGCTTACGTAACTGCGCCTCCCAGTGAACGCGCTGATCATTCTCAAGCCAGAGCCGCGTCCGCAAAACGTCCGAGCTTACCTCATCCAATGCAGGGCGTGCCGCCGAGAGGAAGAGAATCAGCTTGGATCGAAAAAATTCGATCGCTTCGATCGAGCTGACGTGAGCGCGTTCGGCCATGGCTTAACTGCGGTGGAGCTTCGCTTAGCGCTGATTGAGGTAATCCTCAATCCGCTGGGCCTTGCGTAGCAAATAGGGAGAGTGCTGATTGGAGAGTTCCACGAACTTCTTCAGAGCTTTCATGGTTTGCTTGAACTCTTCAGAAAACTTTTCGTGCTCCTGATCCTGCCAACTGTCGCCCAGAGCAGCAAAGCGTGCGTGAAGTGAGCCTAGACGGTTTTGCAGATCTGCGTTGAAGCGCTTGAGCTCCTCCGCGAAACGCCGCACCTCTTCGGGATTCATGACGGCCTGTGCCATAGTAGCAACGTGTTGACCGGGCCCGACATACCCCGGACAGCGAAGCTGGCCGGGCCCGAATGTGTCTGTGCTGCCAACAACCTGCCCCCAATCGAAAAGGAACGCAACCCGGATGGTTGGCAGCCAGCAATTCTCATTTGGAAAATACACGGTGACAAAATCATGTAGGGTAAAATCATAGGAAACCACTTTCCGGCAAATGAGTATGATTTTACCCCTCATGATTTTGTCGCAAGATCTTGGCCGGTAACTCGCGTTACTAAGTTCGGGTCGTGCAAAAATAACTTCTGGTTTTGGCGGGAGCGCTGCCAGGCCAGAGGCTAGGCGCGAGGAAGGCGCATCCCCGAAGTGGGGCTGTAACTGACGAGCAACGACGCAGCTGGCCTGGCACCGCCCCGCCCCGAAGGGCTGGGTCCTCCAGCAAAACCCGAATTTATTTTTGCACGCTCCCTAAGCCCCTAAGCCGCCCGCGGCCTGCCGACGAGCCAGCAGATGAACGGTGTCGCAGTCGGTCGAACGTATAGGAAAAGAGGCCACGATGGTCGTACCCTCGCCCAGTGCACTTCGGATCTGATACTGCCCCCCCAGAAGTTCTGTCATCCGTCTGGCGATCACTAAACCAAGGCCCGCCCCTTGTTGCTCGTAGTGCTGCCGATCAAACTGCACATGTGGGCCGATCTTTGAAAGCTGCTCCGCAGACATGCCTCGCCCTTCGTCACGGACAACAATCTCACTCTGGCCGGCCGAGTTCACCCGGCAAAGGAGCATTACTCTTTTCCCGGGCTGTGAAAACTTGAACGCATTGTCGACGGTCTCTTCGATGATCTTCTTGATGTTCTCCCCCGGCACTTCGAAGCAAACCGGCTCGAGCTCCATATGTAGATCGGTCTCCCGCTTGTGTCGGCGCGCTACCGCGAGTGCGAGGGCTGGAATCACGTCGCGGCCAGAGATCGGCGGATGATCCCCCAGTTCGGGTGCCTTGTCCTCAATGGTTAGAAGCTGGATCTGGGAGAAGACCAGAAAGTTCTCAATGAGATGATGCAGGCGCTCAGCAGAAGCCTGGATGTCGGTGGCGGTGGACAGAATCTCCTCAGGGGTGCAGGTCGCATGGTCTTCCATCAAAATGGAAGCAAGACCCAGGATGCCATTGAGAGGAGTACGAAGCTCGTGTGGTAGGGCGAGGGTCAGGCTGCCGCGCAACTCGTCGAGACGGCGGTCGGTCTGACGCTTCAACTCGGCCTGCTTCTCAAGACGAGCAGAGACTGCGGCCTTGAGCTCTTTTTGGGTGAAGGGCTTGGTCAGGTAGTCATCCGCTCCTAACTCCATACCGCGACGCACATTGATCTTCTCAGAAACGCTGGTGAGGAAGATGAAGGGCGTGGTGGCGGTCGACTCCATCGCCCGCAAGGCCAGCAGGACTGAATACCCGTCCATGCGAGGCATGTTGACGTCACAGATGATGAGATCGGGAGCCTTGTCCCTGGCCAGCTGCAGCCCTATCTGCCCATCACCTGCCACCTCGACGTCGTAGCCGAACGCAGCAAGGCTCTCAGAGATCACGTCAAGGATCTCGGTCGTGTCATCAATGACCAGCACTCGCTTCATGCTCCCGTAGAGATTTCTACGCTGCCTCCTGATGATGCACCCAATGGAACGCATGCTGTACCAGCTCTGTGGCGTTCTTCAAATTGAGTTTCTCCTTGATGTATTCGCGATACGCTTCAACGGTACGAACACTCAAGTGGAGTTCCTCGGCGATCTGACGCGTGCCGTGCCCCTGACCGATGAGTCGAAACACTTCCAGCTCACGATCGGTCAGCTTCTCGATAGGAGAGTTCACCACCTTACCCTTGCCAAAGGCGACCTGCTGTAGCATGCGACTCTTCATCTTCTCGCTCAGGAAGATGTCGCCTTTCAACACCTGGCGAATTGCGACCAGCACCTGCTCGAACGCCTCATCCTTCATGATATAGCCCAACCCTCCAGCCCGGAGCGCTCGCTCGGCATAGAGCGACTCATCATGCATGGAGAGCACCAGCACGGGCAGGTTCGGATAACGAGCCTTGAGGTTCTTGAGCAGTTCGATCCCGTTGCTCCCCTTGAGCGATACATCCACCACCACCACATCCGGCTCGAGCTGCCCCACAGCCTCGAAGGCCTTCGGGGCATCCTCTGCCTCGCCGCAGACCATCATGTCGGACTCCTGGTTGATGAGCTGGCTCAAACCGCGTCGCAGCACGGGATGGTCATCTACCAGAAGGACCTTCGTCTTCGGTTTGCGGTTTACGGCGGGCGGCGTGGGTGGGGTTGGGGTTTTTCCTGGTCCTTGCATAAAGAAAATACGGTGAGGTTTCGTGGAATGAACTCACGGACGCAACGTAGCATCCCCCTTCAAAGAAGGGTCTGGGAACTCGCAGGTGACAAGGGTGCCACCGATGTCCAAGGCCGCTATCTCCAAGCGGCCTCCAATGCGGCTGGCGCGGAAACTCATGATCCTCCGGCCAAGGCCGCTGCTCTTGGGATTCTCAACAAGTCCCACCCCATCGTCCTGAATCAGCAGTCGCAGAATACCGGAGTCCCTCTGCATCCGCACGGTCACCCGCTTGGCTTTACCGTGCTTAATGGCATTGCTAATAGCCTCCTGGCTGATGCGGAATAGCTCGGTGGATATGCGAATATCCACCACATCGAGGCCGTCCGGAATCTCAAGCCGGCAGGGTACCCGGAAGAGCTTCTCCACATTGAGAACCAGCTCCTTCAATGCCGGAATCAACCGCCCGTTGCGCTCAAGCTCCACGGGGAAAAGCCCACGGGCGATGTTGCGGGTATGACCGAGAGTTTCCACCACCAGTTGGGCGATCTCTCCAGCCTGGGCCGCCTCACTGATCTTTAGATCGGTGAGCTTGTGCTGCAGCGCTTTGCTGAGAAAACTGATACCGGTGAGATGCTGCCCAAGGCTGTCGTGCAAATCCTGTCCAATACGCTGCTGCTCGCGATGGCTGATCTCAAGAATCTCCCGCTCCAGGCGATGACGGTCGGTCACATCGCG
>CAMAVD010000058.1 GCA_945861575.1 Akkermansia muciniphila
CCGGAAGCCTGCCTGAAACGGGAGCTGATGGAAGAACTAGGCATCGAGGTGAACGTGGAGGAGCGACTCACCGAAGTGCTGCATGCCTATCCAGAGAAAGTAGTCCGTATCGGATTCTACCGCTGCACCTGGACCGCCCATGAACCGCGCGCCATCGAGTGCGCGGCCGTCGCATGGACCCGTTTGGACGGACTGATGTCATTCACCTTCCCACCCGCTGACGGGAAAATTCTCGAACAGCTCCGTCAGACCCCTCAGCTCTGGGAAACCCCTGGGACTTGTCCCTAGAAACCTTCCTTCGGAACAACGAACCGCTGAGTCGATAGATTTTTTGTCAGGAAGGAGAGCCACACGTTCCGACTCACCCGATCTCGCCCAGCGCACCCGTGCTGGATCCGAAGCTGGCCTCCTCTATCCGCATCTGGTGCAGGACCCTCAGGTAGAGATTCGATAGGGGTCGATTCTGCTTCGGATCAAAAGCAACATGTCCTTGATGACGGAAGCCTCCTCCGGCGACGAGGATCGGAAGATTCGTCGAGCTATGCGAGGAGGCATTGCCAAGATTGCTCGCCCAGAGAACGGTGGTATTGGTGAGCAGCGCCTCCCCCCCTTCTCCGGCGGCGGCCAGCTTGTCCAGAAGCTGCCCCAGATTACGCGTCTGCTCTTCCTCATAGAGAGCAAGCTGCTCAATCTTCGCTGCACTCATCCCATGATGCGAGGCGTCGTGATGATCCAGCGCGCTCCCAGGAGCGTCACCGGCCCTACCCGGAACCTCGATGGCCACCGCCACACGTGTCGAATCGGTCTGGAAGGCAAGGAAGGCAAGGTCGTAGCGCATCTTCTGTCCCGATGACCAGCCCGGGTTGGCAAACTCGGAAGCCTTTCTCCCCACTTTCGGCTTGGGCTCAAAGGCCCAAACTTGCTGTTGATTGAGATCTTTCTCCGCCTCACGGATCGAGGTTGTCATGAGATCGATCCGATCTCTGTCGGACGGTCCCAGAGTGCTCATGAGCCGCGACAGCTGACCACGCACTTGGTCGAGAACACTCCGTCCCTCCGAGAGGCGTCGAACCTCGCGAGCCACTTCCTCCGCGTTGCCCGAGACAAAAAGCCTCTGAAACACAGCCTCAGGTCGGCTCTCTAAGGGGATCGGGGATCCCTTGGCACTGTAAACCATGGGCAGGACATGCAAGCCGCCCATAGCCAGCCCGGGTATGCGCGTCTCTGATCCGATCCTTGCCGCCACCAACTGATCCAAGGACTGGGTGTTGCGGATGTCATCCAACCGTTGAATGCGCTCGGGTGCAGCCCCGGTAAAGAGGGCGCATTCTGTATGATGTACATTGGGATATCCCAAGTGGGAGAGGCCCGAAAAAACAGTGAACTGACCTCGATGTGGCTCCAGAAACTTCAAATAACGGGAGGGCGTGTAGCGGAGGCCAACATCCTTGGGGAAAAAGAAGTCTCCATGATTACCGAGAACGCGCCCGATTAGCAGCAGACGCCGGGGACGCATCTTGGTCGTCTTCTCCTCCGCGCCCACCCCCACCGGAAGCATCGCCTCAAGCAAAGGAAGAGCGAGACTCACCGCGCCGGCTCTCAACAAACGGCGACGGGATACCCTCCCCAGATTGTGAATTCGACAAGCGAAAGGTTTCATTTTTCAAGGAAGGGTCGACTGCGAACCACTGCGCGTACCAGGGAGCGGAACTTCGCGCCGCCCTCGACCGACTCGCGGGTCAACTGGTCCACAATTTCTCGATCGGCAAATTGCGGCTCAGCACCGGTGGAATATGTAAGAAGCTTCGACGCCAGGCTTCGAACGACTGGGCTCAAATCCTGAAGAAGGATCTGTTTGTACTCATCCACTCCAACAAAGGCGCGACCCTCGGAAGTAACCGAGAACGACTCCACCTTCACACCACGGGAAACGATCATCCGTGGATAGTTCGGGAGACGCGCTCGCCGATCCTGGATATCATTCGACCGATACCACTCACGCCAGCCTCCGATCACATCAAAATTCTCCATCGCGAACCCAGGCGGATCTATTTCACGATGGCATCGAGCGCAGGAAGGATCCGCCTGATGCTTCGCCAACTGCTCCCGCACCGTGACCGCACCTCGGATATCCGGCTCGATGGCCCCCACCCCGGGAGGCGGAGGGCTGGGAGGTTTGCCCAAGATTTTGTCCAAAATCCACGCACCTCTCCGAACCGGGGAGGTTGCCGTGCCGTTAGAGGTCAACTTGAGGATGGAAGCATGCGTGATCACGCCCCCACGATGGGCGGATCCAGGGAGCGAGGCCCTCCTGGGAATCCAAGAGCTAACACCCGGAATGGAGTAATGTTCGGCAAGGCGTCTGTTCAAAAAGCTCCAATCGGACTGAATGAACTCCGCAACGCTGCGATCCCCTGCCAGGATCTCCTGAAACATCCCCTGGGTCTCAAGAGGCATCGACCAGAGCAAGAGGTCATCGAACTCCCCGTACATCAGATCAGGCTTTGTCTCATACAAACGATGAAGCTCGAGCCACTGTTGAGTGAACTGCCGCACAAAACGGCTGGAACGCGGATCGGTCAACAAACGTTCCACCTGGGCATCGAGCACTGCGGGCTCCTTTAACCGCCCCTCCTCCCTCGCAAGCTTCAGCAACGTTTCATCAGGACAAGAACTCCAGAGAAAGTAGCTCAATCGAGAGGCGATAGCGTAGCCATCCAAAGCTCCGGGGGATTCCAGACGCAAAACGAAATAGGGCGAACTTAGCACAGCTCGATAGGCCTGACGCATCGCGGCGACGAAGGGTCTACCTTCATCCAAAGCGCGGTGTGCGATATCCACATACTCCTGAGCGAGGGCAGGTGGAGCGGGTCGACGAAACGCACGCGGAAGAAAGTCACGTATCAACCGGTCGGCATCCTCTCGAGGACGGAGGCTTTGAGGCTCCACCGGCTGGAGTGGATCTGGGCGCTTGGCCGGAAGGTCACCAAACAAACGCCGATAAGCGGCCGTAGGCCAGGGATCAAGCGGCCCTTCCAGTTCCATCCAGTCGAGCGCGAGCGCCGGGCCCTCAAGGTGAGGTTTCTCTCCGATCAGCTCCATAGCCTCAAAGACTCCCACGGGGTGTTGCAGGGGAAGCGTCCAACCAGACAGTGCAATCGATCGTCCCTGGAAACGCGGCGACTTGTAGGGCACCTGAACTTGAAGTTCCAGTACCCTCTGTGGGCCAGGCTCGGCATCGAGGACATCCAATACATGATGCTGAGATCCATCGATCAACTCACCAGGCCCTTGAAGGAAAAAAAGAGCGGGCAAAGGCTGCTCACCCGTGTTCACCGCCGACACAGAGGCCCTCACCCGATAGCGTCCCGGCACGACCGGCTTCCCTAGCGTGAAGTCGAGGTAGGAATGTTCGGTGGACCGTGCGAATACCAACGCCCGATCGCCTTCCACTCGCGCAGAACCTTTTACTTTCCATTCCGAATCGCTGCGAGCAGAACGCATCTGCCCCTGAAACCACTGACGACCGGTTACGCGACGGCGCTCGGGTGCGAGGGGTGCCCACGCCAACGCGGCGTCGATGACCCGATCCGCCACCTCCTGGTAGCGCAGCCAATGGGCCGAGGACATCCCCAACCCCACACTCACCGTGTCAAAACCTGAGGTGAGCGAATCCTCTGGAAGAAGGTGCTGCACCGCCACCGGCATGCCCAGGAGGTCCGAAAGCGTGAATTCCAATTCGACCCGGTTCAAACGACGCACCAGCGCCCTACCCTCCCTGGCCTGAGCCTCTCGAGAGAGGTGAGTCAACTCCGCTCGAAGCTCCGTCAAAACCTGCTGGGTCGCAGCCGCAGAAGGACGGGGCTCGGAAGCCGGAGGCATCTCTCCACGATCCAGGCGATCGAAGACATGGATCCACCGCTTGAGCCCCGAAGCGGATGCGGATGGGGCAGGAAGTGCGTCAATGCTTAAGCCAGCCTTGGGATGCACGCTTCCATGACACTCAAAGCAATGAGTCTCAAGAAACCGGAGCGTCGGCGCGGAAAGAGCCGCCCCCCCTCCCTTTACCGAGAAGCACCCGCCCAGCACAAAAAGCCACGCAAGAACCCAGAGCGGCAGCCCACCGCGATCCAGAAACCTGGAGTCACGGCCGACACCGATCGGGCGGCAATGGGCGGTCCACCGACACATAGTGACAGAGTAACGCGTTCCAGCCCAAAGGCCAGAAAGGATGCCGCTTGAAGAATGTTCCATCCCCTCGATAGCTCGCGACACGCGATGCTTTATGAGCCCGGACATCCGCGCGCATCTGAAGCCACGCCACCTTCTCCCTCCCCTTGACTGCACTCCAGTCGCGGGCTTGCAAATGGCCGCTTGCTCTAAAGCGCCGAGTCGGTATTTGATGCGGCGTGCGATTCGCAGCGCGAACGCAAACACGTCGATGAAAGACATTGTACCTCCGCCGCCCGCCCTGGTTCACCAGGAACAGAAAATGATTCAGGAGCTCTTTAGCAAGCATGTGCTCCCCACCTATGGCCGATTCGACCTAGTCCTCCATCGCGGGCAAGGGAGCTGGCTGTTCGATGTGAACGGTCGACGGTATCTCGACATGGGCGGCGGCATCGCAGTGTGCTCCCTTGGACACGCGCATCCAGGTATCACCCAAGCACTCGTCGAGCAGTCGCAGCGCCTGATACACGTCTCCAATCTCTACTATCACGAACCTCAGGGACGGCTCGCCCAAAAGATAGTGAGCCATCTCGGTCAAGGCCGCGTTTTCTTCTGCAATAGTGGAGCGGAGGCGAACGAAGGCCTTTATAAGTTGGCCCGCAAATTCGGGCACACCGAAGGACGTTTCGAAATCATCACGGCCCTCAACTCCTTCCACGGAAGAACCCTGGGCGGCATCGCCGCAACTGGACAAGAAAAGGTTAAGAAGGGATTTGAACCGATGGTCGCGGGGTTCCGTCACGTGCCCTACAACGATTTGACAGCCATAAGGGAAGCCCTTTCGCCAGCAACCGTGGCGGTTCTGATCGAAGGAATTCAAGGAGAGGGCGGCATCACCCCAGCCACCCCGGAATATCTCCTGGGCTTGCGGGCTCTCTGCGACGAAAAAGGCCTCTTGCTCCTGATCGACGGCGTCCAGTGCGGTCATTTCCGGACCGGAAGATTCCAAAGCTTCCAACGCACTCTCGAAGGAATCAAGGGCGCAGAAACCTTCGAACCAGACGGGCTCTCCATGGCCAAGTCCCTCGGTGGCGGCTTTCCCATCGGAGCCTTTTGGGTGCGCGAGAAACACGCGGAACTGCTCGGACCCGGGACCCACGGTACAACCTACGGTGGCACACCTCTCGGCTGTGCCGTGGCGCTCAAGGTGTTTGAGGTCATCGAGAAGGAAGGCCTCGCAGACAACGCGCGACGCATCGGCGCGTTCCTCCAGGACGAACTGCTCAGGCTTCAACGGGAGCATCCGGATAAAATCGCCAGCGTGCGGGGAGTCGGGCTCATGATCGGATTCGAACTTACCCGCCAGATACCGGGCCTTTCGGGGTCGGAGAAACCCTACTCGATGCAGCTCACCAGCCTGCTGCAGGCGGCAGGAATGCTGGTCATTCCCTCAGGGACGCACGTCCTTCGCATGCTACCCGCCCTCAACCTAAGCCACGCTGAGGCCGCACAGGCCGCGGAAATACTCGAATCCGTCTTGGCAAAGCTCTCTTAAGCTGTTCAAACTTCCCGCTTTGTTGCACCGCAGGAATCGGATGCCATGAAACATTTGCTGAGTTTAGAGTCCATGACGCGTGAGGCCATGGAGGCCGTATTGAAGGCCTCCGCTGGCTTCAAGCAGCATCGCGATGCCCCGGACCGCAAGCCGCTCGCCGGTCAGACCTGGGCGCTGATCTTCTCGAAATCCTCGACCCGAACCCGGGTAAGCTTCGAGGTCGGGATCCATGAACTCGGTGGACGTCCTCTCTTTCTAAACGCCAATGACATCCAGTTGGGAAGAGGCGAGCCCATCAAGGACACCGCGCGCGTTCTAGGGCGCATGCTGCACGGCGCAGTGATCCGGACCTTCGCTCAAAGAGACGTCGAAGAATTCGCACAGTTCTCTGGAATTCCAACCATCAACGCGCTCACCGACGATGAGCACCCCTGCCAGGTGCTCACGGACATCCACACCTTTCAGGAGCGTCGAGGTTCTATCCAGGGGAAGATTGTCACCTTCGTAGGCGACGGAGCCTGCAACATGCCGATCTCCTGGATTTTCGCAGCCGCCAAACTCGGTTTCGAACTCCGCATCGCCGCGCCGAAAGCGTTCCAACCCTCGGAGGAAATTCTGCGGCGCGCAGGCGGGAACATTCAGGTCACCGATGACCTCCAGGCTGCCGCGAAGGGCTCAGACCTCCTCTACACCGACGTCTGGGTGTCGATGGGCAAGGAGGCTGAATCCGCCGACCGCATCCGCCAGCTACAGGGCTATCAGGTCAACGCAGCCTTGCTGCAACGCGCCAAGCCGGATGCGCTGGTCATGCATTGCCTTCCGGCCTATCGGGGCAAGGAGATCGATGACGCCACCTTCGAGGCCAACGCGGATACGATTTTCGAGCAAGCGGAGAACCGGCTGCATGTTCAGAAGGCGATCATGAACTGGCTGGTTCAGAGCTGAGACTGGCAAAAGCCCAGTGAACTGCGAGAGGGGACGGAGATGGCCAAGGCCCATCCGCAAGGTGAGACGGCTCCCACCTCGAACTCAGCTCGGTGGATGGGTCAGGATGTGTCGGAGGTAGAGGTACATCAGGGGCGCGTTGAAAAGCAGGCTATCCAGGAGATCCAAGATCCCCCCGATCCCAGGGAAAAAGCCGCCGGAATCTTTCACACCCGCTTCGCGTTTGAAGATCGATTCAATCAAATCCCCCACCACCGCAGCCGATCCAAGCATGAGGCCCAGAGCCACGGCATGAACCGGGCGCATGCCAACAAGATGCCCACCCGCCAGCTGCGCGAACAGCAGACTGACACCGACGGACACCACCAAGGCACCTCCGAACCCTTCCCAGGTTTTCCCCGGACTCACGCGTGGAATCATCTTATGCTTGCCGATCAGCGACCCGATTAGATACGCCCCCACGTCGCTCGCCTTGGTCACTAAGATGAAATAGAGCACATACCAAGTCCCCTCGATGCCCGGAAAGAATTGGATCTTCTGGATGAAGTTAAGCAGCCAAGCCACGTACATCAGCCCGAAGAGCGTGACGGAGACAGCACTAATAGCTCCGCCCAAGTCCTTCCGAAGGAACTGACGCACACACAGTCCCAGAACGAAGAGGATCAGAAGGCTGGTCTCAAAATCGTTCACCCGGGCCGGAGTTCCGCTGATTCCGAGCCATCCATGCAGATGCAGGTAGCTTCCGGTGATCAACAGAATCCCGCAGAACAGTCCCCAAGACCGGAAACAGAACAAGCCAGCCTTCCGCGCCAGTCCGTAGAACTCGATGAGCCCCAAACAGACGAGAAGGTTGAGGATGATCAGGAAGATGGAGTCGGAGAGCACCCGGTTTCCCGAGAAGAGAGCTCCGATCACCAAAGTCCAAAGAACGACAGTGCTGGTGAGGCGTCGAACAAAGATTGTCCCCTTCGAGAGGGGAACCGGTGCTACGCCGGGTTCATTCGACATCAGGGCTTCAGATAAACTCGTTGAAGAGATTCTCGAGATACTCCTGCCGACCGCTCTCGCTGGAGGTGATCTCACCCTTCTTCAGAGCATAGGCCTCCAGCTCTTTGAAGCCGACCTTGCGCTTCTCGATGAGCTTGCCGATCCCGCTGTCCCAAGAGCGGTAGCGCCCCTTCACAAACTCGTTCAACCGACCGTCCTTACGAATGGCCGCAGCGATCTTCAAACCGCGAGCGAAGGTGTCCATGCCGCCAATATGGGCGTGGAACAGGTCTTCAGGGTCAACGCTCTCACGCCGGAGCTTCGCATCGAAGTTGGTCCCGCCTGTGGTCAGCCCACCATACTTTAGAATGGTGAGCATGCACTGGGCTGTGAGGTACAGATCGGTCGGAAACTGGTCGGTGTCCCACCCCAGGAACATATCGCCGCTATTGGCGTCAATAGATCCCAGCGCTCCCGCGGCACCTGCAACCTCAAGCTCATGCTGCATGGAATGTCCCGCCAGGGTGGCGTGATTGGTCTCCAGGTTGAGTTTGAAGTGAGGGAGCAGGCGGTATTCGCGCAGGAAGTTTAGGCAGGCAGCCGCATCGGAATCATACTGATGCTTGGTGGGTTCCTTCGGCTTGGGCTCGATATAAAAGGGACCCGTGAACCCAATCTTCTTCTTGTAATCGACCGCCATATGCATGAAGGCGCCGAGATGATCCATCTCCCGCTTCAGGTCGGTATTGAGGAGGCTGGAGTAACCTTCGCGCCCTCCCCAGAAAACATAACCCTCACCCTTCAGCTCGTGGGTGAGCTCCAACGCCCTCTTCACCTGGGCGGCTGCAAAGGCGAACGCGTCTGCATTGCAACTGGTGGCCGCACCATGCATGTAGCGGGGATGGACGAAATTCTGCGCCGTGCCCCACAGAAGTCTCACCCCACTTGCCTTCTGATGCTCCTTCAAAAGCTTGGCAATGGCGTCCAGATAGCGATTGGACTCACGCGGGGTCGTGCCATGCGGCGCCACATCGCGGTCATGCCATGCATAAAAAGGAGCGCCCAACTTCTCACAAAACTCAAAGAAAACCGGCACACGGCGCTTGGCACGCTCGATGGAGTTTTCACGAGTTCCACGGTCCCAAGGGCGATTCCAGGTCCCCCAACCGAACATATCTGATCCGGTACCACACATGGTGTGCCAATACACCACGGAAAACCGGAGATGGTCCTTCATGGACTTACCTTCCACCAACTCGGTGGGATTGTAGTGCTTGAAGGCAAACGGGTTGCGGGACTTCGGTCCCTCGAACTGGATCTGGGGAATTTTGGGAAACGCAGCGGGCATGTTATAGGTCGTGTTCGAATTTAATGGGGATGCGTGCGGTCCGATAGGGCCAAGCCAAACGGGTGGCTCCCATCGGACTCTTCAGTTCACTCGCCTCAGTCGGTGCGGCAGCCGATCCAGCTGATCATGAGGATCACGATCGCCAAGACCACTACAAAAGGCCATACAATGTGGGCAGTCATGATCTTCAAGATCGTGTATCCCAACGCAGCACCCATCAGCACCCATGCAAGGGTGGCACCAAGCAGAACTTTCATGGCTGGGGAGTGTATGCAGACCTCGATTGTGATCAAGCTCTGGTTGCGAATAGGAAAAAGGGCGGCTATGAAGTTTCTCCCCGCCGGGTCGATCCTTTGCCCAGCGACTTGATTGACCTAGAATCTATGAACCTGCAGCGCGCGCTCGAATTGTCCCGCACCAAAATGGCATCCGCCCACCTCGAAGGCCCCGCCATTGCCTCCTTCGTCTCTAGTCTCGAACGAATCGCTTCCGGCGCAACCGGAATGATCGCGGAAGTGTCCCTGGAACCCGTGGATTCCCTACCCTCCCTGGACTCTCTGCCCCAGGCATCTCCCGCAGCGAGAAAACTCCTAAGCCAGCTTGCCGTGATCAAGCTGAACGGAGGGCTCGGTACCGGTATGGGCCTGGACAAGGCCAAGTCACTCATCCCGGTGCGCGAAGGTTGGAACTTCCTGGATTTCACCGCCCGACAGATCCTACATCTGCGCTCCCTGCCTGGGGGGGAACGATTGGTGTTCCTTCTGATGAATAGCTTCAGCACCCGGTCGGACACCCTAGACCACCTGGCACGCTATCCCGATCTCGCTCTGGACGGGTTATTGGATTTTGTGCAAGGCAAGGTTCCTAAAGTCGATGCCGCCACCCTAGAGGCGGTCTCCTGGCCCCAGGATCCGGAGCTGGAATGGTGCCCGCCCGGTCATGGCGATCTGTATCCCTCCTTGCTCGGCTCGGGGATCCTCGACAGCCTGCTGAGCAAAGGGATTCGCTATCTGTTCGTTTCAAACTCCGACAATCTCGGGGCATCGGTGGACCTTGCCCTCCTCGAGTATTTCGCCACCTCAGGCTACTCGTTCCTGATGGAGGTCGCAGAGCGCACTACCTCGGACCGGAAGGGAGGTCATCTCGCCAGAAGGCGTGAGGATCAGCGACTGATCCTCAGGGAATCCGCCCAATGCCCTCCAGAAGACGCCGCCGCTTTCCAGGACATCGCCCGCCACCGCTTCTTCAACACCAACAATCTCTGGATTCAGCTGGAGGATCTTCGCAAAGAGCTCAACCGACTGGGCGGCAGCTTACCTCTTCCGCTAATTCGCAACGAAAAGAGCGTCGACCCTCGGAACCCCGCCTCACTGAAAGTCCTTCAACTCGAAACCGCGATGGGGGCGGCGATCGAGTGTTTCCCAAAAGCGACCGCGGTTGTGGTGGACCGGAGGCGTTTTGCGCCTGTGAAGACCACCGGGGATCTGCTCGCTCTGCGGTCCGATGCCTACCGGGTGACTGAGGACTACCGACTTGAGCTCATCCCTTCGCGACGAGGGATTCCACCGGAGATCGATCTGGACAGCCGTCACTACAAAGGAATAGCCGATTTCGAACGTGCATTCTCATCAGGAGTTCCTTCACTCGCCCTGTGTGACCGACTGTCGGTGTCAGGCCGCTTCTCCATCTCAAAGGACGTCATCTGCACCGGCAAGGTGGAGTGGATCAACAGCGGGACCGAAACCCTCTCGATTGCGCCCGGCAACTACAACAGCGCTTCGGGCAAGCCAAGCTGACCTAGCAGGCCGTCGGAGTGCGCCGTGAAAAGGCGCACTCCGACAGGCTGCTAGGGTTAAAGCTTCAGAACAATCCCTCGACGGTAGAAGCCCCAGGAGACCATCCAGCAGGCCAGCATGAAGCCGAGGGAAAAAAGAAACGATCCCAGGCCATTGTCCCCCCCCACCCAAGCGCCCGTGTGGGCGTAGAGCCACTGAAATGCGGACTGTGTCTTCCCGTCCGACCCTGGCACGCTGATCTTCTGAAGCACGACCGCCCCCATCTCCGAAACCAGGTAAGCAAGCAGCGGATTACGCCCGAAGACATTAAAAAAGCCCAGACTGGCCCCACGTCGCTTCACATCCACCAACCAGATCGCCAGGGAAAGCAGGAGCATCGACAAGCCGCCGACATAGAGTGTGTAGGAACTGGTCCATAGCTTCTTGTTGATAGGAAAACCAAGCCAGTAATCCCACAGAAAGCCCACCGCCACCAATATCAGAGCTATCGGGAAGAGTTCGCTTAAGGCTTGTCGACGGTCGGAACTCCGATCCAGAAAACGTCCCGTCAGATAACCGAAGAGGTAGGTGACGATCGCGGGAATCGTACTGAGCAGACCCTCGGGATCAAACGCAAACGGCCTACCATCGACCGACTCCCCATGATACAGATGATTCGGCCCAAGAAGCCAAAGATCCAGGCGAAGTGCCGCGTTGGTTTGCAGCGAATAAGGGTCCGCACCCGTACCAAAGAAACGCATCAGCCCCCAATAGAGAAGCAGGAGAAAGGCGCTGCAACCTATGAGACCCCTGGGAGAAAATCTCAAGGCGAGGGTCGAACCAATCCCATAGCAGAGGGCAAGCCGTCCCAGCACACCCAGGACTCGCACATTCTCGGAGAAGTCCCTCCAGAAAGCACCCAGCTTCAGAGTGACCAGGGCAGCGACAAAATCCGGCACGTACCACATCAGCATCCCGATCAGGAAGAGCCATCCGGTTCGCTTCCAGATTTTGCCAAGCGAGGCCGCCTGGGAGGAACCGTGAAAGCGTTTGAGCGAAAACCAAGCGGAGACGCCAATGATGAAGAGAAAGGAGGGGAACACCAGATCGGTTGGTGTGAAACCATGCCAGCGAGCGTGCTGCAAAGGCGCCCAGGACACCTCACCGTTTCCAGGGGTGTTCACCAGGATCATGAACGCGATGGTCCAACCCCGGAAAATATCCAAAGCTTCGATGCGAGAACGCGGTTTACCTGCGGAGTCGATCGCCGAAGATTCAGAAAGGGTGCTCATCAGATATATCGCGGAGACTAGACCAAGGGGTGTTCAACACGCCAGAAGGCATTTGAGCCCCAAGACGGTATCATTTTGGCAGGGAACCGCCGCTGCTCTCAAACAGCCAGGGATCCTGCTCGATCCGCCGCAACTCCGGCTGAACATCGGCCCCCTCGTAAAAGGAGAGCCAACCCCGCACCACCTTGGTCTCTCCCGGCTCGCAATCGGGAAACTTCGGATCCGAATGCAGACAGGGCACGGGCGGATTTCCCCAGGCGCGTTGCACCGGCTCCCAGGCCCAGATGATCCAACGCTTGCCGTCGTCCGATTTACACGCGGAGAAAGGTGGGGCAAAGATCTTGTTTGCATTGGTCTGCGCCTGAAACCCGGCCATACCTTTCAGCATCGCACACATCTGCACCCGCAGATCGGTGAGCCGACTGGGAGTCCCATTGGTCAAACGCATCTCAAGCCGGACCGCATCGCGGGCGGGGAGAGCTTTGGTGGAAAATCCAATCCCATTGGGCAGTCGCCGCTCTATCGAAAAGCTGCCATCCTTCCGCCGCCGCCATTCCAATCGGGGGAGCACGATATTGCTGCGACTCCACAAGGTAGGCACATGCGTGTGGGCCAGATAGGTGAGCCCCAAATTGGACCAGATCGCCTCGGGAACATCGATCACCACATAGCTCCGCACATCCCAAGGGGCAAAAACACTCAGCTTCGTCTCACGCTGGGGATCGACCGCGCCCTCCAAAAAACCGATGCGCGGGTGCCGACCGCCCGGATACGGCATCACGCGGAGCGGGGATGTGTCGTCCGGGGGCGCTTTGAATCCAGGAGACAGACGATACACGCGAAGAGCATCCGGGACATCCTGAGGATCGAGTCCCGTCGCTGCTGAGACTTCCTGAGCGCTGTAACCATGATGGGTCACCATATTCAGAAGCCAGGAGCGCAGCTCGCTATCCGTCCTCGGCCTTCGCGCTTCGGAGGAGGCTCCAGCCGCAACACTCGGCGTCCCAGCCGCCGCCAGCCCGCGTGGCACAGAAAGAAGCACACTCACTGCGAGAAGCAGAGACGTCAGCACGCTTGGCCAGCCAAAGGGGATCTTGGACATACCTCTGCATAAGCCGCAGCAAGAACGCTGTCAACGCAAGCACGATACCTTACAGCAGTTCTCATTTTGGCAGAGGTGAGGCCCAGCCGCATGGGTCCAGTCCCCCTATGCCAAATGGGGATGTCTTTCTGGCTAACTCCGCCTTGAAACTTCAGATTCCCCGCAGAGTCTGCCCTAGACCCGAACTTAGTAACGCGAGTTACCGGCCAAGATCTTGCGACAAAATCATGTAGGGTAAAATCATACTCATTTGCCGGAAAATGGTTTCCTATGATTTTACCCTACATGATTTTGTCACCGTGTATTTTCAAAATGAGAATTGCTGGCCACTTCAGCGATGCCACCGCTCGTCGCTCGCAATCGCGGCGGCCGTCCGTAACATTCGGATGGCCTTGGGAGGAGGAATGACTCGTTACCTCGCTCTGAAAATGGTTTGTGGCAATGCATTTGACGCCCTCCCAGGCTTCTGTGACGCTCGCCTTCGTTCCGCATCTATGCGAATCCACAAAGCTGTCATCACTGCCGCCGGGAAGAACCAGCGAACGCTCCCCCTGCAAACGCTGGTGGATCGGGATGGCGCGTCCAAGACCGCCCTCCGCATCATCATCGAAGAGATCCTGGACAGTGGCGTGGAGCAGATCTGTGTCGTGGTCCATCCGGGAGATCAACAGGCTTTCGCCGCCGCCGCAGGGGAGCACGGACGGGCGCTCGAGTTTGTCGAGCAAGCGGGGGCCCGGGGCTTTGGCCAGGCCGTGGCCTGTGCCCAATCGTTCACGGCCAGGGATCCGTTCCTACTCCTGGTGGGGGATCATCTCTATGTCAGCGGGCAGACGCGTCGCTGCGCCCGGCAGTTGGTGGAAGTGGCAGCGGGGGAGAACTGCGCGGTTTCCGCGGTGCAGTCGACCCATGAGAGCAAGCTGCCTTACTACGGCTCCGTCGGGGGGCGTCTGGTTGCAGGAAGCCGCGGACTCTTCGAAATCGCCGCGGTTCTTGAGAAGCCCACGCCCACCAAGGCCGAGCAGGAACTTCTGGTTCCTGGCCTGCGCGCCGGCCATTACCTTTGTTTCTTCGGCATGCATGTGCTCACCGCCACGGTCATGGATCTCCTGACAGAAACCCTCGCACAAACCGAGCCCTCCCAGAATGTCACACTGAGCTCAGCCCTGCAGCGCCTCGCGCAAAAGGAGCGCTACTTGGCATGCGAGCTCCAGGGGCGTCGCTATGACATCGGTGTGAAGTATGGACTTCTCACCGCCCAGCTGGCCCTCGCACTCGACGGGAAGGACCGCGACGAGGTGCTCACTGGACTGGTAGAGCTCCTGGCCAACCGGATCCGCTAATTGCCCCCGGCATGAACGTCCTGATCTCCCTCATCCTCTCGACCGACCCCGCCACACGCAATCGGTCGATCGAATCCGCCTGTCAGGGATGGAGCCTGGGACAGCTTCTCGGCGAGCTCACCACGCTCGATGCCTTCCGCCGCAGCTCCCAGAATCTCTACGAGCGGGTCAGGGCCCTCACCTTCTGCTACTCCCTTTGCCGCTTTCAAATCCCGGAAGCGATGGTGTCCTCCCCGTCGCCCACGGGCTGTGAAACGAATCTCATACCATTCCAAGGACATCAGCAACTCCTCCAACGACGCTTCGAGGAGGCGATCGACACCTTCCTCGATGCCCTGGTTTCGCAGGGACCCAGCGATGGACTGACCAGCGCACTGGCCTCCGCCTACCAGCGCCTGGCTTTTCAAACCCTTGCCGACCAAGTGCGCCGCAGCGTCAGAGGAGTCCGAGGCAATCAGTGGATGTTCCGCATGGGGCATCCAGCCGACCAACCCCTACGACTCTCAGGCCGACTGCTCGAGCGCGGATCGGATGGAACTTTTCCTATCCTACGAGAGAGCACCGCGGTGCGCATGGATCTCACCCACAGCGGATGGAGCGACATCTTTTTCCTGGGAATGGACTATCCGGAAGGCGCGCGTGTTCTGAATGTTTCGGTGAACCTGGGCGTGCATGGAAGGGACGCGGCTCCGCGTCCTCCCGTAAGCGCATGGTTGCGGGTCATTGAAGAGCCCGTCTTGAGGCTCACCTCGGTGGATCTTAAGGCCACGACGGATGTGACGGCCCTTGCCGACGTTTTTGATTTTGCACGGGATCATCTAGGGCTGCTCAAGGCGGCTGTGATCGCCGCCGGGATCGTTCCCCCAGGTCTCGAGGGCAGCGGACACAGTCTGCAGGACCTGCTCACCCGAATGGTTGGGCCTGGGTTGGGTCTGGAAATAGTGTCGAGCGTTAATGACATTCCGAAAGGTTCGCGCCTGGCGGTCTCTACCAATCTACTAGGCTGCCTCATCTCGGCCTGCATGCGCGCCACCGGCCAGGCGGCTTCATTGACCGGTACCCTCGACGAACGTGAACGCCGCCTTGTCCTAGCGCGCGCGCTGCTGGGGGAATGGCTGGGCGGATCTGGAGGCGGATGGCAGGACAGCGGTGGCATCTGGCCTGGGATGAAGCTCATCGAAGGCGTCGCAGCGGAGGAGGGAGATCCTGAATTCGGCATCAGCCGGGGCCGACTGATGCCTCGCCACCACGTGCTGGGTCTGGAGGAGTGCTCCACCGAAACCCGGAAACGCCTTGAGGAATCTCTTGTTCTGGTTCATGGCGGCATGGCGCAGAACGTCGGGCCTATCCTAGAGATGGTCACCGAGAAGTATCTGCTTCGCTCAGGCGCCGAATGGACTGCCCGCCAGGAATCGCTGCAGGTGCTCGAACAGGTACGCGCAGCCCTGAAGGCAGGCGACATACGCGCGCTAGGATCCGCCACAACCAGCCACTTCCAAGGGCCGATCCAAACCATCATTCCCTGGGCCTCCAATCTCTACACGGAAATTCTGATGGAAGAGGCTCGCCGGAGCTTTGGCCAGGACTTTTGGGGATTTTGCATGCTCGGCGGCATGAGCGGAGGCGGCATGGCGTTCCTCGTCGCTCCCCACCGAAAAACCGAAGCCCAACACCGACTCCTGGAGGTGATGGTGGACGCGAAACGGCGGTTGCAACACGCTCTCCCGTTTGCGATGGATCCTGTAGTCTACGATTTTGCTGTCAACGAAACCGGAACCTTCTCAGATCTACTCCAGGGCGCCAACGCATTGATGCCGGCAAGCTATTACTCGCTCATCGCTCCCGCCCTCATCCGACAGGATCGCAAGACCCTTTCCCCTTCCCGGCGTGCGGAGCTCGACAAGTTCGGCGCGGCGGCTCGAACACGTCCTGAGCTAAGCGGGATGGTTCAGACCCTATTTGACACACTTCTCCCCCGGGGTGATAGCGATTCCGAATCCACGGCAGCACTGACGAAGCTACTCGAGGAGAACGGATTCGATCGAGCCCAGCACGAGCAGATCCAATCGGATCTCCGCGAAGGGCGCATCGGGCTCGCTCAAAATCGGCTACGAGCGAACGTCGGGATCGAGGATGTTTCCTCTGACGATCTCGTCGATACCCGGGCGTGGGAGAAGAACTCTGAACACGCCGACTCCAGGAGATTTCGGCTGCTGGGCGAGGCGGCGCTCGACGCTGGCGAGGCGGCGGTACTGACGTTGGCTGCCGGGGCGGGCAGTCGATGGACGCAGGGAGCCGGGGTCTGCAAGGGGATCCACCCATTCTGCAAGCTGGCCGGAAGTCATCGCACGTTCATCGAGATCCACCTCGCCAAGAGCCGGAAGGCGTCGCGTCGACATGGAAACGCCGTACCGCATCTCATTAGCACCAGCTATCTCACCCACGATCCCATCGCCCGCTTTTTGGAGGCTGCGGGGAACCATGGATATGAAGGGCCTCTGATTTTGTCCCCCGGCCGAGCCGTCGGACAACGGATGATCCCCACCGAACGAGACTTGCGGTTCGCCTGGGAGGAGATGCCCCAACAGCGATTGGATGAGCAGCAACAGAAGGTCCGCGAGAGTCTGCGAGCCGCCTTGATTCAATGGGCTCGAGGCGCAGGAGAAGCCTCTGACTATACCGAGAACGTCCCGCTTCAATGCCTGCATCCGGTCGGACACTGGTTCGAAGTTGCGAATCTCTTTCGCAACGGGGTGCTCTCCGGCCTGCTTTCGAAGCGTCCACAGCTCAAGTATCTGCTCTTGCACAATGTCGACACCTTGGGCGCTTGGCTGGATCCCGCCCTGCTGGGCATGCACATTCATGACGAGAGGGCTCTCACCTTCGAGGTCATCCACCGTCGAATCGAAGATCGAGGCGGCGGCCTCGCGCGGGTCAACGGACGTCCGCGTTTGGTGGAAGGCTTGGCCCTGCCTCGTGAAGAGGATGAGTTCAGGCTCACCTACTACAATTCGATGACGAGCTGGATCTCGATCGACCGTCTACTGGAGGTCTTCGGACTCAGTCGCGCAGATCTCGTGGACATCGAAAAAACCTCCGCTGCAATCCGATTGCTGGCGGCCAGGATGCCCACCTACATCACGCTGAAGGACGTAAAGAAACGTTGGGGTCATGGGCAGGAGGACGTCTTTCCGGTCACACAGTTCGAGAAGCTTTGGGGCGACTTCACAGCACTGCCGGAAGTTCCCTGCGGATTTGCTCTCGTCTCCCGTAACCGCGGGCAGCAGCTCAAAGATCCCGCGCAGCTGGACGGCTGGCTTCGCGACGGGTCGGCCGCACACATCGAACGCCTCTGCGACTGGGTGTAGCCCCAGGGATGGCTCTCAACGTCCTCGCCCCCTTAAGGCTAACGCACGAAGGACATCTCAGAGACCATCAGAAGCGCGTGGGTGTACTCGGCCCACTTGGAGAGTGACTTCGGCTGAGGCTGGACCGCCTCTGGCCGTCGATCTTTCAACCGCTGCTTGAGCGGCCCCGCTGCTGAAACGGGCCGCACCGCTTCCGGTTGTGCAGGCGTCCAATTCTCAAGGAAGACAGACCCCATACGAACTTCCTCCGCACTGGGTAGCCTCTGGAAAAGGAGGCGATAAAGAGCCCGGATCCGATCTTCATCGGAACTGAGCGCCACAAAGTCTGATCGTTCGACGACACGGCGTGCCTGTTCCACCACGAGGGGGCTATTCATCAGAAACAGGGCCTGCTGCGGAACGGTTGTTTCATAGCGACGACCGGAACAGATCGACGGATTCGCGAAATCAAAGGTGGTCAAGACCTCGATCAGATCCTCGCGATCCACATAGCCGTAAATGGTGCGTCGCTCCGCCGTCGAAAGCTTCGGAACCATCCCCATCTTCTCAAGGCGTGCCAACCCCTTCCGCTCGGAGCGGCGGGTCCCCTCACTCAGATCCACTGGCTTCCCTCCGACCGCTAGATCGAGGCCGCCCCCCATCTGCAGGATGGAATCTCGCAACGGCTCAAACTCCAACCGGCGGATCGGTGCGTGAGACAACCAACGATTCGCCGGATCCTTGGCTGCGTTCGCCGGATTGGGCTCACTGGACTGACGATACGTGTTCGATGTCAGGATTAATCGGTGAAGTTTTTTTATCGACCATCCTTCCTTCATGAACGTCGCCGAAAGCCAATCAAGCAAGGCAGGGTGCGAGGGCGGTGCCGATTGAGTTCCAAAATCGTCAGGTGTCGTCACCAAGCCCTCGCCGAAGTGATGCAGCCACACTCGATTTACGAGCACCCGCGCCGTCAGGGGCGAGGAGGCGCTGGCAATCGACTGCGCAAGCTGGAGCCGTCCGCTCCCCTGCGTGTACGCCGGACGACCCCCACTCGCGAGGATCTCCAACTGACGACGCGGCACGGTCGCTCCCGGATTAGACGCTTCGCCTCGTATGAGAATGGCTGAGTCCTTGGGGGCTGTGGAGTCGTACAAAGCCATGGCGCGCGCCGGAGCTCCGGCATGGGTCATGTCCAAGCGATCATACTGCTCACGCAGCGCTCCCAGACGGATCCGCTGGCGATTAGGGACGACGTTGAGCGCCACGTCCGAGAGAAACCGGACGACCTCATTCTGCCAGGCGACATCGGGACTGGAGAACAGTCGTCCATAAATTGCAGCAAACTCGCCAAACCCTTTGGGCGCCTGACCACGGAAGATCTCCATCACTTGAGGAGGAAGATTCTGGGAGCGTTCATCCTTGCCCAGATTCGCAAGAAGACGTCGAATCTGCTCAGGAAACCGTTGCTGAGGGATCCTAGAAGCCGCGCCCCAGAGACGGAAAATAGCAAACTCACGTCGCTGCCCGGCACGAATCAGGCGCTGCCAGTTCGGCAGGAGAGCGGGATCGCCCCCGTTCTTGGAGAGATAGGCCTCCGCTTCCTTCGCTGGCAAAGTCGTTGCGAAAAGATAGACTGCCGCCATCCTCTGATAATCACCGAACGCGGTGTTGATCAGAGACTGCTTCGTCTCCTTCATCCGCGCTTCAATCTCGGCCTTCTGCTGCAGATAGTCCCGATAGGCGGGAGTCTCCGTGTCCAGGCTTCCGATCAGAGGCTTCGCGGTCGGCTCCACCGAGCTAGAAAAGATGCCATGCCAGGAATAGTAGTCCGCCTGAGGAATGGGATCGAAGCGGTGGTCGTGACACCGAGCACACGACACCGTCAATCCAAGGAATGCCTTGCTGACCACATCAATCCGGTCATTGATGATGTCATTCTCATTTCCATTGAAACGTTCCCCCACCGTTAGAAACCCCAGCGCGGCAAGCTGACTGCCACCTTTGTCCCGAGGAAGGCGGTCCGCCGCCAGTTGCTCACGGATGAACTGGTCGTAGGGCAAATCCTGATTCAGGGCGTTGATGACATAGTCCCGATATGTCCACGCGTAGGGATACACGGAGGTCTCACGCTGCTGTTTGATTTGGCCCTTGGTATCCGAGTAACGGGCGACATCCAACCAATGCCGTCCCCAGCGCTCTCCGTAGTGTGGGGAGGCAAGCAGTCGGTCCACGAGCTTCTCATACGAATCGACCGAGGTATCCGCCACGAACGCATCCACCTCCTCGGGTGTGGGAGCCAAACCAATCAGGTCGAAATAAACCCGCCGGATCAAGGTCCTGCGATCTGCCGTAGCGGCATGCGAAAGGCCATTCTCCTCCAACGTCGTAAGAATGAAAGCATCCACAGGATTCGCCAGCCAGGCGGTTTCTCGCACCGCTGGAACAGAGGGGGTGACCACAGGCTGAAAAGCCCAATGCTTGCGGGGGTTCATACCTCCCTTTCCGGTCGCGAGAGTAGAAGGGGCACTCCGAGTGTCAGGAGCCCCCATCGCAATCCACTTTCGGAGATCCTCAACCTCCTCCGAGGAGAGCCTCTTGCCTTTAGGTGGCATTTGGAGATCCGGGTCGCTGTAGCTCACCGCTTTCATGAGCAGGCTCTTCTCAGGACTTCCCGGAATCAGCGCCGGCCCTGATTCACCGCCCTTTTCCCAACCCCCTTTCCAATCAAGCTGGAGGCCCGCTTTGACCTTGCCCTCAGCTTCGCTGTGACAGGAGTAACAGTGCTGAGCGAACAGCGGCCGCACCCGACTCTCAAAAAACTCTACCCCGCCCGCCGAGACATCGACCGCATGCGCCAGGTCTACAGCGGCCAGAGCCGCAGCGGAGACCGAGATAGCAAACCCATGAATCGAACGTTGAATGATCATGACATACCCCTCAGGCAAGAATTCCATTAACCACCTTACCGAAATTGTCCGTGAGACGGAAATCACGACCATTGTAGCGATAGGTCAGCTTCTCGTGATTCATTCCCAGGAGATGAAGCAGGGTCGCGTGCAGATCATGGACATGCACCTTGTCCTGCACCGCCCGAGCACCAAACTCATCGGTCGCTCCATACACCGTGCCGCCCTTCACACCTCCACCGGCGAGCCAGACGGAGAAGGCCTTGTTATTATGATCGCGGCCCGGCTCATCGTTTCCATTGCGATCCTTGGTGACCGTGCGACCAAACTCACCGCCCCAGATCACCAGAGTGCTTTCCAGCAAACCACGTTGCTCCAGATCCGCGAGAAGCGCGGCCGCAGGTTGATCGATCTCGCGGGCGGAGGCAGGCAGCTTGCCTTCGATGTCCTCATGATGATCCCAGCCACCGGCCCAGACCTGAACGAAGCGCACTCCGCGCTCGATCAACCGACGGGCGATGAGCAGCTGCCTACCTTGGGCGGTTTCCCCGTACAACTGTCGCGTGGCTGCGGTCTCCCGTGCTGTGTCGAAGGCGTCGGTCGCCTCCATCTGCATGCGATAGGCCATTTCAAAGGCGGCAATCCGAGCCTCCAGATGAGGCTCTTGCCTCGTGCCTTTCGCCCCCGCGGAATTGAGCTGCTGCACCAAATCGAGCTGACGCCTCTGTTCCGCTTTGTTGAGGTATGGGTTGCGAATATTCTGAAGCATGCCTTCGACGCTTTCCGCTTTGGTACTGACGCCAGTGGCTTGAAAGTTTCCGGGAAGAAAAGCGGAGCCCCAATTTTGTACCCCACCTGGAGGCATGCCACCCGGTCGGAGCGAGACATAGCCAGGCATGTTCTCATTTTCGCTTCCCAATCCATACAGAACCCACGCCCCCACGCTCGGCTTAATGCCTCGGATCGACCCCGTATTCATGAAGAGGGTGGCCACATCATGAGCAGGAATCTCCGTATACATGGAACGAATAATAGCCATCTTGTCCACATGCTCGGCCAGCCGGGGGAAAACCTCACTCACCTCGATACCGGATTTTCCGTGTTTCGAGAATCTGAACGGGGACGCCATGGCAACGCCGTTCAAACCTGGCAGGCTCTGATCCGCGTGACGCGACAGAGCGGGTTTTGGATCCCAAGTGTCCACCTGAGACGGAGCGCCCTGCGCAAAGATATGGATCACGCGCTTGATCTTACTGGCACCGAGAGCAGCCGCTCCTGGACCGGCTGCAGCCGCGGGCTGCGGCGAGGCGCCATTCGTCAGGAGTTGACTCAAACCGAGGAGGCCAAACCCCATTCCAGTTCGCTCCAGGAACCCCCGACGACTGAGGGAAGAATGGGTTGATAAAGCCTGAGACAGTGGCGGAAGATAGTTCAGATTCATAACCGTTCAGACTCCTCAGACGCAACATCCACCAGCGAGGTAACAGGCCTCAGCAAGTCCATGAAATGAATCGACTAGGAACGGAGGCGGTGTTTGCTAGCTGGGTCTTACTCCCCACTCGACGGACAGCGCCACCAAGTCCGTGTGCATCTCGATCGCGCTCGTGTAGCGATCCGCTTGTCGCGGCTCACACGCCTTGATGATGATTCGGTTTAACTGCATGCGCTCCATGCTATCGTCCGCCTCATACAGAGCGGTAGGGAGCTCTGGAAAGCGACGTCGATCCAAGCCCATGCAGGCTTCATAGAGCACCTTGCCCAAACTATAGACATCCGAGCTCGGTGTTCCCGGACCTTCCGGTGCCATATAGCCCTCGGTCCCCAACCGCGACACATCATGATTGGTATTTTCGATGTCCGTCACCAGGCCGATGTCCGCGAGCTTCGCGCAGCCATTTGCAAAAATGATATTGGCGGGCTTGATGTCTCGATGGATGAGCTGTTGTGCGTGCAGAGCGCCCAACGCATCACTCAGAGCCAGTCCCAAAGTGAGACAGTCGCGCGCACTCTGTGCTCCATCCTTACGGATCCGTGTCCCTAGGTTCACTGGGGAATACTGATCCGGCACGATGTGCTGCCCGGTGACTTCGTCATCGCCTGCCTCCATCACATAATAGAAGAACCCCACCTCATCATTTCGTCCCACATGCAGGATATGGACAAAACCGAGATGCGATCGGGAGATGGGCATGAACTTCTGAATCCCTCGAAATTCCCGTTCATACGGACCGGCATCTGAGAAATCCCTGCGATAGACCATCTTGATGACGTGATGGATACCGACCGCATTTCGTGCCAGCCAAACCTCACCATACCCCCCCTTCCCCACGCGCTTAATCAGCGTGTGATCCGCAACCTGGGGAGGAAGCTCAGCCGGAGGCCTCTGGACCGGCGGAGACGCCGCCGCTATCGACTTCTCATGCTGGCGCCGGGTCTCCTCCACTTCGAGCAGGGTTCGGGTCAAAGTCACTTCAAGGTGCTTTTTCTCCCGATCCAGCCGACGGGACTGGGTGATGATCGCCCAAAGCAGCGCACCTGGAACTTGCAGAAGTGGAATGAACGCCCAGGCAAACCAAACGCCGGTGTTCCAGACCGCCATACAACCCGCAACGGTCCCTACGCCCGCGAGAAGAACGGAGACACCTCCCGCCCACCAGGGCCGCATCCAAACCAACCCCCCACCCAGAATCAGACCAGAAAGCACCAGGACCGTGAGTTCACCCGCAAGCGACATCCTCCGCAGACCGTCCCCACGCCGTAGGTTGAGGAAGGCAGTCGCGACTACCTCAACGCCAGCAATGTAGGGATGCTTGTCGTGCCAGCGGCTGTGGGGACTGCGGAAGCGGTCTGACATCTCCTGCGGATACTGCATGCTGGGCAGGCTCCCAATCAGCACGTAGCGATCCCGATAGAATCCAGGGATCTGGCGAGTTGCATCCGAAAAACTCACCGACCGCAGGGAACCCGGTGGCCCATAGTAATTCAAGAAGAGATCGTTCTTAGGCTCCGCACCAAGAGCAGCCCCAGAAGCCTTTGCCGCTATCCAGGCGAAGCCTGGACGTTCGTTCGACCCATTGGAGTACTGTCGCACCACCTCCTTATCTCCAAACTCAAGCTGGGAGACACCCGCCCTGGCTCCCGCTTTCAGGAAAATCTCGGCAGGTTTGCGCCAATGCGTCGCCAAGACCTCTGCGCTACGTTTGTTCTCCTCAATCACTAAGAAAACGTTCCCATTTCTACGGATCGCCTCGGCCAGATCGGGATCCCCAGGAGTTGCCTCCGCTGGGTCGAACCAGACATCGATCAAGACCTGCTTGGCACCCTCACGAGTAAGATGATCCAGAACAGGGGCGTAAAGTTTACGGTCGAAATTCTTAGGCGTTTGGTGAAGCAGTTCATAAGTGACCTCATCAATGTGGATGATCACCACCTCATCGGGCACTGGGCTCTGCGACTTAAAGAGATAAGGGAGATCGAAACTGAGGTCGATCCACGGCGATCCCAGATTGTAGTAGAAACACGGAACAACACCGAGCGCTGCACAGAGCACCGCCCCCCAGAAACAACTCCGTTTCAAGCTGCGTCGAACGATCTCAGGTGTTTCCATGCGATTGTCGAACCTACCCTTACCCCATCCCCGGGCATCCTATAAACAAAAAAGGCCGCCC
>CAMAVD010000059.1 GCA_945861575.1 Akkermansia muciniphila
CGCGTCTCGAAGCCGCTTGCTCTTCAATCGTGCCATCGCGGAATCGAAACAGGTTTGCGAGCTCTCTAAAAGTCATAAAGCGCCTGTCAATACTGCTCCAAACTCACTTCGAGCCTAACAAATCACCCACTCAAGTACACGAAGAGCCCGAATTTCAAACAACATCGGGACGGTGACCATTTGGTTACATTCGCAATCTGAACCGGCACACGATGAGTGAAATATGCCGCCATGAGCCAGCCGTTCGGATTTTTCCGCGAGCCGCCGAACGTGGTGCATGAGTTCATGGTGTCCGTGTTCATCGGGCCAAAGGGGCATTTGCCCACCGACGACACTCAACGCCATCCACGATGATCCCTATCTCCGCGGCACCATGTGGCTAGTCAACCCGGCCATAGTCGTGAAGAATTGGAATCGCTCAATGCTCTGGCGGAGGCGGATACGGAGACGGGATTTGTCTAGGAACACGGGGCCGGTTGCGGCGAAGGTGTGGAGCCATGTTTGCCTCTGCCCAGGTGGTCGTTTGCTGGATATGAATCCAACGCTGGACAGGATCGTACACCCGATCGTTCATGGTCTAAGCGCAGCGAAGCACGTCTCTTCATCTCACAAAGGTCCGCCAAGCGCCAGCGGGAAGCACGAACGATGCACCCCTCGATTCCCTTCCACCAAGCTCGCGGATGGGAACACGCCTGACGAAAACCGTTCCCCACGAAGACGAGGGAGCTTGCAGCGTCGTCGCCCCCGAGATCACCACCCAAAACAGCTGAGGAGTGATGAGATGCAAAATATCCCATCACTCCGACGCAGGTTCCTCGCAAAACAATAAAGGCCCGCAGGCTGCCTTAGGGCAGACTGCGAGCGTAACCCCCGTCCGTCAGGACGCCCGGCGGCAGCTACAAAGGGGGTGGGGAGGGGGGACAGGTCCCCGGAAACGATATCTCCAGGGGTGGATCTAAAAGGGAAACTGATTTTGAGAATCCGGGGACCAGAGGGTCTCCGACCCCGCGCGGAGTCGGAGACTCCTGGAACCGGCAGGCCGGAGACCTGCCCCACCGGCGAAAAAATCAGAACTGCTGAAGGGATTGCCCTAACCAGCCGCGATGCGTCCACATCCGATCAAGGAGGAGTTTGGGGACCGGTTCTGTCTTATGCCCAAGTCTCCATCTGTGTAAATCCTTCCCAATCTGTGGATCACACGTCTTCGTCCGGGCCGGGACATTATCATCCACAGATGAGCGCCAGGATTTTCACAGATTGGAACCAGGAGAGGGGGCGTTTCAAAACATTCGTCCTGCTAGCAGCAAGCGAGATTGGTAAGCCGACGTGGCGGAATTGGCAGACGTTCTAGACTCAAAATACCGGCCCCCTTGTTCCTTCAATTCCGCCGATTCTACCAGGGTAATCTTACCGGTCTGCCGGGCACCATTGACAAGGACGGCCGGTGTGTCTGCCAAAGCTTGTAGAAGCTGTCCGGTAATGTGGCGACGAATCACGGTCGTATAATCAACCACAATTGGCATGCATTTCCGGTAAGCGTGGAAGATTCGCGATGGTTTCATTGAGCTGATGTGGCAACTTGCCCACGATCTCGCCACTCACAGAGTGCGATTCGATACAAGATTCGTTCGCTGAGCACCTCAGCCACCGGCTCGCACGCTCATGTCCTTACAGAAACACTACTCAGCGAGTGCGTAACAATACCCAATGACTGAGTACGGTGGACTACCCCGGCGGGATTGCTGCGATCCACATTCCATATTTCGAGGCATTTGCCTTGTTTCGTGGCTTCTGAGCGACGTAGGTTATGTGTCCGCTGTGAAACAGCATATCCCCATCAGAAAAACCACCCTCCTCGCTCGCTTCATGCGCATCCTGTTCACCTCCTTTGCCGCCGCCATGTACCGCAAACGCCGGCCCCGGTTCATGACCTTCAACGTCCTCGTAGGACTGCCGCTCTCGATCCTGACTCTGCTTGGAACCACCGCGGCCACGGCTCAAACCCTTCCATCCTTTCGTTTCAACCAGCAGGGAGGAGGATCCGGCTGGATCTCTCAGCACGACATATCAGAATTCTCCTTCCAGCCTTCGGGGTTGCACCTGGCGATCACCGGCAGCGATCCTTTCTTCGCAGGACCGCAGGCGAACTATCCCGCAGCACAACCCCTATGGATGCGCATCCGACAGCGATCCGACCAGGGCGGCACCTGCCAGGTCTTCTACTTCAAAGCCGCACCGTCGGAAGCTCAGTCGGTATCCTTTGCGATTCCGGCCGGCCGATGGGTGAACAGTCGCATCGCCCTGCCGGCCCTGGGCGCCGGTTACCGCCTTCGCATCGACCCGCCAGGAATCGGGGGTAGCTCCGACATCGAATTCGTCCTATTCGAGCCACGGAACCCTTCTCTCCCGGACTTTGACTTCACATCACTGCCGGATTCGGTCTCCTGGAGCAGCCCCCACGACATGGCGGCTCCTTCGCCGACGGACGAAGGGCTGCTGCTGAAGATCACCGGATCCGACCCTTACCTTTTCGGACCCGCCCGGGACTATCCAGTCGGCAGCAAGCTCTGGCTGAACTTGAGAATCCGGAGCGACTCGGCGGGCACGGCGCAGATCTTTTACTTCCAATCAGGCCCCACCGAGGAGCAGTCCGTCCGCTTCGCCGTCCCAGGCGGACGCTGGGCTGATCTCAGAATACCGTTCCCAGCTCTGGGGGCTGCAACGCGACTTCGCTTCGACCCACCGGGAGGGGGCGGGCAATGCGTGATCGCCGCTATGCGGTTTGAGCTGCGTCCAGAAATCGCCATGCCCACGTTTGCAACGCCCACGGCACCGATCCTAGGTGCCGGTTCCCGCCGCGTGGTCTCAGGAGGACTGGAACTCCTTCACGCTCCCTCGGGACATGGAGCCTTTGAGGTACTCCACAAGGGTGCGCGGGTTGCCATCGGCAACACCCGCTCGCTGCTCGGATACCAACTGGGGGCCGCCACCCGCTGGCTCACCCTCACCCAGGCCGTCACCCTGTCGCAATCGCTCGAAGGCGGAATCCTAGAAGTGACCACCTTGTTCCGCGATCCTGACCAAGCAAACTGGACCTTTCGGCAGACATTCTCCCCAGGTTCGATGCCGGGCGTGATCGACGTCTCTGTGGATGTGCGCGTCAGCCAGGACCGACAGGTGGTGCTGCTGCCTCTGTTCACACTCTTGCCTGGAGCAGGCCCCGGATCGTTCGGGAAACACAAGGCGCAGGCACTGCTCGCGGGCGTTGAATACCTCGAGGATGAGCCCAGCAGTTCCGAGGCGGATGTCATGGGTCCTGGAGCCCTGCGCCGAGTTCCAGAACGTCTCAAGCTGACTTTTCCGCTGATGGCCCTGAGCGCCTCCAACCATGTCCTCGGACTGATGTGGGAGGCCGCAGAGTCCGTCGCAGCACTGCATGATACGCCGGACAGGATCTTTGGCTCAGGCGGCCACGTGATGGGCCTGATCTACCCCGGATCCGAGCCGACGGTCCGCGCGGACGGTGAACTTCTTCCCTACGCGGGAGTGCTGCTACCGGCCGACCAACCCCTGCAGTTAAAGGCCCGGATCCTGGCAACGACCGGCGCGACCATCATTCCTGCGATGCAATCCTACGTCGCCCTGGCCGGGTTGCCCAACCTGCCGGCGACCGGCTATTCAGATGTGGATTACTTCCGGCTCGCGGCCCGAGGCTGGCTGGACTCCGACATCCGCGAGGGCGCGCGTTTCCGCCACGCGGTAGGGGCCAACTTCGGATCTCAACCCGCTGTCGATGCTGCTTTGCACCAACGCTGGCTGGCGCAGCAAGTCCAGGACGCCTCGTTGTCCAACCGACTGGTGGAACTTTCCCGCCAAGCGGTCGCGCTCGTCCCGACGAATCAATACAACCAAGCGGCCGTGGGCCATGTGAGATCGCCCGTCCAACCCCTGGTGTTCGGGGGCGTGATCGAGAATGCGGACACCGCGCGTGCGCTCGGAACTTCCATCCTGGGGCTCTTCCAGCCGGATGGTGGGGTGCTCTATACGGTGCCATCCACGGGGCTGGACCTCGGGCGCACCCATTTCTCGCGCGAGGCCAATGGACTCGCTGCACCGAACGTCGTTCAGGTCCTTCAGCACGCTGTATTTTCCGGAGACCGCACGCTGCGCGATGAGGGGCTTCGTCTCCTGCGCGCGCTGGACAGGTTCGCCAACACCGTGCCGAGGGGGGCGCAAACTTGGGAGGTTCCCCTGCACACGCCTGACATCCTTGCCAGCGCCCACCTGGTGCGCGCCTACACGCTGGGTTACGAGTTGACCGGGGAGGAATGGTTCCTCGAACAAGCCCGCTACTGGGCCTGGACCGGAGTGCCGTTCATCTATCTCAACTTCCCCTTCACGCCGGGAACTGCCCCCAACCCGGGTCCCCTCCCCCTGCCAGCTGATCCTGCAGGAGCCTACAGCACCACTCCAGTTTTTGGCGCAACCCAGTTTATTGCGCCGCTGTGGATCGGGCTTCCCGTCCAGTGGTGCGGGCTGGTCTACGGCGATGCGATCCGCCAGTTCGCAATCCACGATCCCAAGGGACCCTGGATACGTCTCGCCGACGGCATCGCAGCTGCAGGCATCCAACACATGCACACCGCCATGGAACCTCGGCTCCAGGGCTTGCTCCCGGACAGCTTCGACCTACGAAACCAGATCCGGAATCCCGTCCCCATCAACCCGGCCACCCTGCTCCCGGAGGCCGCGAGGCTCTACGGCAGGGCTCCGATCTACGATTCCCGGTCGCTCCTGCACCACCGCCTCTGGGTCCATGCCCCAGGTCTCGTGGACGTCCTGTCCGAAACCGCAGGTGCAGTCCGCCTTCGAGTGAAGGGATGGCCGCATGCGCCTTACTCGCTCCTGGTAACAGGTTTCACGGAACGGCCCAAGGTCCGGCTGAATGGCCGCGATATCGCCCTCACCTCCCCTCACGTCTACCAGACGTCCACTGGTAGGCTGGTGCTCCGGCTTTCGGCGGAAACGGAGGTAGAGCTCGTCGTACCGGCAAAGGATGCGCTCAGGATCGAACGGAAGCCGAGCACCGCGATGTTAAGGGTTGCGTGGAGCACCAATGCGGCTGCCTACCGCCTGGAGAGAAGCGCGGCAGCCGGGATCGATGGAGCGATCTGGACGGCGGCGGAAGGCCCCGTGGTCAGGCAGGGGAGAGAAAATCAGATCGATGTTTCACCCGTCGGACAGGCCGGCTGGTTCCGGCTCAAGGCAGCGTCCCTATACCCTTCGCCTTCCAGGTCCGAGTAACTCTGTCGTGAAACATTCCCGCGAAAAACAGTAATCAGCAGGTTGCCAACCGTTCCTATACACAGCGTCTTAAGTAAGTGCGCATATGTTCGACGACGCATGAAATAAAGGAGCCACTGGTGTAAGCCTGATCACTTGTGGTGTTCCCGAACGCGCGCGAGCGTGAGGGCGCGCAGGGGATGGGAGGAATTAGATCCTGACGTCGTCGCCTACAGGGACTCGGACCTCCGGATGTAGGGGACGACGTCAGGCCTCGGGCGAGTGGGGTAGACTCCAACGCGGGTGAGGAAGAATAGTTGTCGTTGATCACCGAAATGCGTAGCGTCAGAAACCAAACGCCCGAATAGCAACTCCCCATGCATTTTCCTCCACGTTTAATTGCCATTATCGCCTGCCTCTTAAGCCTTGCACGGGGGAGTGGTGCGGACACCCATCCAACGGCGTCGCAACGCATTGTCATCAAGGCAGGTCAGGTTTTTGAACCTTTGAGCGGGCGTTTCATTCCGAAGCAACACATCGTGATCGAGGGGGATACCATCGTTGAGATCGGAGACGCGTCCGGCATGGCGGTTCCCACGGGCGCTCGCGTGATCGACCTCGGTCAGGCCTGGATTTTGCCGGGACTGATCGATTGCCATGTTCATCTTGTCTCCGATCGAGGTGGCGTGGATGCCACCATAAACAATCTCACCGGAAGCGTGGCGGATCGTGCGTATGATGCGGCCGTGAATGCTCGCAAAACCCTCGAGGCTGGCTTCACCACCGTGCGCAATCTCGGGGATATCGACGGGGTAACCCTGGCCCTGCGCGATGCCATCGCCGCAGGAAAGCTGCCTGGCCCACGTATCTTGGACGCCGGCGCGTCCATCTCCACCACCTCGGGACACATGGATCCTCGGCTTGGCTTTCGAGAGGAATTGAACGAGGCGCTCGCACGTCACCAAAATCTCTGTGATGGACCCGATGAATGTCGCAAGGCGGTCCGCCTCCAGATCGGTCGTGGGGCGGACGTCATCAAGTTCGCCACCACGGGCGGAGTAACCAGCCGAGCAGGCCTGGGCCTTGGCCGACAGATGTTCGAAGACGAAGCGCGAGCCTTGGTCGAAACCGCCCATCTCTACGGCCGCAAAGTGGCTGTGCATGCACATGGCACGGACGGAATCCTTCTTGCCCTCAAGGCCGGGGCCGATTCGATCGAGCACGGAACGCTGCTCGACGAGGAATGTATCCAGCTCTTCCTCAAGACGGGAGCCTACTACGTCCCGACGCTCTCCACCGTAAATGGCTACATCGAACGGCTCGCCAAGGATCCAAACGCCTACGAACTCCCAGTCCGAGCCAAGATCGAATGGCGGATCAAAGTGACAGGCGAATCGGTTCGCAAGGCCTTCCCACGTGGGGTGAAGATTGCCTTCGGCACCGACGCAGGCGTCTCCAAACATGGCCGCAACGCGGATGAGTTCGAAGCCATGGTGAAACATGGCATGCCGCCCGCCGAGGCCATCAAGGCGGCCACTGCCCACGCAGCGGATCTCCTCGGATTGGCAAAGAGCATCGGCACCCTCGAGAAGGGCAAACAGGCCGACCTGATCGCTGTCGCATCGAATCCACTCGAGAACGTTGCCGTGCTCAAGACGGTGGGGTTTGTTATGAAGGGCGGGGTGGTTCATAAAACAACCATAACTCCTTGAGCCCCGTCCCAAACATGAAGGCGCAGACCCGTACGGCAATTCATGCAGGATGGGTTGTGATCGGCGCGCTGGCCTTATCGGGACTGGGTTATCAACGCCACCAAAATCCTGTCTGCGTCCATGATCTGCACGCTACCCTCTTGCATCTGCAGGCATCAACCAGGAACGGCTGACATTCCGAACCCAAGGACGTGATTTCCGGCTTACCGATGTGGCGGTAACCGTGGTGAAGGAGATCCTTGCTTGAAGGGGTGGCTATCCGGTCCTCTCTCCAGAGCCCAGGTCGTCCTTCGCACGTTCAGGTCGGGCAGGAAGACGGTTTACCGCATCACTCGGACGGGCCTTCAGCGCGCGACAAACCCGAACCAACTCCGCAACCCGCTTCAGACGAGCGGTAATCGCTTCTGGGGTCATACTCAGTCGCCTCGGGTCGCTCATAAGGTTGTTTCCAAGCTGGCAATATCTGAAAGATCGATCGGGCTTCCACGAAGTCGCTTCAACCCAATTAGCCCTTGACGGGATACCACCACGATCCGGCCAAGTTCGGTTTCCACTTCAACGCGAGATTTCCAGAACTCCTCAAGCGCGGGAGTGACGTGCAGCACGTCAAGGATCACGAAATCCTCATCGGACTGTGTCAGCTTGAGGAAACGGGAGATCCTCACACTCCTCGCGGCGAACTCCATTGGAGGATTCTCACGGTTAAATCCGATTCCCCGTATGACGGAACGTAGCCGACCAAGAGAGTCCACAGGGACTAAAATGTCCAAATCCTCGGTGGCACGGACGATGCCATAAACTGAAAGAGCGAACCCCCCGCAGAGAGCGTAGTCCACATTGGACTCCCTCAGGGTAGTCATCAGCTCTTTGAACTCTTCAAACAGATCCATCTTACCAATGAACCCTCCGCTTTTCCGACCTGAAGTCGAGTCTGAACTATCTCTGTCGGATTCGTGGGGAACCAGGTCCCCGCTTTGGCAGTGGGCGGGTGCAGTTATTGCTCCTTCGTTCTCCTCGCTTCGTTCTGCAAATCGCGGTGCCTGCTTTCCATGCTCCCGTGGTAAGCAGCACGAGGAGGAACCTTCTATCAGAAAAGGATCGGAGACGACAACACGCTTGGCACCTCGCGCGGAAAGCGTAGACTCGCCCGCAGTGAAACCGATGCAGAAGCGATTCCCGCTTGTTCGCAAAACAACTGCGACGATGCTCGGTTGTTTTCTTGCGACCCACCTACTAGCGCAGATTGTATTCGCGAACTCGTCAGCAACGAACTCCGTTGCAGTCTGGCCATTTACCCCGCTCGCCGCTCTCTCGCCCCCAGTTGTCCAGCACCACGACCGGAGCGCCAACGGGATCGACAACTTCATTCTCGCAGCACTCGAGAAAAACGGCCTCATGCTCGCGCCAGCAGCATCCGCTCGCACCCTCGTCCGGAGACTCTATTTCGATGTAATAGGTTTGCCTCCATCGCCCGCCGAGGTGGACGCGTTCGTCAATGATCCAGATCCCAAGGCTTATGAAAAGCTCGTGGACAAACTCCTGGCCGACTCGCGCTACGGTGAGCGTTGGGCGCGTTTCTGGCTCGACCTCGCCCGTTATGCCGACACCGCCGGCTACGAAGGGGATCCCGATTTGCCGAATGCCTGGCGCTATCGGGACTATGTCATCGACGCCTTCAACCAAGACAAGCCTTACGACAAATTCCTGATCGAGCAGATCGCGGGCGATGAAACGGAAGAGATCATGGGTGCGGGCGATCTTCCTGAGCCAAAGCCGGAGCCCACCGTCGCGCTGACCTTTTTGCGCCTGGCCCCGTTCACCGAACCGCGTGGCGATGCCTCCCGCCATGAGATGCTCAGCGAAATGACGGCAACCGTCAGTTCCGTCTTTCTCGGTCTCACCGTCGGCTGCGCCCAGTGTCACAACCACAAATACGACCGCATTCCGACCAAGGACTTCTATCGAATGAAGGCCTTTTTTTCGACGGTCCAGATCCAGCGCCCGCTGCCGGGTGATGGTTTCCAGATCGGTGGGCCGCTCCCTGCTCCCTTCTATCGCAAGGGCGAGAAAGAGTGGGCCACGAAGCTCACCGCTCAGCGCAACGCCGATCTCGCTGAGGCGCGTTCACTCGTGTCCGCGCTAGACAAGGTCGAGGACGTCGGCAACAAATCGGATCCGAAGAGTTCACTCACGTCAGAACAAAGCGCGCAGCGGAGCAAAACAAAAGCCCGCATCCGACTACTCCAGCAGGATCTCCTGCGCCTGCAACCCGTCGCCATGTCGTTGCGTCATTCCTACGGGCCGCCGTTCGAACCGGGCGTACCCGAAACGCGGGTGCTAGATCGGGGCGAGTGGGATAAGCCGGGAGAAGTGATCGAGGCCGGCTTCCCAAGCGTGTTCACGGGTCATCAGAGTCCAGCGCTGATTCGCCTCGACCCCTTCAAACGGTGGCCCACCCGCAGCCGCCGCCTGACTCTCGCCCAATGGATCGTTAACTCCGAGAATCCAATGGCGGCAAGGGTGATGGTCAATCGACTATGGGACTGGCATTTCGGGCGTGGACTCGTGGCCACTCCGAGCGATTTCGGAAAACTCAGTGGCGGAGCCTCGCATCCCGAGTTGATCGATTGGCTCGCGGGGCGCTTCATCGAATCGAAATGGAGCGTCAAATCCATCCACCGGCTGATTCTCAACTCCTCCACCTATCGTCAATCCTCCAAACATCTCAATTCTCAGGCGGAAGCGGCGGATCCGGAAAACACGCTGCTCTGGCATTTTCGGTCGCGCCGGCTTGAAGCCGAGGCGGTGCGTGATTCTGTGCTAGCAGTCAGCGGGCGATTGAATCCGGAGCAATTTGGGCTTCCCATCTTCCCACCGCTACCCGAGGGACTGGCTGAAGAGGTGAAATTTGATAATAGCAAATGGGACACGCAGGACGGACCCGAAGGGCGTAAACGCAGCATCTACGTGTATCAGCAACGCTCGATGAGCATGCCGTTCCTACAAACGTTCGACTCGGTGGTGTGCGACGGCACGCGCGATCGCAGGCAGGCTTCGGTGACGCCCTTGCAGGCTCTGGCGATGTACAACGGCCGGTTTGCCAACGAGGAAGCCACCTACTTTGCTGCCCGCGTCCGCCAGGAGGCAGGCGATTCCCTGGCGACCCAGATCCAACTGGCTTTCAAGATCGCGCTCGGTCGCGAAGCTGCGCCCGACGAGTCCGACCGCATGCGGGCGCTCGTATCGTCGTCACCGATTGGCGATGGACTGGCTGCCGTTTGCCGCGTGCTCCTCAACGCCAACGAATTTGTGTATGTCGAATAATCCATTTCAAGATCCAGTCTGGTCGCAGGAGTATGGTCCCAGCCGCCGGAACTTTCTCGAACGGATGTTCAACGGCTTCGGCGCCCTTGCACTTACAGGCCTGCTGGCCCGCGACGCGAGAGGCGCTCCAGCCAACGCCGATCCTCTGGCGGTCAAGGCTCCCCCGTTTCACAGAAAGGCAAGGAATTGTATCATGCTCTTTATGTGCGGAGGGGTCAGTCAGGTGGATTCGTTCGAATACAAGCCGAAGCTGAACGAGTTCCACGGCAAACGGATTCCGCATATTCCCAAGATCGCCTCCGGCGAACTACAGGGGCGTCTCACATTTGCCCATCAGTGCGTGGGAAGCCCGTTTAAGTTTCAGCAACATGGTCAGTCGGGCCGGTATGTCTCAGAGCTGTTTCCAAACCTCGCCCGCCATGCTGATGATCTTGCGTTCATTCACGGGATCCAGGTCGACAATCAGAATCACGGTCCCGCCACCCTCCATGTCGCCACCGGCAGCCAGTTCCCGGGCAGCCCGTCGGTCGGCTCGTGGGTGCAATACGGGCTTGGAAGCTCGAACCAAAATCTACCCGGCTACGTCGTCATCCAGGATCCTCGGGGAGCTCCCACCAACGGTGCCGCGGTCTGGAGCAACGGCTATCTACCAGCAGCCTACCAGGGCACCTTCCTGCGTCCCACCGGCACGCCCATCGTGGATCTGGCCCGGCCCCAAGGCGTGACCGCTGCGCAGCAACGACAGGAATTCGACGCGCTCGCCTGGCTGAATCGACGCCATCTCAGCGCAGGCGGCAAGGAGAGCGAACTTGAAGCCCGCATCAGCGCCTATGAACTGGCTTTTCGCATGCAGACCGCCGCGCCGGAACTCGTGGACCTCTCCGCCGAAACGGAAGAGACCAAGGCCCTATACGGGCTGGATAATCCGAAGACGGCCGGCTTCGGACGCCAATGCCTGCTGGCCCGGCGCCTGGTCGAGCGAGGAGTGCGCCACACCCTCCTTTTGCACGGCGTGCAAATCGGCAAGGACAGCTGGGACGATCATGGGAATGTGAAGGACGGCATGATAAAGCACAGTCGCGAGGTCGATTTGCCAGTGGCAGGCCTGCTGGCTGACCTCAAGCAACGCGGTTTGCTCGATGAGACCCTTGTGGTCTGGGCCTCCGAGATGGGACGCACATCATTTGTCAACGGGACCGTCGATGACAAAGTTGGACGCGATCACAACGGCCACGCCCTCTGCATGTGGATGGCGGGTGGCGACGTGAAAGGCGGCACCACCGCCGGTGCGACCGACGATTTCAGCCTCTGTGCGGCGGAGGATCCAATCCCCATTCGGGACGTGCATGCCACCCTGCTTAATCTCCTAGGTCTTGACGACGAACACCTGTCCTACCATTACGCTGGGCGCATTCGCCGACTTACCGACATCCGCGCCCACGTGCTCAAACAGATCATCGCCTAACAGAGAACACCGCCTGTACAAAAGCCTTGGCTGTTGTGGTGTGCGGGAGCACGGACGGCCTTTGTACAGGCGGTGTTCTCTGCTGAAGGGCACTGCGTGCCGGGCCGCAAATGGATGTTCACAACCACGAGTCGGAGTCGAGGGATGGAAGGTTCACGTCGAGCCATCGCTCATCGACGGCGAGCAGATCCTCAGTTTCGAGCACTCGGAGATCCTGGCCGCCTACAAGAAAGCCAAGGAATCAGGCTCCTACACCAACGTGCTGCTCTATAACGGAGAAACGGTGAAGCACTACGCGCTTACCGATCACATAGATTACTTCGCTGAAGGGACCGAGGCCTATCTCTATCGGAACGATTTCTATTCCTTCGTCCGCGCTGAACTGAAGGAGCATGATCCGACCTTGCACGAAGCGCTGGTCAAGGGTGAGATCCAAAGACTTTTTTGCAAGTAGCCAAAACCACGGCCTTTTAAATAGCGCCGCAACCGCACGCGCGACGCATTGTGCTTCTCGGGGAGATCGAAAGCAACCAGGCGCCATTTGCAATCCCAGCCACGACTCCAACGCGACTCTGGGTCGCTGCCCCCTAGCGCCATGAGCCGACCCGCCTCGGTGAGCCGGTAGATGCGTTCCACGGCTCCGCCGGGTTTGGTTTCGACCCACTCACGCTGTTCAAGTCGATCAAGATGTCGCAGAATCCCCCGACGATAAGCCCAGCTTTCAAACAATTCGGGAATTAAGAAAGGGGGAGATTCATCCACAGCAAGCTAAGCACCCTCGCTCACAGTTAGGTGAGCGAAGCTGGCGCGCAGCCGCTAGCGCCACCCGCCCTCCCCTGTCATTACAACACTTTGATCAACCCCCGCCATTAAACTGACGCAAGCAGGCCCCCTCACTAAGGTCGACTATAGGCTCCAGCCAGCCCCAGAGAGGGTCTATTCCACACGCTTAGGCATATGTTGAAGTAAAGGAAAAGAGCAAGAGTGCCTCGTCCTCTCGAGAATCCGTTGCCTCATCTTCAAAAAATGCCTCGAACTCATTTCTTCACAGTGGGCACTGACTCCTCCACCGCGCAGTGGATTGCCCAGAGAAGTCGTTCGCGATTCTGTCGATTGTTGGTTTTGATCAAGATCTGGTTGTCTCCCTTGTTCAGCGTGACGGGAATCTTAACCGTGTCGAATTCTTCAGCATGATCCACCATGGCCACTTGCTGCCCATTGAGGTAAACGATCGCCCAGTTGTCCAAACCGAGACGCAGCTTGGCACGACGCTTCGAACGGCTGGTCAGGGTGCCACGAACATAGAGTGATTGATCGCTGCGGGGGTAGGGATAGCGTGTCTGATACACCCCCTCGAGACGCACCCAGCCGTACCTGGCTGCAAGATCGTGGCTGGTGAATTCCTTTCCGGCCAGGGTAAGCTTTTCAGCCCAGTTCCCTTTCGATAGTTGCCTGACGAGATCGTCGCTGGGCTTCTTGAACGCCTCAAGGTTGTTGCCGTCTGGAAATGGACCGACCACCTGCCAGTTTTGGGGTGCCACAATCTCGGGAGCTTTTGATCCCGGGACTTTGTAGAAGTAGGAAACGGCCTCGTAGTCATCAGGACGCGCAGCAGACGTGAAAATCAGCGAAGAGCGGAAAGGGATCGGGTCCGGACCAAAGAAGCGGAAATAGACGCCGTCCTGATCGACGCGCCCGCGGTTGTCGCGGTAGGGGCAACCGGCCCAGAGAGTCTGATACTGATTGAAGCCCCAGGAGAAGCCGAAGTCGTCTTCGACATTGTGGCCGCTCATCACATGAGGATCGGTCTGGCCATCGATGAGCAGCCGAGTGCCGCCATTGTGAAACACCATGTCGGTGTGATCCCGCTGCCGCCAGCCCATGATGTAGCCAGCGAGGAATCCGGTTCCCTCCGCCTCGGCAATCGGGAACGGCTCTGTCGGCTTGCCCGGCTGCGCGATGTTCCGCTGCGCGTGAAAGCGAAGCGGCGTCAGGTTCACTCCATCTCGATACTGCTGCCAATCGATCATTCCGCCTCCATTTTTCGAGGAGCCCGCCTGCATGACGATCCGACAGCTTTTCGAGAACGGGATCGGGAGGTAAACGTTCCATCCGGGTGACGCCTTGGCCGGGATGCGAGCATCGTTTGTGATCGTAAAGTTAGGGAAGTTGGCTAGCCCGGCGCTGCTGATGTGGTAATCCTCGAACCCCAACAGCGCTCCAAAGAACGAGCGGAAGGGCATCCGCACCTGCGATTCGGTAGCCCCATCGACGGTGACCTCGATCAAAAGATCATCGATCTGCTTTTCGCCAAAAACGAACCACATGTGTCGCACGCAGCCAGCCCCGGTGACGTTGAAGATCTCAACGGGCTTGCCCGCTTGCAGGTTCATGTTCGCCGTGGTGCGGCGGGCTCGGAAGTCGGTCGGCAGTTGTAAAAACGGAACCGCCGGATCGGCGTAGGTCGGTGCAAATGGAGCACCCGATTGAGCCTTGGCGTCGATGGCGAGAAGGCAGGACCCCGCCGTAAAGGCGACGGCCAGATAGACGCGTCGGAACGAGTAAAGCTTTCTTAACAGAACGGTTCGCATGGGTTGTTTGAGGTCAGTTTACAGAATCGACCGAGCGTGGAAGGGCAGAAACCAAGAGCAGGACCCGTCGGTTCATCGGAGGCATGGCAACGAGTCTTCCGCTGGGGTCCTGGCCTGTCAATTCTTGATCTTGGGGCGCAGGCCACCGCTTCACCTCCCGCACTTTCTTGTAAGTCCCGGGTGGCTCCGGGCGAACTCCACGTACGATGAAACTCCTTTGCCCGGTTCCTAGGCTAGGCCGCGCCGTGATTGCCGTCGGGCTGCTCTCTCTCCTGATCACACTCCCGGCGTAAACGGCACCCACCAACGCTCCGCTCTTCGCGCCACCCTACGTCCCTGCGCCGAAGTATCAACCGGATGCTGGCTTCGCTGTGTTCGCGGGGACGGATGGCGTGCTGGCCGGTCAATGGCAAGTGACCGGGGGGACAGCCTTTCCTAAAGTCTGGTTTCTACAGCCGAACGAAACGCCGGACTTCGCCCCCACATTCTCCTCTTCCATAGGCTACGAAGCGCCTGGGAAAGCATTTCTTGCAGCCACGCGCAATGGATCTCGCGTGCTCGCGGGTGGGCAACGCCAGGACCAAGCGTTTACGATGAGCCAGGACGCCGCCTTCTTCGCCCCGCAAAGCGTGAGGACCCTGCATCCCGATTGGGCCGTATCGAGCAAGGTCGAAGGCGTTTTTCTGGAACGAGACGGCGCGCAGTTCACGGAACTAACGTTCGGCTCCATCACCGCGCCAAATCCCGAGGCGGCCCTCTGGCGCAACGGGTCGTTCGAATACCTGCCCGTGCCTGACTTTACCGCGGGATCGTTTGTCCATGGCGTGTCGGGATACCAAAGCAGCTTGATTCGAGAAGGATTCCAGGACGTACTCTACTCTGTTCCCGCACATTTAGCCGTGGGGGAGTACATCGGGGGCGGCGAGCCATACACCCACGCCTGCTATTGGGCGAACTTCTACCTCACACCGCAAACCTACCGCTTCACCGATAATCATCCCACGAATTTTCTCTGGTCCCGTGCGCTGGGCGTGGGGGACGTCTGGGTACCCAGTTCCGTGATTTCGAGCAGCGTCTACCAACGCGTGGTGGGCGAAGGATGTCCTAGGAATAGCAGCGACGCCCACGCACTGATTTGGTCGGCACCCTCAATAACCGCACCGTCGGTCACGCCGAAACGTTCGACGGGCACAGGCATGCGATGCTCTGGATGCAATACATCCCCGTAGACCTGCACGCCTGCTTCCCCTCGGCGATCGACAGCGAGGCCACCACGGTGATGGGGGATGGACGTATCGCCGGTTGGTGGCGCGACGCGGCAGGCACCGTGAGGCCGTTCCTTTTGAAGTCACCCTCGGTGGCGGACACCGCTCCGGAGTATGGCGATGCCCTGCTCTTCGACCATGCTGCGCTCGATCCGTTCAAGGAGCCTACTCCAACGCGAAGGGCGACACCGTGCTGCTTGCCAACGCAACCAATAGAGTGGGTCTCGCAGCCACGGGCTACTGGCGACTCTGGTCCAGCAGTGAAACGCCTGAACTCATCATAATGCAGGACGACTTAGTGCCAGGGGGCACGATCCGCTTCTTCGACGGCAATGCCGCTCTTAACGCCACAAAGGCCCAGCAATTCTATCGAGCCGAGCGCTTGCCGTGAACACCACCTTTGAAATCCACGGCTTCCCAGAAATCGCTCACTGCTCTGGCGGAGGAGGGATTTTACGAGGAAAACGGGGGCGGTTGCGGCGCAGGTGCGGAGCCATGTTTGCCTCTGCCCAGGTGATCGTTTCCTGGATATGAATCCATCTCTGGATAGGATCGTACACCTGATCCCTTTTACTCTCTTCGTTCTGCTTTGTGGACGCGTCACCCATGGATCAATGCCCCTTTCGTTCCTGAATGCATCTGCGGAGATGTTCCACACGGCGGAGCTTTTGCTCTGACACAGGCAGCGCTTCCTGACAGGCTAGCATGTCCTCATCGTTCAACCCACGAAAGGCGGCTCCAGTGACTGTGGTGCTCTCAATCGCGCGATCCCGGCATTGGGCATAACAACCCTCCAACCCTCGCACTTCCCGAAAGATATCCAACGCACCATGATCCGTCGTCAAACAAAAGACCGATTGCCGCAGAAGCCATTGGGATTTTTGCGGCACCGGTGCCCATTCGCTTTCGGTAGGACCCCACGCAGCTCCCAATCGCCGAAGCGCGCGATTGAGGCATTCAAGATTCTCGGTGGTATCGAAGACCCAGATGTCCACATCGAAAGTGAGCTCTGGCAGATGACGAATGAGAAAATTCATCCCCCCGATGAGGATGTAATCCACCGTTTCATCTTTCAGTGCCGCAAGAATTGTATCTACGTTCATGGCCTAAGCGCAGCGAGGCGGGTCTCTTCATCTCATAAACGTTCAAAAAGCGCCAGTGGGAAGCACCATCGAGGAGGTCTGTCGGTTTCTTACAACTCGACAACCCGCCCCAATCAAATAGCGTGAGAAGGATCGCTTCGGACGACGTCTCGTAGTCTGAATGGTCGTCCTTGCCGACATAGAATGTCTCAGAACCGACCCCAGCAAAGCACAGTTCACCGAGCGGCTTTCCTTCTCCTGGCGGCCATCCTCGTGGTCGGATTGTATTTTTGGGTATCCCGAACTGGCACATCCACCCCAAAGCCAGTGGGTTCCTCAATCCCATCAAGAATCGATTCGCCCCCAGAATCATCCAAGGCCCACTACCAAGCCCGAGGACACACCTCCATCCTCCAGCAGATCACCCAGACGGGAGCTCAACCGGACATCCGCCTGAGAGGTCTTGGATTGCAGGATCTTAAGAAACGCATCCTGGCGCTGCCGAAGGAGGAGGCTTCGATTCTCGTTCGCGAGATTCTTGACTCGGGGACGGATCTAAATTCCGGGGCCTCGTTTGTGCTCGCAGCGGATGGAAGCCTGAGAACCTCACCTACCCTGCGCACTCTCCTCCTGGATCTGCTGGACCAGATTGACCCGATGGGAGCGGCAACCTATGCCGAAAAGATTCTGTCCACTCCCGGCTCTGCGGACGAATGGGCGGTCAGCCTTCGCAGCTATGCCCGCAACAGCCCCTCGGCGGACAAACGAAACTACCTCCAGGGAAAAGTGCGAGAGCTTTTGAACAATGAAGGGTGGCGATCGGATCCGTCGGTGGGCTATCTCGAGGCCTTCGACGTCGCGGTGCACGTGGGAGGAGCGGAACTGGTGGGCGACCTCGCCCGAGTGCTACGCGATACCACTCATCCCGCGGCTGCGCACGCTGCCTATCTCGCGCTCGACCGCATGACCCTCCGCCAGCCCGCGGTGATGCTGGAGGAGCTGCTGAAGAGTCCCGAAGCCAGCTCCGGACGCGAAGAAACTCGTGCCAACTATTTCGCCCGCGCAAACCTGAGCGACCCCGTCCAGCGAGAACTCCTAGAACGGTATCTCCTAACCCAGGATCGGAACGCCACCGAACTCCGCGCTTTTGCCGGTGTGTTTCCAAACGCGAACTACATGATCTCCAACAATCTACTCACTCAGAACTCCACCCCAAGCGGGGCAGACTTGGCCCGGCAGGATCGGGTCGCACTGCAAACAGTGGAGGCCTGGATCAAGGATCCACGCTTTGACCGTCTAAGGCCCTATCTGGAGAAGAGCCGGCAGCGCCTGCTCGGTTTCGTTCCCCAGGCTCAGTGAGGATGCGCAACGCCGGTAGCGTGCTGCCAGGCGTGCAAGATATGGCTGACGATGGACCCCACTCCGACGCCGTTCTTCACCTGGGCGAACACGAAGGGCCCTTCACCCCGCATGCGCTTGCTGTCCCGGTCCATCACACTCAGGTCCGCACCCACGGCCTTGGCGAGATCGGTCTTGTTGATGACGAGCAAATCGCTCTGGGTAATCCCAGGTCCGCCCTTGCGTGGGATCTTGTCACCTCCTGCGACATCGATGACCTGGATGGTATAGTCGGCCAACTCCCGGCTATAGCAGGCGGCCAGATTGTCGCCGCCTGATTCAATGAGAAGAATCTGAGGGTGATGGGCCTGATGAAGTTCTTCCAGCGCGACTAGATTGGCCGAGATGTCCTCCCGGATCGCTGCGTGAGGGCACCCCCCCGTCTCCACCGCCCGAATACGGCTGGCGTCCAAGGCCTGATGGCGTGTCAGAAACTCGGCGTCTTCCTTGGTGAAGATGTCATTGGTAACCACCGCGACCTGCATCGTTTCACGCAGCCGCAGACAAAGCTGAAGCATCAGGGCTGTCTTACCGCTTCCCACCGGCCCCCCTACCCCAACGGTGAAGGCTCGCTGGGAGTAGTCACGGTCCAGGGGAAGGTCGCGGCTGTTAAACTGCCCGGGATGGTCCGAATGCTCATGCGAGTGAGAATGACCGTGAGAGTGCGAATGGGGGTGAGTGTGTGACATAAGTGGAATCGCGTTAGCTCTGGAACAATCGGGAATACAGACGGTCGTGAGCGCCCTGCCAGAGATCCAGCAGGGGGGATGTTTGTGACAGCTCCGACACCGGCGGGATGCTGCCAGGAGCGCAGAGGGCCTGCGCCTGGGTGGAGAGCGAAAACTGGAGAGCCTGGGCATCCATCGGGCCCAGGATGCCCAGACGAACCGCCGCCGCAAGCAAGCTACGAAGATGTTGAAACACGAACAGGCGAGCGACGCAGCTGCTCGCAACCTCCAACTGCCTCAAGCAGGCTCCGAACACAGGATTGAAATGCGAGAAGGGCAACTGCAGGGATCGATCAATGTGGAACCCATTATTCGGCAGGGCCTGAGAAGATCGCTCAGTCGAAGCCGCATTGAAGAAGATACGGTTCAGCGCCGCGAGAAACGCCTTCCCCTGCAGTCGGCTGGCTCGATTGGCGACATGATTGGTGAGAAAAACATCGGACAAGGCATCAAGCTGAGCCAGCTTGGACGGCTCATCATATCCCGCCATGACAAGAGGCAGGGCCCCATGCCGGACCTGATCGAGTGAGGCCTCCAAGAAGGAGGCGAGCTCGGTTCTATTTCGAACCTCACCATGCTGCCAGGCGGCCTCCAGACCGCCTGAATGAGCGAAGCCACCCACCGGCAGGGCCGAGTCCGCCAACTGCCAGACGAGCCACTCGGTGACGGGCATCCCGGCCTCCAATTCAGGGATGTCCATGCCGTGGCGAACCGGTGTCGCTGTACGGGAGTCAAGAGCCGCTTGAGGCGCTTCGGTCGCGATAACTCTCCGAGAGCGCGTCCGTCCAACAACCGGTGTTGGGGGAAGTTTGAAGCGGGGGCGTTTCATGCTCAGAAGAGATTGAAGCGCTGCGCGAGCGGCAGCGACGAGGCAGGTTCACAAGTGAGGAGCTCACCGTCGGCACGCACTTCATACGTCTCTGGATCCACAGTGATGACCGGCGTGAGCGTGTTCCACTTCAGATCTTTCTTCCCGATATCGCGGCAGCCCTTCACCGCCTCGATGCGCTTGTTCAGCCCGTAGGCCTTGGCCGCTCCAGACGATTTGCAGAGCTGGCTTACAAAGGCGATCGAAGAGGCGCCCGCCGCAGACCCCATCGCGCCAAACATGGGTCGCATGTACACGGGCTGAGGCGTGGGCACACTCGCGTTCGGATCGCCCATCTGAGCCCAGGCAATCACACCGCCTTTCAGAATCATCTCCGGTTTCACTCCGAAGAACTGGGGGCGCCAGAGAACCAGATCCGCCAGCTTGCCCACTTCGATCGAACCGATGAGATGCGACATGCCATGTGAGATGGCAGGGTTGATGGTGTATTTGGAAAGATAACGCTTGATGCGGACATTGTCGCTGCCCGCGCTCTCCTCGGGTAGCCGGCCCCGTTGCTTTTTCATCTTGTCGGCCGTCTGCCAGGTGCGCGTGATGACCTCCCCGATACGCCCCATGGCCTGAGAGTCAGAGCTCATCATGCTGATGGCCCCCAGATCATGAAGAATGTCTTCCGCAGCAATGGTCTCGCCACGAATGCGGCTTTCGGCAAAGGCCACATCCTCTGGCAGGTTCGGGTTCAAATGATGGCATACCATGAGCATGTCTAAATGCTCATCCAGCGTGTTCACCGTATAAGGCTTGGTAGGATTCGTGGAGCTGGGAAGCACATTGGGCTCACCGCAGACCCTGATAATATCCGGCGCATGGCCGCCGCCCGCCCCCTCGCTGTGGTAGGTATGAATGGTGCGACCCTTGATCGCGGCGATGGTTCCCTCCACGAAAGTGGACTCGTTCAGAGTATCCGTGTGGATGGTCACCTGAACATCCTGCCGATCGGCCATCCTCAGACAGCAATCGATGGCAGCGGGGGTCGTGCCCCAGTCCTCGTGGAGCTTGAGCCCCATGGCACCTGCCTTGATCTGTTCAGCGAGTCCAGCAGGTCGAGCGGTATTGCCCTTGCCGGTGAGTCCAATGTTCAGGGGAAGCCCGTCAGTTGCCTGAAGCATGGCCCGAATATAAAACGGGCTGGGAGTGCACGTTGTTGCGCAAGTGCCCGAGGCGGGACCGGTTCCTCCCCCGACCAAAGTGGTCAAGCCGGCGGCGATCGCCTCATGCGCCAGCTGAGGACAGATGAAGTGCACATGGCTGTCGAAACCTCCGGCGGTCAGGATCAACCCTTCGCCCGCGATCACTTCCGTCGTCACGCCAACAATCATTTTGCGCCCGACTCCCGCCATGATATCCGGGTTGCCCGCCTTTCCGATTCCAGCGATGAGACCCGCCTTGATACCAATGTCGGCCTTATAAATGCCGGTATGATCGACGACGAGTGCATTGGTGATCACGGCATCCAGGGCGTTCTTTTCCGAGACTCCAGCGGCCTGGCCCATTCCCTCGCGAATCACCTTTCCGCCTCCGAACTTGCACTCATCTCCATAGACAGTGAAGTCCTTCTCCACTTGAAGAATCAGCGAGGTGTCCCCCAGTCGGACCTTGTCCCCGGTGGTTGGGCCAAACATTTGGGCATAGTGCGATCGTTTGATTTTGTGCGACATGCTATTCCTCCAGATGTGAAAAACCCTTGGCCTTGATCCTTTTCATGGCAGCTCGCCGTCCGAGAGTGCTGACTTTCCCTGAAGCCAGGTTATTGCCACCCTGAATCACCCTACGCCCAGCGATCTCAACCAAAGTGACCACCTTCACTTCGCCCGGTTCGAAGCGCACCGCGGTGCCAGCGGGGATATCCAAGCGCTTGCCGTAGGCGAGAGAGCGATCGAATTGCAGGGAGGCATTTGTTTCGATAAACGAGTAATGGCTTCCCACCTGCACCGCCCGGTCTCCCAGGTTGGCGACTCGAAGCTGAACCGTCTGTCGGCCGGCGTTCAACTCGATTTCGCCCTCCTGGATCTCGAAAACCGGAGGCGTCAGCTCCGTTTCGCTAGGCGGGAAGAGTGCCGCGTCCGGTACGGGAAGGAAGCTACCCCGCAAGGCGAGCTCCAGATTGCCCTCCTCGCTCGATATCGGATGATGCACGGTGACCAGCTTAGACCCATCGGGAAAAGTCCCCTCGACCTGTACCTCAGCGATGAGCTCAGGCACACCCTGCATCACATGTCGACGACCCAGCATGGTGCGTCCCAGGTTCATGAGCTCTGCGACGCGTCGCCCGTCACGGATAAGCTCCAGCAGTTGGGTGGCCAGGAGCGCCACGGCTTCAGGATGATTCAGTCGCACACCCCGGGCTAGGCGCTTCTGCGCCAGAAATCCGGCGCTGTGCAACATCAGCTTGTCAATTTCGCGAGGAGAGAGGTGCATCGATATGCAGGTTTGGAGTTGTGGTGAACAAAGGGTTTCAGAAGCGTCTTGCCCAAGGATTGTCGCCTAAGAGGGGTGGAATGAAAGCCAGATGACGCTCAATCTCGCGTCCGACGTCGCGAGTGTTCATCCCGGCAATGCGAAGCAAAGCGCCGCCGGCGAGGGGGCTCGCGCTAAGACAGAGTGTCGCCGCGGTCAGGACGGGTTGCTGCGCGACAGAGTTTAGCATCTGCGCAACGCCCTCTCCCACGAGGGGCCCAAGGAGAAGGACCATGGCGATGCAGTTGAAGCGCCCCAGGCGATGCGCTGAGTTTAGGGTATGCTTCGAGCTGTCCAGCGTGAGCGAGTCAAGGAAAGCGAGCGTTTGCCCTGGCTCTGATGACTGCGGATCAAGAGAAGCGGCGGAGTGCATCCAGACTTCGTTTCGGCTCTGGAGTCGATGGAAGGCCCAGCGCTCCCCACGAGCCATGCGACCGGAGGTGTACCAATCCACCAAAACCAGCGATGCCGCCTTCCCCAAATGAAATGTCTGTGACTGGGAATAGCTCGAGTCCGCGAAACCCTGCACGGGATCCGGAGCCATGACGAGCAACGAACCCTCCTCCAGGACGGCACGGGTAAGATGGGTGCACGGGAGGCGCTCCGGATTGCGATAAACCTTGGTGGACGATTGGGTCCCAACGAAGCAGCGAGCTCCAGCCTCGACACGGCAGTGAAGCTGAGTCTCATCCCCAGCGACAAGTCCGCCTCCGAGATTGCTAAGGTAGGCCCAGACGCTCAGACCGCGGGAGGCGGGGGCGAGCAACTTCAGTGGGCTGCTGGAATAGCAGGCCGTCAGTGTGCTCTGGCCGGAGACCATGGAGACACACAGATCGGCGGCCCCCCGCCGGGAGTTGGCCACTTCGTCAACAACGGGCATGGCGCAAAGGAACCGAAACGGCAGGGCGGACGCAAGAACCTTTCATACCGCAAGATGCTCCTTGATGAGGCTGTCGCTCAGATCGGCGATCGGACCGCTCGCGACCAAGCTGCCCCGGTCCATGATGCAGAAGCTATCACCCACATCCAAACAGAAGTCCAAATACTGTTCCACCAGAAGGATTCCGATGCTCCCCTCGGCACGAATCTCTTTGATGGCATGGCTGATCTCGCGGGCGGAAGGATCCGCCTCCAAGCCGTGCTTACTGAGACGCTTGATGGTTTCCCCGATCTGGTCGATGATGTTGGGCTGAATCCCCTCGGTTGGTTCGTCCAGAAGCAGCACTTTGGGGTGCGTGACCAGCGCCCTGCCGATGGCGAGTTGCTGCTGCTGACCTCCGCTCAGAACACCGCCCTTGCGTTTCGTCATGTCCTTGAGCACCGGAAAGAGCTCATAGATCCGGTCCAGCTCGGAGTGAAGCTTTCGCCCCTGGGCAACCGCCCCGATCTGAAGGTTCTCCAAGACGGTAAGGCTGGGGAAAATTTCACGCCCCTGTGGGATGTAACCCAGACCTTCTCGGGCGCGTTCCTCGGGCTTGAGAGTGGATAACTCTTTCCCCCCCAAAGAGACGGAGCCTGCGTCAGGACTCAGCAAACCCATGATGCATTTCAGGGTGGTGGTTTTACCCACCCCATTGCGCCCCATGAGACAGGTCACCTTGCCTCGTTCGACCAAGAGGCTCACATCGCGCAAGATGCGTGACCCATCATAACTGGCGCTCAGATTTGTTAAGGAAAGCATGAGGTCTAGGCATCCCGCTTTTTGCGACCGAGATAGACCTCGATCACTCGTTCATCCCGCTGCACCTGGTCCACGGTCCCTTCGCATAGAAGGCTTCCTTGATGCAGGACGGTCACCGTCCTGGCAATCTGCCGCACGAAGACCATATCGTGCTCAATGACCAGAATGGAATGCTTTCCCGCTAAGCTCATAAGCAGGTCGCCCGTTTTCCTAGTCTCCTCGTCGGTCATGC